>NZ_LT963430.1:2595604-2895604 GCF_900199405.1 Beduinella massiliensis
TTTCAATGCCACCTTAATGACGTTGTCTCGTCTCTGTTCAAAGAGGTCATAAGCCTCCATCGCCCGATCCAGGCTCAAGGTATGGGTAATCAGCGGCCGCATGTCGATCTTTCCCGCAGCGATGAGCCGCAGAATTTCTCCGCAGTCGCAGGCATCCACACCCCCGGTCTTGAAGGTCAGGTTCTTGCCGTACATCTGCGGAAGGGGCAGCGCCTGCGGGGATTCGTACAGCGCGACGATGCAGACCGTCGCATTCGGACGGGCGACCTGCCAGGCGGTCTGCAGCGTATCCCTGCCGCCTGCAGCCTCTATCACGACGTCCGCGCCGCGTCCTTCCGTCATTTCCCGCAAAGCAGCCGCTACGTCCGTTTGCGCTGCATTCAGGGCGATGTCCGCAAAGCCCTCCCTTTGTGCCAGCGCGAGCCGATCCTCGCGCAAGTCCACCGCGACGACGTGCGCGGGATGATACAGCTTTGCACAAGCCATGGCACACAGCCCTGTCGGCCCGGCCCCCAGCACGGCCACCGTATCGCCTGCGCCGATTCCGCCGATCTTCGCAGCCCAGTAGCCCGTGGCGAGGATATCGCCGGTGAAGAGCGCCGCTTCATCGCTTACGCCCTCCGGGATGCGATCAAGCCCGCAATCCGCAAAAGGCACGCGCACGTATTCCGCCTGTCCGCCGTCGATTCGGCCGCCGAGTTCCCATCCGCCGCATACGCAGTTGTTCACAAAGCCGCGTTTGCAGTAAAAGCATTCGCCGCAGAACGTCTCCACGTTGACCGTGACGCGATCGCCTGCCCGGAAGCCCGCGACGGCTTCCCCCGTCTCGGTCACCACGCCGACCATCTCATGGCCTACGACGACGCCGGGCTCGGCGCGCGGCACGCTGCCATGCTTGATGTGCAGGTCGCTGGAGCAGATCGAGCACAGCGTCACCCGCACGATGGCGTCCCGGGGATCGAGGATGCGCGGCATCGGGCGCTCTTCCAGCTCGAATACGCCCTTTTGCTTGTAGACGACAGCCTTCATCGATTCTCCCCCTCCCTGATACGGCAAAACCCCGCGCCCACTCAAGGACGCGGGGTTGCCGCCTGATTGGAGAAAGCTTACGCCTTCTTCTCGTTTTCAGCTTCCACAGCGATGACCTGCTTGCCATCGTAGTAGCCGCAGTGCTTGCACACGCGGTGGCTGAGCTTCATCTGCTGGCAGCGCGGGCACTTGACGATGCCGGGCGCGGACAGCTTCCAGTTAGCACGGCGCATACGGCCGCGAGACTTAGAAATTTTCCCCTTCGGAGTAGCCATGACTTACACCTCCTCATCCTGATTCAGCAAGGATGCCAACGCCGCAAAGGGCTGTTTGGATGGCATTTCTTTCTGGCATGAACATTGGGTCTGGTTGAGGTTTGCACCGCACACGGGACAGAGGCCTTTGCAGTCGGGCCTGCACAGAATGCGCATCGGCAATTCCAACAGAATGGCACCGAGCACGAGGTCGTCCAGATGCAGCACATGCCCCTCGTACGTAAACCGGTCAGGGTCGTCGGGATCTTCCTCGCGCGTAAAGACCTCGTCTACCTTTGCGCTGACCGGAAGGACAGCAGGTTCAAGGCAGTCGGCGCAGGGAACGGTGATCGTGGCCTTCACCTCGCCGCGCAACAGAATGGATTCCCCCGCAGCAGCAAACACACCCGATAAAGAAACGGGCGACGTGAAGACGAGCTCGTCTCCGTGCCATTCTTCCGGCGCGTGCGACTCCACGACCGCGAAGTCGAATTCCTCGCCCGGGGCTTTAAGCGCCTTGCTGATGTCTAGCTGCATACGTTTCACCTCGAAAAGTCAACCATCCGATATTATAACGGTTGTCCTCTTCTTTGTCAATACCTGTGCGGCTTTTTAGCGCGCTTTACAGCGCCTCGACGATCGCCTTGGTATCGCGTGCGATCGGCAGCTCTTCGTTGGTCGCCACCACAATGACCTTGCAGGTGGAATCGTCCGTCGAAATCACGCCGGAAGCGCCGGTGACGTTCTTCTTCGGGTCGAGCTTCGCGCCCAGGAACTCCAGATCCTGAATGACGTAGCTGCGGGCCACGGCGTCGTTTTCGCCGATGCCGGCCGTCAGCACGATCGCATCCAGACCGCCCATCGCCGCCGCATAAGCGCCGATGTACTTGCGGATGCGATAGCCCCACGCTTCCATCGTCGTAATGGCCATCGGATCGCCCTTCTCCGACGCGCCGCGCACGTCGCGCATGTCGCTGCTGAGACCCGAGAGGCCCGCGAGGCCGGACTTCTTGTTCAGGATGTTCAGCATCTCGTGAATGTCGGTGATGTGGTCGTTTTCCATGATGCACTCGAGCACCGCGGGATCCAGGTCGCCCGAGCGCGAGCCCATAATGACGCCTTCCAGCGGCGTCAGGCCCATCGAGGTATCCACGCACTTGCCGCCCTTGATGGCGGAAAGCGAGGAGCCGTTGCCCAGGTGGCAGATGACGAACTTGCAGTCCTCCGGCTTCTTGCCCAACATGTCCGGCACGATGCTGGCGACGTAGCGGTGGCTGGTGCCGTGGAAGCCGTACCGGCGAATCTTGAGGCGCTTGTAGTAGTCGTAGGGAATCGCGTACAAAAACGCCTTGGGCGGCATGGTCTGGTGAAACGCCGTGTCGAACACCGCGACGTTGGGCGTATTGGGCATGACCTTCTGGCAGGACTCGATGCCCATGAGGTTCGCGGGCATGTGCAGCGGCCCCAGCGGCACGAGCTCCTTCATGCCCTTCATCGTCTCCTCCGTCACCAGAACGGATTCCTTGAACGTCTCGCCGCCGTGCAGCACGCGGTGGCCGACCGCCGAGATCTCGTCCATGCTCTTGATGGCGCCCTTCTCCGCGTCCGTCAGCGCCGCCATGACCGCTTCGATGGCCTCGACGTGATCCTTCATGTTGCGTTCATAGTCGATGACCTTGTCTGCGACCTTCTGCTTGAAGTGCGTGCCCTCGATGCCGATGCGCTCGACCTGGCCCTTCGCCTCGACGGTCTCGCCCTCCATGTCGATCAACTGATACTTGAGCGACGAAGAACCCGCGTTGATAACCAAGATTTTCATGTACAACTCTCCTACCCAATACGTATTTCATATACGACGGGGCGCACGGCGTGCGCCCCGCTGCCTGTATCTCAGCCCTGTGCCTTGACCGCCGCGATTGCAACGACGGAGACGATGTCGTCTACCGAGCAGCCGCGGGAAAGGTCGTTCACGGGCTTGGCCAGACCCTGGATGATCGGGCCGACCGCCTCTGCGCCCGCCAAGCGCTGCACCAGCTTGTAGCCGATGTTGCCCGCCTGCAAGTCCGGGAAGACCAGCACGTTCGCCTTGCCGGCGACGGGGCTGCCCGGGCTCTTGAGCTGGCCGACGGATTCTACCAGCGCGGCGTCTGCCTGCAGTTCGCCGTCTACGTTCAGGTCGGGGGCGATCTCATGTGCAATCCGGGTCGCTTCCTGCACCTTGGTGACGTTCTCGTGCTTGGCCGAACCCTTCGTGGAGAAGGAAAGCAGCGCCACGCGCGGGTCGAGGTCCGCCAGCGCCCTGCCGGTCTGCGCGGAAGAAACCGCGATCGCGGCCAGCTCCTCTGCCGTGGGGTTGGGGATGACCGCGCAGTCGCCAAAGACCATCACGCCGTCGTCGCCGTATTTCTTGTTGGGCACGTCCATCAGGAAGCAGGAGGAGACGACCTTGATGCCGGGGGCCGTCTTGACGATCTGCAGCGCCGGGCGGAGCACGTCGCCGGTGGTGTTGATCGCGCCCGCGACCATGCCGTCCGCGTCGTCCATCTTCAGCATCATCGTAGCGAAGTAAAGCGTGTTCTTCGTCACCAGCTCGGTCGCCTGCTCCAGCGTCATGCCCTTCTTCTGGCGCAGCTCGAAGAGCTTCTGCGCGTAAGCCGGGGTCTTCTCGCAGGTAGCGGGATCGACGATGGAAACGCCCGACAGGTTCACGCCCAGCTCCTGTGCCTTGGCCTCCACCTCGGCCTTGGCGCCGACCAGCGTCACCTTCGCAAGCTTCTGCTCGACGATCTTCGCGGACGCCTGCACCGTACGGGGCTCCGTACCCTCGGCCAGCACGATGTGCTTGATGTCGGCAGCCGCCTTCGCCTTAATCTTTTCAATGACAGACATGTTCAAATCCTCCTCGACGTGGTACTATAGTAAAGAGTTGGTTTCATTGTAGAAATCATCCTATATTATACAGGAAAAAGCGTTTTTTGAAAAGGCAATACGGCCGCTTTTGCCGTATTTTTCGGAAAAAGGGCGGCTTTGAGAGCGTCCGCAGCAGTCAGGAGGGCCCTATGCGCGTCGTCGGCGTCATCTGCGAATACAATCCCTTTCATAACGGCCACGCCTATCATCTCGCGCAGGCGCGCGCCCGCGCCCGCGCGGACTACGTGGTCTGCGTCATGAGCGGCTGCTTTACGCAGCGCGGTGAGCCCGCGCTGCTGGATAAATGGATCCGCGCCCGCATGGCGCTGTCCGGCGGCGCGGACCTCGTGCTCGAGCTGCCCTTTGCGTTCGCCTGCGCGCAGGCGGAACGCTTTGCGCGCGGCGGCGTGGCGCTGCTCGCTTCCCTCGGCGCCGTCACCCACCTCTCCTTCGGCTGTGAGGAACAAAGCCTGCCGTATCTGCGCCAGGCTACGGAGCTGCTGGGCGAGGAGCCGCCCGCCTTTCGCGCCGCCCTCGCTCGCGCGCTCGCGCGGGGCTGCTCCTTCCCACGCGCCCGCGCGCAGGCGCTTTGTGAGACGCTGGGGCTCCATGAAGAGGACGCGCCTGCGCTCGCGCAGCCGAATTTTTCGCTCGCTGCGGAATACCAACGCGCGCTGAGAGAGCTCGCGCCCGCCGTCAAGGCGCTCCCCGTCGCGCGCAGTGGAAGCGGCTATCACGAGGAAGCGCTCTCCCCTCTCGCCTCCGCGACCGCCATCCGCTTGGCCGCGCGGCGCGGGGAGTGGCAGGCACTCCATGCCGCCATGCCGGACGCAGACCTGCTGCAAGCGGCATTTGCAGAAGGTCGCTGTGCCGACCTGGATGCTTTTTCCAATCTGCTGCTCTACCGGCTTCGCACGATGCGGCTTTGCGACCTGCGCGCGCTCTACGATATGCCGGAGGGGCTCGAAAACCGCATTCTGCGCTGCGCGCAGGATGCGGCGGCGTATGAGCAGCTCGTTACCGGCATCAAGTCCAAGCGCTACACCCGCGCGCGTATCACCCGCATGCTGCTGCACGCGCTCGTGGGATTCACGCGCGAACAGGCGCAAGCATCCCCGCTGCCAAGCTATGCGCGCGTGCTCGGCTTTCGCGAGGATGCCGCTCCCCTGCTTCGCCATCTCAAGGGTTCCTCCTCCGTTCCGCTCGTCCTGCGCGCCGCGCCCTTTGAGCGGCAGGCTGATCCCCTCTTTTGCCTGGACGTCCGGGCGACCGACGTCTGGGCCCTCTGCTGCACCGCTCCTGACGCGCGTCTGGGGCGGCGGGATGCGCGCACTTCCCCCGTCATCCTCCGGTCATGAAGCCCGTCCCCCGCGCATACGATGCCTCAGAACAGGGGGGGATTCCATGGCCGCCGTCTTTGCCGGCTTTTTGCTCGCGCTCATGCTGCGCTTTCCGCTTGAGGCTCTCGATGCCGCTGCCAGCGGCCTGCGCGTGTTTTCGCAGGGGGTTTTGCCCGCGCTTTTTCCGTACATGGTGCTCTGCCAGCTTCTTACGCCCGCCCTCTGCCGCATGCGCCGCATTCCCCGCGCGCTGCCTGTCGCCGCGCTCGCCTTTATGGGCGGTTCACCCGGCGGCGCTCGGCTCATTTCGCTTCTGCGCGAGCAGGGGGCGTTGAACTCGCGGCAGACGCGCCTGCTCGCGGCGCTCACCGGCACATGCAGCCCCATGTTCCTGCTCGGAACAGTAAGCGTATGGGCTTCCTCACGCGCGCTGGGGGTTGCCGTGCTCGCCGCACATTGGCTCGGCTCGGCGCTGTGCGCGCTGTGCATCTGGCCATTTTTGAAGCCGGAAAGCGTCCCAAAATCGTCAGCCCCTGCCGCCGTGGAACCTGTTTCGTTCGCCAAGGCGGTGCAGGGCAGCGCCCTGGCGATGCTCACCGTCTGCGGGTGCATCGTGCTCATGAGCGTCGCCGCCTGCCTGTGCGGCTGTGCCTTTCCGGTCTTTACCCGCACGGCACAGGCCTTTTTGCACGCGGCGCTCGAAATGGCTGGCGGCTCCCGGGCCATCATTTCCCTTGGTTTTCCCCCGCGCGAAGCCGCCGTCTGCGTGTGCGCGGCTATCTCGTTCGGCGGCGTCAGCATTCTGCTGCAAAACCTTTCCTTTTTGCGGCCGGTCGGTGTGCCCGCGGTCTTTCTGTGCGGCTGCCGGGCGCTGCACGCGTTGTTTTCCGCCGCGCTGGTCTACGCCCTCTATCCCCTCTGCGCCCGCGTTATTCCGGCCGCCTCGCTAGCGCCCACCGCTCCCTCCCCGCTTCTGATGGCCGCGCTCTTTACATCGCTCGCGCTGGCCGCTGCGCTCGTCATGCTGTTCAGGCGTTCCGGAAAGGCAAAGGGCCTTCCGGCAAAATAGACATTCAAGCTGGGCGCGGCATCCAAAATGCAAGGCGGTGTTGCAGATTAAAAAATCTGCGGCACTGGACTGTATCCGGTTGAACGGACAGGAAAATAAAAGGATATTGTAGAATTACGCAACCTTACGCGGCGTTGCTCCTGATTTCATAGGGAGTAAGGCCGTATTTCAGGTTAATGCGTTCGAAGTTGTAGAAGTGGACATATTGTGCAACCAACTCCTCTACCTCTGCGCGAGTAGAATAATGGGCACGATAAAGGCATTCCGATTTAAGCGTTCCGAAGAAATTCTCCATAGCAGCATTGTCGTATGGACAACCGGGACTGGACATAGAGGGTTGAAAGTGATATTCTTTGCTTAGGTCGAAGTATGCTTCGGAGGTGTATTGAGACCCTTGGTCACTGTGGAGCGCGAGTCCATCAGTGACCTTCTCTGTTATCATAGCGTCTCGGATCGTCTGAGTAACCAGCGATGCGGCCATGTCGCCACCAATGCGATAGGCCAACACCAT
Source organism: Beduinella massiliensis (assembly GCF_900199405.1). Lineage (NCBI taxonomy): Bacteria > Bacillati > Bacillota > Clostridia > Eubacteriales > Beduinellaceae > Beduinella > Beduinella massiliensis. Next base: position 2,602,718 of record NZ_LT963430.1, read on the forward strand.
TCGACCACAAAGGTCAATCACCGCACACATATACAGCATTCCCTGTGGTGTGGGGATATAGGTGATATCTGTTGACCAGAAACGATTGGGCCGTTGCTGTTCAAAGGCACGCTGCAATAGGTTTGGGTATTTGTACACGTTTTGCTGATGTTGAGTATATCTTCTTTGCCGCCGAATCTGTGCAAGCAGATTGGTCTTGCGCATGACGCGCAGAAGTGCTTTAAGATTTACATTTTTTCTTTTCTTCCGCTGGATCCAGAGACGAACACGGCGGATGCCGTAGGTCTGGTTGCACTGCTGTTGACATTCCACAATCAGATCGACCAACCACTGATCTTTCGGCGTTTTTTCTTGCTTTTTACGCCAAGCATAATACCCACTTCGGGAAACTTCAAATACTTCACACATTGTGACGATAGGATAAATGTTGCGAAAACGTTCTATAACTCGATATTTCAATTTCACCTCCTTCCAACTTCTAACAGAAAATTTCGCAGCAGTTCCACCTGCATACGCAGTTTTACCAATTCATTATTCTGCTGGATTTCCTCGTTCTCCGGCATTTTACGCGGACGGCCTTTAGGGCGAGGTACATCGCCCTTTGCGATTAATCGTTCTCTACGGTTTTCTCGATTGACTAGTTGCTCAACCTGTTTCTTCGTTAGCCCAAGGCTGGCTCCGATTTCACGATTCGTTTCGCCCGTGATTTTCCGCTCGCGTATTGTTTCAATAAGGCCTTGTACCTTCGTGTATTTTTGCCTCATACAATAAACCTCCTGTCGTAGTTTGCTTCTTACATTCTACAACAGGAGGTCTCTTATTTCATTGTCCGTTTATCGGGATACAGTCCATTTTTTCATTTTCTTGTTACGGTCTTTTTGTGCAACGGCCCCTTCTATGATTACAGCACCTTGCGCAGGAAGTCCTGCGTGCGCGGGTTCTGCGGGTTGCCGAAAATCTGCTGGGGCGTGCCTTCCTCCATGACGATGCCCTCGTCCATGAAGAGCACGCGGTCACCCACTTCGCGGGCAAAGCCCATTTCGTGCGTCACGACGACCATCGTCATGCCGTCCTTTGCAAGCTGCTTCATGACGTCGAGCACCTCCCCGACCATCTCCGGATCCAGCGCGCTCGTCGGCTCGTCAAAGAGCATGACGTCCGGGTTCATCGCCAGCGCGCGCACGATGGCGATGCGCTGCTTCTGCCCGCCGGAAAGCTGATTCGGGTAGGTATTCGCCTTGTCCTTAAGCCCAACGCGCGCGAGGAGCTGTTCTGCCTTTTTCGCGGCCTCGTCCTTGTTCATGAGGCCGGTGTTGACGGGCGCTAAGGTGAGGTTTTGCAGCACGGTCAGGTGGGGAAAGAGGTTGAACTGCTGAAAGACCATGCCCATGCGCCTGCGAATCCGGTTGATATCGCACTTGGGATCGGTGATGTCGGTGCCCTCAAAGAGAATCTGTCCGCTCGTGGGCGTCTCCAGCAGGTTCAGACAGCGCAGAAAGGTGCTTTTCCCGCTGCCGCTGGGCCCGATCACGACGACCTTCTCTCCGGGGGCGATGTGCTGATGGATGCCCTTTAATACTTCCAGGTCGCCGAATTTCTTATGCAAATCCTTAACGGTTATCACCCTGACGAAGCCTCCTCTCCAGCTTGCTGACCAGCCACGTGAAGAACATGACCACCATGAGGTAAATCAACGCCACGGCGATCAGCGGCATGAACGCCGAATAGGTGACGCCGCGGATGCGGTTGCCGCCGAACGTCAAATCGGCCACCGCTACGTAACCGGCGACGGAGGTCTCCTTCAGCAGGGCGATGAATTCGTTGGCCAGCGTGGGCAGCACGTTTTTGAGCACCTGCGGCGCGATGATCAGCCACATGGTCTGCAGGTAGTTCAGTCCAAGGCTGCGCCCGGCCTCCATCTGCCCCTTGTCCACCGACAGGATGCCGCCGCGGATGATCTCGGACACGTATGCGCCGGAGTTAATGCCGAACGCCAGCGCCGCCACCATCAGGCCGTTGTCGGAGGACGCGAAGATGACGTAGTACATGATGAGCAGCTGCACCACGACGGGCGTGCCGCGGATCACCGTGGTGTAAAGGCGGCAAATGCGGTTGAGCAGCGACAGCACGAACCGTGCCGGCCCCTTGCGCATCGCAGCGCCGTTATTCTCCCAGGTGGTGCGGACGATAGCGATGAGAACGCCGATGACGATGCCGAGCAGGCAGGCCAAAAAGGAGATGAGGAGCGTGTTCTGCAGGCCGTTCCACAGCAGCTTCCAGCGATCCTTCTGTATAAAGTTCAAAATAAATTCAGCCTTTACGCCGTCGAACCACGCCGCTAAGCTGTTGAAAATCGTCACGCAGGTGACCTCCATTTTCCATTCAAATTCCGAAATAACCCGTCCATGGGCCGCGCGTTACGCAGCCCATGGACGGGGAAATGCCCCGGTTATATGTTCTGACTTGGGATCCATCAGTCCTAGCTTTACTCGGCGCTGATGTACTTGTCTACGATAGCCTTGACGGTTCCGTCCTCGATGAGCCCCTTCAATGCCTCGTTGAACTTGGCGACCAGTTCGCTGTCCTTGGCGAAGCAGGCGGCGTAGTCCTCGACGGCATACTGGGTGTCGAGCACCTTCAGTCCTTCGTTAGCGGCTACATAAGCCTTCGCGGGCTCGTTATCGATGACGACACAGTCGATTTTGCCGTTTTTCAGCGCCATCACGGCCTCGTTGCCGTTGGGATAACGCATGACCTTGCCCAGCCCCGCTTCCTCGATGTCGCCGGTTACGTAGATGTCGCCGGTCGTGGAGAGCTGCACGCCCACGCTGTAGTTGGCGCCTTCTACGAACAGGTCGTCGACGGTGGTGATCGGCGAACCCTCCTTGACGACGACCGCCTGAATGCCGGTGGCGTAGCTGTCGGAGAAATCGACCATCTGCGCACGCTCTTCGGTCACGGTCATGCCAGCCATCGCGAAGTCGGCCTTGCCGGACTGCACGGCGGCGATGATGGAATCGAACTCCATGTCGTCGATCTTGAGCTTGTAGCCGAGCTTTTCGCAGACCGCGGCAGCAATGTCGGCGTCGATGCCCACGACGTCCTCGCCCTCGCGGAACTCATAGGGCGGGAAGGAGGCGTTGGTCGCCATGGTGAGCGTATCGGCGTCCGCTGCAAAGGCGCTAACCGCCATCGTCAGCATCGCAATACAAAGAGCAAAGGAAATCAGCTTTTTCATTTTTCTTCCCCCATACTTGCTTGTTTTTTGAGAATGGCTGAATTATATCGCATAATCATGAATGTGTCAAGGCCAATTTCGCTTTTTTCTGCATAAAAATGAGTATGATTTTTAAAGCGGCGAATATTTAAGCAACTTCTATGCAATCGGGACGAGGCGGCGTCCTTTGGGCTTGCAAAAATCGACAAAGGCGGTATAATGGTAACAGTTTGATTGCCGGAGGGATCTCGTTTGCTTCACCTGATCGTCAACCCCATCGCCGGAAACGGACGGTGCGCCGCCATTGCCGGGCGTATTGAGGAAGCGCTCCGGGCGAAAGGCCATGTCTTTGAAACGCAGCGGACGCTCCGGCCCGGGCATGCCGAGGAACTCGCCCGGCGCGTCGCACAGACGGGCGCGCCGCTCGTGCTGTGCGCTGGCGGGGACGGAACCGCCTTCGAGGCCGCGCACGGCCTGATCGGCTCGAAGACGGCGCTCGGCATCCTCCCCTGCGGCACGGGCAACGACTTCACGCGCATGCTCCATCTGCCCTCAAAACCCGAGGAGGCGGCTCTCGCGCTGCTCGAAGGCCACGCCCAACCGATCGACGTGGGCTACATCAATGGGCATCTGTTTCTCAACTCCTGCGGAGCCGGGTTTGACGCCCAAACCGTACAGGCGGCACAGAAAGCAAAATTTCTCGGCCGTGGCATGCTCCCCTACCTCTACGGCGTGTTCGACACGCTCGCTCACTACAGACCGCGCGAAATGACGATCCAGGCGGACGACGCCCCGCCCTTCACGCAGCCCTGCCTGCTGTGCATCGTCGCAAACGGGCAATTCATCGGCGGCGGTATGCAAATCGCCCCATGTGCGCGTTTTGACGACGGGCTGTTCGACCTCCTTTACGTCGATCCGCTGCCTCGCCGCAAAATCGTTCGTCTCCTGCCAGAAATGATCCGTGGAAAACACATGCGCTTTACAGAAATCGTTCATCACATCCGCTGCCGGAGCGTACGCATCGACTGCCCCGGCATGCTCATGCAATGCGACGGCGAGCTGCAAACGCTGGACAGCGCTTCGTTTTCATTGACGCCCGCACGATTGCTGCTTCAGGTTCCCTAATGCCTGCACAGGTTTTTCAAAATCCCCCGGCGCGCGCCGGGGGATCTGCTTTGCTCGGAAACGAATTTTCATCCTGTTTCATTGAACGGGGAGGAGCGCAGGCTTGCCATTTTCCTGCGTGACGCGGTAAAGCGTCTGCTGCGTGAGCCCCTGCGGAAAAAACGCGGCGAAATCCCGTTCAAACGCTTCCTTCGTCCAGCAAAGATACAGGTAATCGTAATGCGCCGCTACCTCCGACGCCCAATCTTCGGGGGCCATGACGCGCGTCCAGATGTCACCCTCCGCATAGGGTGCGGTGCCGACGCTCGTCCAGTCCGATGGATTGAGCGCGTCGTCCGGCAGCCCGAGGTCGTAGCGCACGAGCCACCAGTCGTAATCCCCGCCCACGGGCGAGAGGATGTACAGGCGTTCCCCCTCCTGCATGAGTCTCTTCGCATTCCGCGCCGGAGCATAGCTTTCCCTTGCGTTGGCCGTCTCTCTCGATTGAAGCGGCGCGGTCGCCTCGTGATAGAGGGTCAATCCCACGTTTTGCAGCACGCACAGGCTCAAAAAGACGCACACCGCCGCCTTGACCCCTCCGCCGCGCCGTGCGCCTTGAACGCAGCCAATGCCCGCTGTGAAAAACAGCATCGCCAGGGCGTAGGTCATCATGTATCGGCCAAAAGAGGCCAGGTTTTCCGCCTCATATTCCGAATATGCGAAAAGATAGAGCGCGAGCAGCGTTCCGGCATATAGGGCGGCGCCTATCGCCGTCATGCCAAACGCCATGCTCATACGCCTTTGCTCCGCCAAGGGCCGCTTTCTCAGCAGCGCCCAGCCCGCGCACAGGAAGAGGATGAGCGCCGTAAAGCATGTGACCGGCATCAGATAACCCGTGAGCTCGAATTCACCCAGCGCCCTCAGGAAGTAGAGCACCGCGTTCTTCCTCCCGCCGCTCAGGCCCGCAAGGCGGCTCAGGCCGTCCATCGTCCAGGAGGAACCGACTCCGGCCAGCGTCGTGTGCGCCTTCCACGAAAGCAGCGCGATCAGCACCGCCCCAGCAGTCATGAAGACCGCCCTGCGGTTTCCGTGCGAAAAGCGCAGCGCATCCACCGCCATCACGACCAGCGCGATCGCCGCCAGCCCCGCGCCGGACGATTTCGTCAGCGCGAGCAGGCAGAGCTGCGAAAGAACGCAGAACCGGCCGCACAGGCTGTCGTCCGAAAAGTAGGTCGCGAGCGCCCCGCCCAGCAGCAGTCCCAGCATTGCGTCGACGTACAGTTCGCTGAAAAACGAAGGGTAAAACGCCGTCGGCAGCAGAAGGGCATTCAGGAAAAACAGCGTACCTGCCGTCAGACAATGCCGTTTGCGCGTCAGCGAAAAGACCGGCATCACGAGCGCAAAGTAGGCCGCGTTCATGGCGATCAGCGTCGCATCCTCCCGGAACGCAGGATAGGTTCGTGCAAAGAAATACTGAATCAGCGACATCGCCGGGGGATAATCCCTAAACGTTGCGTTCGAGACAGGATCGGTATTTAAGACGTTCAGGACCGACATCGTCTTCGCAGTCAATCCCCAGTGAGTAAATTCGTCCCAGTTGACCAACATGCGCCCTCTGTTCTGAACGAGCGCGAAGACAAAAAAGAGCAGCCAGACGAGCAACGCGCCAAAGGTTCCTTCGGGTACATTTTTGCGCCTGACCGCTAGAAAGATGAAGCAGCCGAGCCCGGCCAATGCCAGAAGATACACAGCGTAAACCCCTGCGTAAAGTCCCCCGAAGAGCGCCGGAACGTACAGCACGCCGACCACGACGCCCAGCGCCAGCGGAAAAGCGCGTGCCGCGCGCACGCGCAGGAGAGAAGACGCTCCGAGCGCGAGCGCAGCCAGGGCAAGCCATGGCACCAGCATCCTGCAGTCCCCCTTTCCGTCTACGGGTTCCTCTCCTCCATCATCGAACGGCAGATCTTCGCCATGTCCGTGACGCTGAGCAGCGTGACAGAGCCAAACGGCGCGCCCAGCAGGCGTTCGATCGCGTAGCGGTAAATCTCCAGCTTGTCCACGATCGCGTTCAGCACGTCGCTCTCGTCCGAGCCCGCGGATAACAGGAACGCGATCTCATCGGTCAGCTGCAGCCCGAGGCGCAGGACGAGCTCCGCCATCCCGTCTCCCGCCGGGGTGAAGAACACGCCCTCTGCGACGCCCTCGCGCACGATGCGCCGCAGGATGGGCAGCGTCAGCTCGAGCTGGCGCTGCTTCATCTTCTCGCGCATTAAAGCGCCGTCCTCGCGGTAAGCTACGCGCACCAGCAAGCTGATGAAGTCCGTCGAATCCGACTGCCAAATGCCGGAGCGCTGAAAAAACGCATTGAGCTTCTCCACCGCGCTGCCGCTGCAGGCGTCCACCGCATGTTGCGCCGCTTGGCAGGAAGTCCGCGCACGCTCCTCACAGATCGCCTCGAGCAGCGCAAGCTTGCTCTCAAAGTGATGGTAAAAGCCGCCCTTGGAAAAGTGCAGCTCGTCCAGAATATCCTGTACGGATGTCTGTTCATAACCGCGCGCATAGAACAGCCGCTCCGCCGTTTCCAGCAGCGCCTGCCTGCGGTCGTCGCCTTTACGCATGCGTGACTTCCCTCCCCGCCATCGCCTGGTGCTTCATGCAGCATCCTTCCCGGGCCGTATACAGACTTATAGTCTGTTATGTTCCTATTATACGTGGAACCCGCCGCCGCGTCAAGCATAGAAAAACAGACCGCCGATATTTCCGGCGGCCTCTGACTGTTAAAAAAGCCTTTTACTTCATCGGAGATGAAGCGGTCTCTGACTTAATTATAGTATATTTCCTTTTGAACGGCTCTATACGTCGTCTGCCATAATTTTTCGCGGTGAAGCTCGATGCCGTTTACATCGTAAAACACCTTATAAGTATCTACGACATAGCCCGTGCGCTTCTTCTTCGCCACCTTGCTCGCACCTCTGGCCATCGACTCGTCGCGGGTATAAATCACCTCGTCGGACGGCGTCAGCGTGCGTATGGTTTCGGAGTACAGGTTGATCGTCGTGCCGTTTTCCAGCATCTTGCCGTACACCTCGACCGTGACCTTCTGATCCTCGTACCACGCAAGAATAAAGACTGGGAAATCCGTATTGTTGCGGAAGACGAAGTCCAGTCTCGGCCAGTCCACCGCCGCGTCCTCGCCCTTAGGCACATACGTGCTCGGCCAAGAATGCTGCGAACGATCCACGATTTCCAGGTTTGCGCGGACAACCGCATTAAAGAGCGTCGAGGAAGTCTGGCACACGCCGCCTCCCGTGTCGTCGATCAGCTGTCCACCGGAAATCGCGCCCGCCTCTTTGTAGCCCTTGGCCTTGGTGCGCTGGCCGGTGCACTCGTTAAAGGAGAGCGTCTCGCCGGGCATGACCACCCGGCCGTTGAGCGCGTCGGACGAAAGCGCGATGTTCGTGTTGCGGTTGTTGTCCTTCGTCGTCTCCGTCGTAAAGGAGGAAACGCGTCCGAACATCGGGGTCAGCATCGCCTGGGTGACCGCTGGCTGAACAGGCGCTCCCGTAACCTCGACCACCGCGTCGTAACGTCCGGCATCCAGCGCCTCCACCACGTCGCGATACAGCCTATCCGCGTCTGCGGCATAACCTACCTGCTCCGGCGTAAAGACGAACGTCTTCGTCACTGGGTCAAAGGCGTACAGCGTCGCGTCCGTCGCAGGCTGATCGATGCGGGCGACGACTACGTCCGTCAGCTCGCGTACCTTTCCCTTGTCGTATCCGAGTCCCGTTTCAAAGGACGCTCCGCCGGTTTTCAGCATCTGAACGTCGCTGTAGCGCTGTTTCAGGCTTCCGCGCCTTCCCAGCGCATAGGCTCTGGCGAGCACTTCCTGCGTATCGAAGCGGATAGGAACCTCTTCGGACGTGATCCGCCATTTTTTGTCGCCATACGTGATCCCGATGGCGAACGCCTCGCTCTGCTGATTGGTATGCGATTCCAGGGTAGCCTGGGCCTCTCCCATCGTCATGCCGCCGATATCCGTGCCGTTTACGCGAATGCCCGGATAGAACGTATCGACGGCCACCTGCCGGGATACCTCCTGAAACTGCTGATAAACCTGATACTCCTGCGCGACCCACCAGGATATCAGGGAAAGGAGCCCTACGCACACGAAGACGACCGGAATCGTCCAATAGGGAAAGACCTTCTTTTCTTCTCTTTCGTACGCGTTCCGCGGAGGCGGCATGCGCCGCACCTGCGTGTTTCTTTGGCTCGTTTCGCTGCCCGGACGCTGAAAGCGGCTGACGTCGCCGCCCGGCCTTCCCGGCGTTTTCTGGCTCGGCATGTCGCGGGGTCTCCTTCTCGATGCGTTTATTGATCGCCCTTTTCAGCCAAGAGCTCCTGCTCGTGCATCCTGTAGGAAAGGATATGCAGGGTATCGCTCAGGTGAACATTGACGACGGGGAAATTTTCCGGGGTACTCAAATCGACCGGCGCAAAATTCCAGATAGCGCGCACGCCCCCCTGGATCAGTCGGTCGCACATCTGCTGCGCCGCCGCATGGGGCACGGCGAGCACGGCGATGTCGACGCCGTGCGAAGCGAGCCATCCATCCAGCTTTTCAATCGGCTGCACGACGATGCCATGCACGTCGATTCCGACGAGCGCGGGGGATACATCGAACATCGCCTGTACCTTGAAGCCTTCCCGCGCAAAAGAAGAGTAGTTCGCCACCGCACGGCCGATATTGCCCGCGCCAATGATGATGACGTGATACTCGCGCGTAATTCCCAGAATTTCCGCGATGCGCATCTTCAGTTCAGATACATGGTACCCAAACCCCTGCTGGCCAAAACCGCCAAAGCAGTTGATATCCTGCCGAATTTGCGAGGCAGTTAATCCCATTCGTTCGCCAAGCTCCTGAGACGAAATTCGGGTAACGCCTGCTTTTTCCAATTCACGCAGGTGCCTGTAATAGCCCGGCAGGCGGCGGACAACGGCGTCGGAGACGCGGGAACGGTAGGCCATCTGCTTGCACCCCACTCACTTCATTGTCATTCCGGCTGTTATGATGACATCCGTACTGTTTAGTATAACAGCTTCCTTTTTTGTGCGCAAGGGGAAAATCCATCGGAGCCGTCTCCGATTTCACAAAATTTTGTCGGACAAGCACCGCCCCAAATGCAGTAATCCGCCGGAAGCGTTGCTTCCGGCGGATTGTATTCACGAAAACAGGCGTTCCAGCTCTTCATAGCGTTCGTGCGTGATGAGCGCGTCCTGCTGCGTGCCGCAAAGGCGAACCACATAGGTCCATCGTCCATATGGCGTGATGCTGTCGATTTCGTGCAAGTTGATGATGTAGGACTTATGGCAGCGATAGAAAATTTCGGGATCCAGCCGCGCCTCGATGTCCCCCAGCGACTCGCTCGTCACGAATCGGCCGCCACCCTTCATGTAAAGGACGGTCGCACGATTTTCGCGCTGAACGAGCAGGATATCTTCCATCGCGACGAAGTTGACGCCCTCCCGGTGGCGGAGCATGAGCCTTCCCGCCGCCACCCTCGCCCGAGGCGCGGCATTCTGCGTAGGGTTAGGCACCGGATCATCCTGCGCGCGCCTCAGCAACACGTCCTGCGCGCGCTCCAGCGTCTTCATCACGCGTTCGAGTTTAAACGGTTTGACCAGATAGTCGAATGCATACACCTCAAACGCATCGGCCATGTACTGATCGTGCGCGGTTGCAAACACCAGAATAATGGAAGGATCCGTATCCTGAATGACGCGCGCCGCTTCCACACCGCTCATTTCCGGCATCTCCACGTCCAGAAAGACGAGCTGCGGCTTTTCCTGCTCCACTTTTTCGAGCAGTTCCCTGCCGTTCGTCGCCTCTCCGCGCAGTTCAAAGCCTTCTACGCGCTCGATCATCTTACGCATGATGGTCCGCATGCCCGCGTCGTCGTCTGCAATGACCACCGGTATCTTTTCACTCATCGCATCCGCATCCTTCGCCTGTCCTGAGGTTTTGTGAGAATTTCAGAGAGGATAATGCCCCGAAGCAGCTCCTGCGCCTCATCCTGCACGTCCTGCGCATGCTGCATGCGAGGCTGCGGCGCCGCGTAGGAGGGCGTACCAAGCTCGTGGCATGGGTCTTCCCCCTCGCCCGCCTGTTCCATTTCCTCCTGCGTCACGGTTCTCGGCTGCATGCGGCTCATCCGCTCCGCATCCAAGCGATGCTCCACGCGTGCGGAGCGCTCGACCGCCGAGGCCTCCCGCAAAATCGGGGCGCCACCTTCTTTTTTGTGCATCCGCTTATGCGAAGGCGCAGGCTGTTCTTCCACCTTCGGCATCTCTTCGGGGTCTTCGCTGATCTGTTTGGCCGCCTCGGCGAAGCGTCCCAGCATCTGCTGCCACTCTCCCTGAGGCGCGCGCGGCATCGCCTTTGCGGCCTGGCCCGCGCTGTTCTTCACCTGCTTTTGGCTGGCACGAACGATCGCCCACACGACAAGGCCGATGACAATTAAAACATCCACGCGCGGTCCCCCTTTCTGGCAGACCGGGGCCCATGGGCCCCGGTCCTCAAGCTTCGTCTTAGACGATTACTTCTTGCTCGGGCGCGGCGGCTCAGCCTGCCCGCCTTCGGGCTTGCCGATCTTGGCGATCGCGTCGCGCATCGTGGTATCGGCGATGGTGTTCTGCATCTGATAGTAATCCATGACGCCCATCTTGCCCTCGCGAAGCGCAGTCGCCATCGCGCGCGGCACTTCCGCCTGTGCCTCGACGACCTTCGCCTGCATCTCCTGCACGGCGGCCTTCATTTCCTGCTCGCGCGCCACAGCCATCGCGCGGCGTTCCTCGGCCTTTGCCTGCGCGATACGCCGGTCGGCCTCCGCCTGATCCATTTGCAGCTGCGCGCCGATGTTGCGCCCGACGTCTACGTCCGCGATGTCGATCGAGAGGATCTCAAACGCGGTGCCCGCGTCCAATCCCTTGGAAAGCACCGTACGGCTGATCAGGTCGGGGTTCTCCAGGACGGACTTGTGCGATTCGGCTGAGCCGACCGTCGTTACGATGCCCTCGCCAACACGGGCGACGATCGTTTCTTCGCCTGCGCCGCCGACCAGGCGTTCGATGTTCGCGCGCACGGTCACGCGGGCCTTGGCGCGAAGCTCGATGCCGTCCTTGGCGATCGCCGCGACGATCGGCGTTTCGATGACCTTGGGGTTGACGCTCATCTGCACAGCCTGTAGCACGTCGCGTCCAGCCAGGTCGATGGAACGCGCCTCTTCAAAGTTCAGATCGATATTCGCCCCCTGCGCCGTGATCAGCGCGCGGATCACGCGATCCACGTTGCCGCCCGCCAGGAAATGCGCTTCCATTTCGCCGATGTCCGGCTGAAGACCGGCCTTCACGGCCATAATCAGCGGTTGCACGATGCGCGCCGGCGCGATTCGGCGAAAGCGCATGCCCACCAGCGTACCGATCGACACCTTGACGCCCGACGCACGGGCAGATATCCACAGTCCCAGCGGTACAAAGCTCAGGAACGTGATAACCACGACCGCTACCAGGACAATCAAGAGAACCATCCAGACCATTTCCATAGGTCAACCCCCTTTTTTCCCAACGAGTCCTTTATATGCACGCCTCTTTGGCGGGCACTACCCCTCTAGACGCAGGCGATTCGCGTCGCCCTGTTCATTCGGCCTTTTCCTTGGCCTTGCGCACCACGATGCGCCTTCCTTCCACGGACACGATTTGAATGTCGCTGTCCGCTTCCAGGAACTCGCCCTCCGTCACCACGTTGAGACGGACGCCCTCGAATTCGCCGATACCGGACGGGCGCAGCACCGTACGCGCCTTGCCCTCCTTGCCCAGCAGTACCTGCATATCTTCGTACCCGTTTTCGCCGCCCTCGTCCAAGGCGGTGTTATTGAGGATCAGCGGCGAATTGGAAAGAGCCCCCTTTGCCGCCGATCGCAGGGAGAGCGATATGGCAATGGCCACGATCGCGATGATGATGATGAGCACCCCCAGCGCCGCCATCATGCCGTGGGTCATGATCGTCACGCCCACGCCGATGGCCAGCAGCACCAGGCCTGAAATGCCCGGCACGCCGAACCCAGGGAGAAAAACCTCTAAAATCACGAGCCCTGTCCCTACCACGAGGCAAAGCAGAATCGGCAGGTTGGTTACGAGAAAATCTACCATCGCTATGCACACCTTTCAGCTATTGCGTTAGCCAGAGTATAGCATGCTTTTTTGCAGAAGCAAAGAAGAAAGCGCTCAATTATACACTTTGACGTTCAAAACCTCACAGGCCGGGGAGGACCTGCGCCAGCGCGGCCACGTCCTGCTCGTACACAGGCCCCAGACTTCGGTTGTAGAGCAGGCTCGCCGGATGATAAAGCGCAAATACGGGACACGGAACCTCCCGCGCTTCCACCAGCGTACCGTGCACCGCGCCGATCGTCTGCCTGCCGCCGGTGATTGCCCCCAGCGGCACGTTGCCCAGCGTCGCGATGCATTTGGGCTTCACGAGCGCAATTTCACGCAGCAGCCAGGGACGCATCAGCGCGATCTCCTCCTTCGTTGGCGGGCGGTTGGACACGCGGCCCGCTGGCGACATCTTCGTCGGCCTGAACTTTACGGCGTTCGTGATGTAAAGCGCCTCGCGCGAAAGCCCCGCCATCGCGAGGAAGACGTCCAGATTCTTCCCAGCCTTTCCGACGAAGGGACGCCCCTGCATGGCTTCCTGCTCGCCCGGCGCTTCGCCTACGAGCATCAGCTTCGCTCCGGATGCCCCCTCCCCGTATACGATCCGCCGCTCGTCGCCCACGTATACCGAGCGCACGAAGTGCAGCAGCTCGTCGCGGTATTTCGCCATGCTGTCCGCCATGTAAGCCCTCCCTATTGCTCCGTGCTCTGCGTTTTCAGCGAGTTCAGCTTGTCGCGCACTGCCTGAAAGTCTTCCCAGGCGGGCCGTTTTTTGCTCTCGTCGCGCAGCAGGGCCGCGGGATGAAATGTTGGCATGATCCACACGCCCTTGCGCTCGACCCATTTACCCCGGTCGCGCGTGATTCGCGTCTCCTCGCCCAGGATCGCCTTTGCGGGCGTCGCGCCCAGCAAAACGATGACCTGCGGACGGACGAGCGCCACCTGTGCGCGCAGGTAGGGCATGCAGGCCGCAGCCTCATCCGGCGTGGGCACGCGATTCTGCGGCGGCCTGCACTTGACGACGTTTGCGATGTAGACATCCTCCCGCGCAAGGCCGATGGCCGCGAGCATCCTGTCCAGCAGCTGTCCGGCCGCGCCGACGAAGGGCCTTCCCGTCAGGTCTTCCTGCGCGCCGGGGCCTTCTCCGATGAACATGAGGCGCGCGTGCAAGTTGCCCTCCCCGGGCACGACATTCGTTCGCCCGGCTGAAAGGCCACAGGCTTTACAGCCGTAGATTTGATCCATCAGCGTTGGCCATGAGGTCTTCATTCGTATCCCCTCCGCGCTCCGGTTGTGTATTAGTATAACACAACTGGCATGCCCCGTAAACAAAACCGCCGGGCAGCGAAAGAAATTCTTCGCTGCCCGGCCAAATTGTCTTCATTTTTTCGCCGGATTCGTACAGACACGGATGCTTTCGTCCCGCCCGCCGCGGCAAAATGGCGCGCCCCGCCGCCGTACCGTTCGCTTATCGGTTGTCCGTCGCGTCTACGACGACCGCCTCCGTGATGTTCTCGCTGATGCCCGCGAAGGTCGTCTGCAGATCCTGCCGCAGCCAGGTATACAGGCTGGAAAGCAGCAGCATGAGGATGACGATCGCTAGCGACGCCGCGGCGACGCCGAAAAAATCCAGCACGCTGGCCGCGATCTTAAACCCCGTATGCGGCTTATGCTCGGTCATATGCTTCACTCCTTTAGGTCATGCGCCCATGGTTTCCTCACATACTAGACGCCTCGCCCCTCCGGTTTGTTGCACTTTCTTTATCAGTGCATCGACCAATCCTTGGGTACCTCCGGCGGTTCGTCGGTCGCGATGGAGAACGCGATGTTCGTAGCGTGGTCGGCTACGCGCTCCAGATTGGAAAGGATATCCGAAAACAGCATGCCCGACCGCGGCGTGCACAGCCCCTTGGAAAGACGGTCGATGTGGCTCTGCTGGAGCTCCTTTTCCATGTCGTCGATCTCATCCTCCAGCTCCAGCGCGTCTGCCAGATGCTCGCGCGTGCGCGTATGGAAGATATCGCGAGAAAGCGTCAGGAGCTGCAGAACCCGTCCCCACATGTCCTCAAGCTCCGAAATGCCCTGCTCTGAAAACGGGATACCGTCGCGGATACGCGCCTGGGCAAACTCGGCCATGTTCTCCGCATGGTCGCCGATGCGCTCGATGTCGTTGATCACGTGGTACAGCGAACCCACGAGCGCCGCATCCGAGCCGGTGATGTCCTGCTGGCCGATCTGGATGAGATAGGTCGTGATCTCGTGGTTGAGGAAGTTGATCGTGTCCTCGTGCTGCGCGACCTCCGCCGCCCTGCCGCTATCCTGATCGATAAAGGCGCGCATGGAGCGCTCCATGTTCTCCACCGCAATCTGTCCCATGCGCTCCGTCTCCTTGACGGCCTGCGCCACGGCAATCGAAGGCGTGGCGAGCATGCGGGGATCCAGGAAATTCACGCGCCTCTCGACGTCTTCATCGGGCTTGTCCTCCTCATGGACGAGCGCCCCGCTCATCCGAACCAGCAGCGGCGCCGCGCCAAAGAGCACGACAATCTCGACCAGCTTGATCAGCATGTTCGCATTCGCGATTTCACGCTTGATGTCCCCGCCGCTCACCGCGCGCATCCAATCCGCGAGCGGGATAAACTGCAAGGCAATCAGCATGATCGTCGATCCGATCACGTTGTAGAGCAGATGGATCATCGCGGCGCGGCGTGCCGTCGGCGTGGTGCCGACGGAGGCGAGCACGGCGGTGATGCACGTGCCGATCGCACAGCCCAGGGAAATATAAATCGCCATATCCAGCGTCACCAACCCCTGCGCTGCGAGCAGCTGCGTCAGGACCACGGACGCGGAGGAACTTTGAATGATACACGTGACCACCACGCCGATCAGCATCGCCGTCACCGGCGTGGAGGCGGCTATATGGATCATTCGGATGAAGGTCTCGTTCGTGCGCATGGGGCCCATGGCCTCCGACATCATGTCCATTCCGACGAACAAAATACCGAATCCGGCCAGGACGATACCGATTTTCTGCACGGCGGGACGCTTGATGAACATGAACATCACGACGCCCCCGAGCAGAATCACCGGCGCGATTTCAGAAAGCTTAAACGCAGCGAGCTGTGCGGTGATGGACGTGCCGAAGTTTGCGCCCATGATGACGCCGCTGGCCTGCAGAAGATCCATCAGCCCCGCGTTGACAAAGCCGACGACCATGACCGTCGTGGCGGAAGAGGATTGGATGATCATCGTGAAGGCGGCGCCGACCAAAATGCCCATCAGGCGATTCTTCGTCAGGATTTCGAGCAGGCGGCGCATGCGGTCCCCCGCGACGCGCTCCAGTCCGTCGCCCATCATCTTCATGCCGTAGAGAAAAAGACCCAAGCCCCCCATTAAGCCTGCGATCATGCTGAGCATATTCGACCTCCCACGCGAGACCGTTCCCCCGCGTTTTTCCCATCTTACTTAATCGATATAAATATTTTACAGGGGCTTTGCAAACCTTGTCAAGGGATGTCGAAATTTTACGAACATTTTACACTTCGCCCCATCAAAGGTAATCGAGCCACGGCGCGTCCGGCTCCTCCCGGCCGGTGAGCTGCCCGGCGCTCCGCATGGCCGGAAAGCCCTGCTGGCGAAGCGCCTCGTATACGATGACCGCCACCGAGTTGGACAGGTTGAGCGAACGCGCCCCCTCTACCATCGGTATGCGGATGCAGCGGTCGTATACGCAGGAAAGCAGATTTTCCGGCAGGCCGCGCGATTCACGGCCGAAGACGAGGAACGCGTCCTGAGGATAAGCGACGGACGCATAGTCGTGCGGCGCTTTGGTCGTCGCATAGAAAAACGACGCGGCCGGATAAAACTTCAGCAGCGCCTCAAAAGACGCGTGCACCCTGACCTCGACCATGGGCCAGTAATCCAGCCCCGCTCGCTTCAGGTATTTGTCCTCGAGCTTAAATCCGAGGGGCTCCACCAGGTCGAGCGTGCACCCCGTCGCCGCGCAGGTACGCGCGATATTGCCGGTATTTTGCGGAATCTCCGGTTCAACCAAAACGATATGCAAAATCTTTTCCTCCTATTCAGCTTACAAAAGCGACGCCCGGCCAGAAGCCGGGCGCCGGTAAGGTCTCTTAGTTTTCGCCCTCCTGCGCGCAAAGCGCATAAAGCGATTCGTAGACGATACACTTGCGGATCTCCATGTCCAGATCGAAGAATTCCTTCAGATCCTCCTTGGCGACGAGCATGTGATTTTTCGTGTGCAGCTCCACTTCGCCCGAGACCATCCGCGTCTTGGGGTACGCCAGCAGGCGCATGTGATGGGGGTTGAGCACCTGAAGCACGTAGCTCATATCCGGTTCGTCGCGCTCGAAGATATTTCGCAGCGCGTTTTCCAGCCGCTCGCTTCCGTAGCGCCAAACCTCATCCAAAAAGCGTTCGCCCTGCGGCATCCGCATGGAGATGAGGCAAACCGGCCACTGCGGCCTGATCTGGAGCCGAAGCATCTCCACCCGGCGATCGAGATCGGCCGTCTCAAAATGCGTTCCCTGCAAAATCGTGTGAAAGAAATCCGCCTGCAGCATGGGCAGGACGTCGTCCAGATCCGTTTCCTGCTCGCGCTCGACGAGCGTTCGGCGCGTGATGCCGATTTCGCGGCGCAACCGCGCGTGATCCCCGGCGGCCTCCATGCCGACGATCTCCTGATGGGTCGATAGAAATGTGAAAAAATCCTGCCCCGCGTCTTTGGGCAGCAGGTACGCGACGGCATCAGCCTCCTGACGGTTCAGGCGCCGCTTTGCCTCTTCGACATCGCTCAGCAACAGCGGTTCTTCAAAGCCCAACTGCTCCCATTCTGGGAAGCTCTTAAACGCTTCGCGGACGTCTTCCTGATCCGTTACGAGCATCAATTTGTACATGGATTCCCTCCATAACCTTCAAGTGGGCATGTCAGTACCATTAGGCCAGCTTGCACCGTTGTTTATTGTACCTCACTCTTTCTGCAAAAACAAGGTAAAATCTTTTTTTCAAGAAAGGGGGTGCACTTTCATGCATCCCCTTTAGGAATTATGCTCAATCATCAAGGCCCAGCTGGTGGAAGATGTCGTCCACATGCGTGTAGTGATAGGCGAGGTTAAAACAGTCGTCCAGCTCCGCCTGCGTGAGGCGTTCCTGCACTACCGGCTCCTTTTCGATCAGCGATTTGAAAGGCACCTGTTCTTCCCAGGCGCGCATCGCATTCTTCTGCACCACGTCGTACGCCGTCTCGCGCAGCATGCCCTTTTCAATCAGGGTAAGCAGCACATGCTGGGAAAAGATCAGGCCCATGGACTTGTCCATATCCTTCAGCATGTTCTCCGGATACACGAACAGGTCGCCCAGAATGCCGCACAGCTTGTGCAGCATGTAGTCGAGCAGCTCCGTGGCGTCCGGCAGGATGATGCGCTCGGTCGAGGAGTGCGAAATGTCCCGCTCGTGCCACAGCGTGATGTTTTCCAGCGCGGTCACGGAATAGCCGCGGATGATGCGCGCAAGGCCGCAGATCTGCTCGCAGTTGATGGGGTTACGCTTGTGCGGCATCGCCGAAGAACCCTTCTGGCCCTTGCGGAAGGGCTCCTCCACCTCGCGCAGCTCTGTCTTCTGCAATCCGCGCACCTCAGTGGCGAACTTTTCCAGGCTGGAGGCGATGATCGCAAACGTCGTCATCAGCTCCGCATGGCGGTCGCGCTGTAGCACCTGCGTGCTGATGGGCGACGCAGAAAGCCCCATGTGCTCGCAGACGTACTGCTCCACGAACGGGTCAACGTTGGCATAGGTGCCGACCGCGCCGGAAATTTTGCCCACGGCAATGGTCCTGTGCGCGTGCTCAAGGCGGTCAAGGTTGCGCTTCATTTCGGCATACCACAGCGCGAACTTGAGTCCGAGCGTCGTCGGCTCTGCGTGCACGCCATGCGTGCGGCCCATGCAGGGCGTCATCTTGTACTTCTTGGCCTGGCGCGCGAGCATGTCGATGAACGCGCGCATATCCGCTTCCAGGATGCCGCAGGCCTTGCTGAGCAGGGAGGAGAGCGCGGTATCCACCACGTCCGTGCTGGTCAGGCCAAAGTGCAGGTACTTCGATTCGTCGCCCAGGCTCTCCGCCACGCAACGCGTGAAGGCGACCACGTCATGGCGGGTGGTCTCTTCGATCTCCTCGATGCGTTCCACCGTAAACTTCGCATTTTCGCGCATCCTGCGCGCCGCCTCCGGCGGCACCTTGCCCAGCTGCACCCATGCGTCGGTGGCGTTCAGTTCGACCTCCAGCCAGGTCTGAAATTTTCTTTCTTTCGTCCACAGGGCCGCCATTTCAGGCCGGGTGTAGCGGTCGATCATTTCTTTTCTCCTCCCATGAGGCGGTGCAGGATCTCCTGATAGGCCTCCTCCACGTCGCCCAGGTCGCGGCGGAAGCGATCCTTGTCCAGCTTTTCGCCGGTCTTGGAATCCCAGAAGCGGCAGGTGTCGGGCGAAATCTCGTCCGCCAGGACAATACGCCCGTCGAAGCGGCCAAACTCTAGCTTGAAGTCGATCAGCTCGATGTTCAGGTCCTTCAGGTAATCGGTGAGCACTTCGTTAACCTTCAGCGCCATGGAAGCGATATCGTCCATCTCTTCCTTCGTCGCCAGCCCCATCGCCGCGATGTGCGTCTCGTTGATCATCGGATCGCCCAGATCATCGTTTTTGTAGCAATATTCGAGCACGGTGCTTTTCAGCTTCGTGCCCTCCGGATAGCCGATGCGCTTGGAGAGGCTGCCCGCGGCGATGTTGCGCACGATGACCTCGATCGGCACGATCTGCACGCGGCGAACCAGCGTGTCGCGCTCGCTGAGCTGCTCCACCAGATGGCTTTCCACGCCGTGTTCTTTCAGAAGCGTCATCAGATGATTGCTAACCACGTTATTGATGACGCCCTTCCCCACGATCGTGCCCTTCTTCAGGCCGTTGAAAGCGGTCGCATCGTCCTTATAGTGAATAATCGCGAGCGTCGGATCGTCCGTCGCAAAGACCTGCTTGGCCTTGCCTTCGTACATCATTTCGCGCATCTGTGCCATGTTTTATCATCCTCCAGCATTCATGCGGTGATTTGTGGCTTCCACGGGTTATTGTATCAGACTTTCCCAGCGCATTCAAGAGAGATATTGAACAATTTTCCCGATATTTTATGGAACGTTCGTCTTTTCGTCGTGCGTTCCTCCCTCTTCCCCGTAAAAACGCTTCAGCCGTTCCGCCAGCGCTTCGGGAGCTTCGAGGTTTACCTCGTGCCCCGCGTCCTCGATCCACTGCAGCCGGGCAGAGCTGATCCCCTCGGCAAGCTGGCGGCCCGCTTTCCGGTTCGCGCTGTCCTTCGTTCCGCAGAGCACCAGCGTAGGACAGGTCACCCTGCGCAGCCCCGCGCTCAGGTCAATGTCCATCATAGAGCGCGTCAATTCCATGAACGCGGTCTTGTGAAATCCCGTCGATTGGAAGGCCTTCTCCGGCATAAAGTGAAAGACAACGTTTTGTATCTTCAAAAGGGCCTTCGGCATCCTGTACTGCGGGGCGATCAGCGCGAGCGAACGCACGCCCTCCGGGCGCTGAATCGCGTATTGCAGCGCCAGCACAGCGCCAAGCGACAGGCCGCACAAATCTACAGGCTGTGACAGCCCCTCGCAGTGCGCGGAAAACGCGCTGTACAGATGCCCGTAGGAAACCTCCCCGCCTTGCAGGAATGCGCTTAGCTCCGGGCAATCGGCAGGCTCGCGCAGCGCCAGGCAGGAAAGCGTACGTTCCCAGCTGGACGCATTCTGTCCCAGCCCATGCACAAATACGTAGGGCATGATCGTCCCCCCTTTTCCCATCCATTCCAATTATTCGTGCAGCTCCAGCGGCAGCCCGTCCGGGTCGCGGAAGAACGTCATGCGCATGCCCGTATAGGAATCCACGCGTATGGGCTCCGTCTCGATTCCCAGCCGCCGAAGCTCCGCCGCCGTCTCCTCCACGTCTTCCACCCGGAACGCCAGATGCCGAAGCCCGCAGGCCTCCGGGTAGCTCGGGCGCTTCGGCGCGTTCGGCACGCAAAAGAGCTCCAACTCGCAGTCGCCCAACGCAAGGTCGATCTTGACGTCGCCCCGTTCCGGTCTCGTGTTTTCGCGCACGACGGCAAAGCCCAGAAGCTCCACGTAGAAATGCTTTGATTTTTCGTAGTCGCTCGCGATCACGGCGACGTGATGAATGGCGTTCAAATTCATATGGCTTCCCTCGCTTCTTCCTGTTCATAATAAACGGCGGCGGCCGTCGCGCACCCGTCGTATGCGTCCATGCCGTGCAGCCCAGCGCAATGAACGCGCTGGACCCCTCCGGCCCGCGCAGCGTCGGAACCACGCGTTCAAGGCCAGCGTCAAAAGCGCTGCGGACAAAAAAATGCGCTTTTTGTTCATCGCGTCTCCTTCCGCCCTCTTCCAGCTCCCCGTGCTGAGCCCCATTATACGGGTTTTGTGCGGCGCTGTAAAGAAAAGCAGCAAAGCCCATCGCGCTTTGCTGCTGCCGTATGAGATTTTTTATCGCACGGTCGCCCCGTCCGGCGTCATCCGAACCGGGATGCCCCGCTGCGCCAGATAGCGCTTGACGTCCGCGATTTTGTAGGTGCCGAAGTGAAAGAGCGAGGCCGCAAGCACCGCGTCTGCATGCCCCTGATCGATCGCCTCGTAAAAATGCTCCAGCTTGCCCGCGCCGCCCGAGGCGATGACCGGAATGCGCACCGCATCCGCGATAGCCCGCGTGACGCGCAGGTCATAGCCGTTTTTCGCGCCGTCCCCGTCCATGCTGGTGAGCAGAATTTCGCCCGCGCCCAGCCGTTCGACCCTGGCTGCCCATTCCACGGCGTCGAGCCCGGTGTTGACGCGCCCGCCGTTGACGTAGACGTCCCATCCGCTGCCGTCCGACCGCTGTTTTACGTCCATGGCGACGACCACGCACTGGCTGCCGAAACGGCCCGCCGCCTCGCTGATGAAGGCAGGATTGCGCGCCGCAGGCGAGTTTACGCTCACCTTGTCCGCGCCGAGGCGCAGCAAGTCGCGAATCTGCTCCAGGCTCGTGATGCCGCCGCCCACGGTGAAGGGGATGAAGACCTGCTCTGCCACGCGCGCGACCACGTCCAGCAGGGTCTTTCTGCCCTCGTGCGAGGCGTTGATGTCCAGCAGCACCAGTTCGTCCGCGCCCGCCGCGTCGTAGGTGCGCGCGCACTCCACCGGATCGCCCGCGTCGCGTATGGAGACGAAGTTGACGCCCTTGACGACGCGCCCATCCCGGATGTCCAGACAGGGAATGATCCGCTTGGTCAGCATGTCAGCAGCCCTCCTTCAGCGCGGCGAAGTTTTGCAGCATCTGAAGTCCCGCCGCGCCGGACTTTTCCGGGTGAAACTGTGTGCCGTAAACGTTTCCCCTGCGCACCGCAGCCGTAAAGGGCGCGCCGTAATCACAAGTCGCGACCGTCCACGCGTCCGACACCTCGGATGCGTAATACGAATGCACAAAGTACACGTAAGGGGATTCGGGGAGTCCCTCGAACAGCGGGCAAGGCCGCAGATTCAAGCTGTTCCAGCCCATGTGCGGCACCTTAAGCCCCCGGTCCGGAAAGCGCGTCATCGTCGAGGGGATGATACCCAGCCCTTCAAAGCGCCCGCCCTCCTCGCTGGAGGCGAAGAGCAGCTGCATGCCTAGGCAGATGCCCAGCAGCGGCTTGCCTGTCTCGGCCGCCTCCAACACCGCCTTATCCAGTTCCCGGCGCTTGAGCTGCGCCATGGCGTCGCCAAACGCCCCGACGCCCGGCAGGATGATACGCTCCGCCGCCGAAAGCGCCGCGCGCTCGTCGGTGATGACCGCCTCATGCCCGAGAAATTCCAGTGCCTTTTGCACGCTGCGCAGGTTGCCCATGCCGTAATCGATGATGGCGATCATGCGCCGCACCTCCTTCTTGGGGCCCAAACCCGAGTTCCGCCTGGCGAAAAGCGCCCTCTCCGAAGCGTCTTACAATATCAGCTCGTGCAGGCCCAGCGCCTCGACCTCGCGGCCCTGTTTGGAAAGCTTCACGCACTTCACCAGCAGGGTCGCCGTATCCAAGCTCGTGATGCAGGGAACGCCATACTCCACCGCCATGCGGCGCAGACGGAAGCCGTCGCGCTGCGGGGCGCGCCCGTGCGTGGGGGTCGTGATGATGAGCTTGATCTTTCCGCTGTCCAGCAGCTTGCTCAGCGCCTCGTGATCCTCGCTGGGCTTGGGCACCTTGCTCGCCGCGATGTAGTTGTGGTTCAGGTGGTTGGCCGTGCCGGCCGTCGCGTACAGGTCAAAGCCCATTTGATCGAGCCGCTCCGCCAGCCCCAGCACCTCCTGCTTGTCGTGGCGGGAGATGGAAAGCAACACGCCGCCTTCCTGCGGGATCAGCATCTTCGTGGACTGGAAGCCCTTCAGATACGCTTCCTCCGCCGTCTTTGCCAGCCCCAGCACCTCGCCGGTGGACTTCATCTCCGGCCCGAGCGAAACCTCGACCTCCGGCAGCTTTTCAAAGGAGAAGACCGGCATTTTGACCGCAATGCTCGGCGCGGGCGGGTAAAGGCCCGTGCCGAAGCCGAAGGTCGGCACCTTCTCGCCCAGCGAGGCGCGAACGCCCAGCTCGACGAGCGGAATGCCCGTCACCTTGCTGATGTACGGAATCGTGCGCGAAGAGCGCGGGTTGACCTCGATGATGTACAGGTCGCCCGCGTGCTGGATGAACTGGATGTTCACCAGCCCCTTCACGTGCAGCGCGCGCGCGATGCGGACGGTGTAGTCCGTCACCATGCGCTGGATGCGCGGGGCGAGCGTCTGCGGCGGATAGACCGAAATCGAGTCGCCGGAGTGAATGCCCGCGCGCTCGATGTGCTCCATGATGCCGGGAATCAGCACGTCCTCGCCGTCGCAGATGGCGTCTACCTCGATCTCCTGGCCCAGCAGATACTTGTCGACCAGAATCGGATGCTCCTGTACGTTCAGATTGATGATCTTCATGTACTCGCGGATGGACTGTTCGTCGTAGGCGATCTCCATGCCCTGGCCGCCGAGCACGTAGCTGGGACGCACCAGCACCGGGTAGCCAAGCCGTTCCGCAGCCGCGACCGCCTCCTCCGCGGTAAATACCGTGGTGCCGCTGGGCTGGGGAATCGAAAGGGAGCTCAACAGCTCGTTGAACAACTCGCGATCCTCCGCCGCGTCGATGTCGGAAAGGTCCGTGCCCAGGATGGGATAGCCCGCCTGCTTCACAAATTTCGCAAGCTTGATGGCCGTCTGGCCGCCAAACTGGCATACGACGCCGACAGGACGCTCGATCTCCAGCACGTTCCACACGTCCTCCGCGGTGAGCGGCTCGAAGTACAGACGATCAGAGGTATCAAAGTCGGTAGAGACGGTCTCCGGGTTGTTGTTGATGATGACGGTGTCGAAGCCCGCCTTTTTGAGCGCCCAGACGCAGTGCACGGAGCAGTAATCGAACTCGATGCCCTGGCCGATGCGGATCGGGCCGGAGCCAAGCACCACCACGGTCTTTCGGCCGCTGTACTCCGCCTCCGTCTCAGCCCCATAGGTGCTGTAAAAATAAGGGCTGACAGCCGCGAACTCGCCGCCGCAGGTATCGACCATGCGGAAAGCAGGCAGCACGTCCAGCTTCCTGCGCAGGCTGCGAATCTCATCTTCCGAAACGTTCAGCCAGCGGGCGATCGCCTTGTCGGCGAAGCCCATTTTTTTGACGGCGAGCAGGGTTTCCTTCGTTAGCTCCTCCGCTTTCATGGAGCGAAGCTCCTGCTCCTTCAAAACGATCTTCTGCACCTTGCGCAGGAACCACAGGTCGATCTTCGTGATTTCGTGAATGTGTTCCATAGAGACGCCGCGGCGCAGCGCCTCCGCCACCACGAAGGAGCGCTCGGTGTTGATCTCGTGCAGCCTGCGCTCGATCTCCTCGTCCGAAAGCTGCTCCAGCGCAGGGCTGACCAGCGAATCAAAACCCATTTCCAGCGAGCGCACGGCCTTGAGCAGCGCGCTTTCAAAGTTCGTGCCGATGGCCATGATTTCGCCCGTGGCCTTCATCTTCGTGCCGATGCGCTTGTCCGCGTAGACAAACTTATCAAACGGCCAACGCGGGAACTTGAGCACGCAGTAGTCCAGCGTCGGCTCTGCGCAGGCGTAGGTCTCGCCCGTCACGCCGTTGACGATCTCGTCCAGCGTGTAGCCCAGAGCGATGCGCGTGGTCACCTTGGCGATGGGGTAGCCGGTCGCCTTCGATGCGAGCGCCGAGGAGCGGCTCACGCGCGGGTTGACCTCGATGACGTAGTACTGCATGCTGTCGGGCGAGAGCGCGTACTGCACGTTGCAGCCGCCCTCGATGCCCAGCGCGGAGATGATGTTAATCGCAGCGGTGCGCAGCATCTGGTGCTCCACGTCGCGCAGCGTCTGGCTGGGCGCGACGACGATGGAATCGCCCGTGTGCACGCCGACCGGATCGAAGTTTTCCATATTGCAGACCGTGATGCAGTTGCCCGCGCCGTCGCGGATGACCTCGTACTCGATCTCCTTCCAGCCGGCGACCGAACGCTCAATCAGGTTCTGGTGGACGCGGCTGGCGCGGAGGCCGTCCGCGCAGATTTCGCGCAGTTCCTCCTCGTCGTCGGCCAGGCCGCCGCCCGTTCCGCCCAGCGTGTAGGCGGGACGCACGATGACCGGATAGCCGATCTCGTTTGCGAAATCGACGGACGCCTGCACGTCGTGCACGATCACGGAGTCGATGCAGGGCTCCCCGATGGAGAGCATCATGTCCTTAAACTCTTCGCGGTCCTCCGCGCGGCGAATGGAGGCGATGTTCGTGCCCAGCAGCTTCACGCCGTACTTTTCCAGGATCCCGCGCTCGTCCAGCTCCATGGCGAGGTTCAGGCCCGTCTGACCGCCCAGGGAGGCGAGCAGGCTGTCCGGACGCTCCTTTTGCAGGATGCGTTCGATGGTTTCGCAGTTCAGCGGCTCCAGGTAAACCCGATCCGCGATGTCTGTATCCGTCATAATCGTCGCGGGGTTGGAGTTGACGAGGACGACCTCGATGCCCTCCTCCTTCAGCACGCGGCAGGCCTGCGTGCCCGCATAGTCGAACTCCGCGGCCTGGCCGATGACGATCGGGCCGGAGCCGATCACGAGCACCTTTTGAATCCATTCCTTCTTCGGCATATCGTAAATCCCTCGATTACTTCGTATTTTCGCGAACCATGGTGAGGAAATCGTCGAACAGATAGCCCGTCTCGCGCGGGCCGCCGCACGCCTCGGGGTGGAACTGCACGCTGAAAGCGGGTCTGTCCAGATAGCGCACGCCCTCGACCGTCTGATCGTTCCAGTTCAGGTGGCTGACCTCCGCCGTCTGGGGCAGGGTGCTGGGATCCACCATGAAGCAGTGGTTCTGCGACGTCACCGAGCAGGTGCCGCGCCGCAGGTCCTTCACCGGATGGTTCGTGCCATGGTGGCCGTACTTCATCTGAATCGTACCCGCCCCCATCGCCAGCGCCATCAGCTGATGCCCGAGACAGATGCCGAAGACCGGACGCTTTTCCATCAGCGCGCGGATCGTCTCGATGTCTTCGCGGTTGTCCGCGGGATCTCCGGGGCCGTTGGTCAGCATCACGCCGTCGCAGCCGGCCTCGAGAATCTGCTGCGCAGGCGTCTGCGCGGGGTAGACCTTCAAACGGCAGCCCCGTTCAGACAGGGAATGGAGAATGCCCCGCTTGAGCCCAAAGTCCATTACCGCGATCGTCGGTCCGTCGCCCGGAATCTCGTAGGGTTCCTTGCAGGTCACGCGCGACACCTGGTCGTGCAGCGCCCAGGCCTTTACCTCGTCCATATCCGCCTGCGTCGGTTCCCCGGACACGATCTTCCCCCGCAGCGTGCCGTACACCCGGATGCGCCGCGTCAGCGCGCGCGTGTCCACGCCGGTCAGGCCCGTCACGCCCTGCTCGTCCAAATAGGCCGAAAGGTCCTTCTTCATCTGCCAGTTGCTCGGCAGGTCGCAAAGCTCCGACACCACGAAGCCCTTCATCGCCACGCCGCCGGACTCGCTGTCCAAATCGTTGATGCCGACGTTGCCGATCAGCGGGTACGTCATGCAGACGATCTGTCCGCAGTAGGAAGGGTCGGTCAGCGTCTCCTGATAGCCCGTCATGCCCGTGGTGAAGACGACCTCGCCGGTCACGTCGGCCTTATGTCCAAACAATTCGCCCTCATAACGGGCGCCATCTTCCAGGATCAAAGTTGCCATGCGCTCACATCCGTATATTTATTGATTATTTGTCGTGTATTTATGCATCTCAAATATTATACACCGATTCTCCCCGCCGCGTCAAGCGGCGCAAACGGGCTCCCATCTGCCGCGGCAGGCAAAAAGAAAAGGCGGAAATAATCCGCCTTAAAAAGAAAATCCAAAGGACGAAACCGGAAACGCGACGGGCAAACCGACCATCATGCAAAAAAGCTCCATCGCCTTGTACTCCCTTCTGCATAGTTCGTTTATCGGATGATGATTTCATCGCGGCGCGGTCCGTTGGATACGAACCTGACCGGCGCGCCGATCCGCGCTTCGATGAACTCCACATAGCGCCGCGCGTTCTCCGGCAAATCCTCGTACTTTCTGATGCCTCGCGTATCGCACATCCAGCCCGGCAGCATTTCGTATACAGGCTTCGCGCGCTCCAGCAGCGGGGTCACCGGGAAGTTTTCCGTGCGCTCGCCGTCGATCTCGTAGGCCACGCAGACCGGGATTTCCGGCAGATAACCCAGCACATCCATATTCGTCAGCGCCACCTGCGTCGCGCCCTGCATCATGCAGCCGTAGCGCGTTGCCACCGCGTCGAACCAGCCCACACGGCGGGGACGTCCCGTCGTCGCGCCGAACTCGCCCTTGTCGCCGCCGCGCACGCGCAGCTCCTGCGCCTCTTCGCCGAACAGCTCCGTCGTAAACGGCCCGCGGCCCACGCACGAGGAATACGCCTTCGTCACCGCGATCACGTCGCTCATCGCCCACAGCGGAACGCCCGCGCCGACGGGGCCGTAGCCCGCGAGCGGGGAGGAGGAGGTGGTCATCGGATAGATACCGTGATCCGGGTCGCGCAGCGTGCCGAGCTGGCCCTCCAGCAGAACGCGCTTGCCCGCCCTGCACGCCTCGTGCAGGTAGAGGTTCGTATCGCAGACGTATGGGCGGATGCGTTCCGCCAGCGCCGTCATTTTATCGATCAACTCTTCCAGATCGATCTGAGGCTTGTGATACAGATGCTCGAGCAGCGCGTTTTTGATCGAAAGCGCGTGCGTAAGCTTTTCGCGCAGCACCTCCGGATAATACAGCTGGCAGAGCTGAAGGCCGATCTTCTGGAACTTGTCGCCGTAAAACGGCGCGATGCCGCTCTTCGTGGACCCGAAGTTCTTCGCGCCCAGGCGTTCTTCCTCGTAGCAGTCCAGCAGCACATGATAGGGCATCATCACCTGTGCGCGCTCGGATACGAGCAGCTTCGGCGCAGGCACACCGGCCTTTACGACGCTATCCAGCTCGCTGAGCAGCGCTTCGATGTTCAGCGCCACGCCCGGGCCGATGATGTTGACGACGTTGGGGTTAAAAACGCCGGAAGGCAGCAGATGCAACGCAAAGCGGCCATAATCGTTGATGATCGTGTGACCCGCGTTTGCTCCACCCTGGAAGCGGACGACGATGTCGGATTCACCCGCGAGCATGTCCGTAATCTTGCCCTTGCCCTCGTCGCCCCAGTTCGCGCCGACGATTGTACGAACCATTTTGCAGCCCCTTTCTTAAACGCAACGCGCCGCGCATCTCGCGCAGCCTGTGCAGGCACATACCTTTTAGTTTATACCCCATTTGCGCGCGCTTGTCAAGGGAAGCAAAGCGAATCGACGCGAATTGTGCGGGCTCGCGACAAATCGCGTCGAATTTTTTGTCTTTTCTGCCGTCAGTAGACGAACTCGAGGTATTGGCTCATGATGTAGCCGCGCTGTCCCTCGTATTCGACGAACTTCCATTCACCGTTGGTCGCGATGACCAGCACGCGGCGTCCCTGCGGTACGCGCAGCAGCACATCGCTCTGGCTCGTGGCGTCCTTGCGCATCGCAAGCTTGTTTTCCTTCGTGCGCGCGTAGCCGCCGATGTCGCCCGAGAGCTGCGCCCGCGGCACAAAGCCCGCCTGATCCTCCGAACGCACGCAGCACCAGGAGCCCAGCACGCCGAGCACCGTCACGCGGCTGCCGTCCGCAAGACTGCGCACTGCGTTGGAATCCGACTTGGTCTGCGCGCGCATCGTGACACCGCCGGGCGCCGTCACCTGCACTTCCGGCGGCGCGGGCGAAATCGCCGCCGCCGTGGAATCGCCGCTGCGGATCAGCAGGTCTTCCTTCAACATGAAGCCCTCCTGGCCGCCCGCGCGCACCTTGGCCCAGGCGCTGAGCGTCAGGTCCAGCAGCTCTACCTCTACGCCCTGGTAGTACAGTCCCAGTTCGTCCGCGTCCTTTTTCGCTTCCTTATAGATGGGCTGCAGGCTGGTATGGCCGCTGCCCGCCTCGTCCGGGGCGACGACCGCGTACAGGCCGTGCATGCCGTCGGTATTGGGCGCGAGCTTTCCGACGGACGAAGCCTTCACATAGCCCGTCAGTCCGGTCAGCGCGTAGGGATTGCCGTCGTAGACGCGCACATGCAGCCATTTGCCGTTCCCGCTTTCGCCGAGCACCTCGATGGATTCGTCCTTTTCGCAGATCAGAAGCTCGTCCGACTTTTCCGCCGCCTGCGCGCGCAGCTCCGTCCGCTTGGCGGAAATGCTCGTGACCGGCGGATAGTACGGAAAAGCAATCCTTTCCGCGGTTTCGGCAGACAGATCGCCCTCCTCCATCCAGCCAACCACGTCCCCGATGCGCACGCGCGCCCAGCCGTCGCGCTGATAGGAGAACAGCTTCACGGCCTGCACGCCGTTGTAGTAGCTCCCGATGACCTTGGATTTGGCGCTCGCATCCGCGCGCAGCTTGGCGGGCTTTTGCGGGTCAGGCGCCGAAACCAGCAGGTACTTGAGATGCTCGCTCTCCGTCACGTACTTTGAAAGTGCATATCCGGCGAGCGCCGGCTCCTGCTCCGTGCGCACGTAAACCCAGTCGTCCATAAAGGCGAGGATGCGAATCTTCGTTCCATTTTCAAGCGATGCGGTCTCTTTGGCCTTGACCGAGGGCTCCTCGCGCAGCTGCAGCATCTCCTGCGGCAAGGCGACGTCTACCTCCCCGGAGCCGCCCTCCGCCAGGCCCTTCGTCTCCGCCTCGTCGGGCGTGATGAGGTATTCTGAAAGCACGTAGCCCGTCTGTCCGCCGAATTCCACCTTGGACCACTCGCCCGCATTCTCCTGGCGCTCTACCCGCGTGCCGTCATAGAGCAGACCCAGGGTTCCCGCAGTCGTCGCAGGGTCCGTGCGCAGGTTCAGGCGCTTGTTGCCGCCCGCCGCGTTCTTGTTGTCGATGACCGCGGCGTCCGCAAGCGCGAAGACGCTTACCATGCAAAGCAGCAGTCCCAGCGCGCATGCACACCAACTTTTCCTCATGATGTTCTCCCCCTTCGTATCTTCTCCGCCTTGACGCATGAAGCGGCGGTGAAACGCCGCGCAGGCCGCGCGACACTGTAAATCGTTCTACTATCTGAACGCTTGACCGCACTGAAATCTTCCATACAGGATCACAAAAACGTGCGGATGAAAAAGACTCCGCGTCCCTTTCAAAAGAAACGCCGTCATGCGCCGATCAGGGATCCGTCCACTCCCCGTCAAAGACGAATGCGGCGGGGCCCGTCTTGTAAACCGTGTCCTCCTCCCACTCGACGAGCAGCTCTCCGCCGTCCAGCTCCACGATCGCCCTGCGTCCGGCCAGTCCGCACAGCGAAGCTGCGACCGCCGTAGCGCAAGCGCCCGTTCCGCAGGCCAGCGTCACGCCGCTTCCCCGCTCCCATACGCGCATGCGGATGCGTCCCTCTTCCTTCACCTGCGCAAATTCCACGTTCGTGCGATGGGGAAAGGCCGCGTGCCGCTCGATCAGGGGGCCATAGCGACCGACGTCGAAGGTTTCCACGTCCTCATTCAGGAAGATGACGGCATGCGGATTGCCCATGCTCACGCAGGTTACCTCGAACGCGCGGCCGTCCACTTCCAGCGGCTGACGCAGCACCCGCCCGGTCCCCAGCGTCGTGGGAATCTCCTTCCCGTCGAGCACGGGCGCGCCCATGTCCACCCGTACACGGGATACAACGCCGTCTTCCACCGTGAGGTACAGCGTCTTAATGCCCGCAAGCGTCTCCAGGGTAATGCGCTCCCGGCGCGCAAGCCCGCGCTCGTAGACGTACTTGCCCACGCACCGCGTCGCGTTTCCGCACATTTCGCTCTCCGAACCATCCGCGTTGAAGATGCGCATGGAAAAGTCCGCACACCTGGAAGGACCGATGAGCACCAGCCCGTCCGCGCCGACGCCAAAGTGCGGCCTGCTGACCGCGACAGCCAGCGCAGACGGATTCTCCACGCGCTCGCGCGTCAGATCCACGTAGACGTAATCGTTGCCAAGGCCCTGCATTTTGGTAAAATGCATTCTCTCGCCCCTCTCGCTTTGCCTGTTTTCACATTTCTACGCGCCGCCTGAAAATCCTGCTTTTGCACACGATGCAGCCGATTTGTCATTCCCGCGAATAGTATAAAGACAATCTTTATGATATAATGGTTGTAGATATAGAACGGCAAGAGAGGGATGACATTGATCGGAAAGCATGGAAAGAAAGTCCAGTTTTTTTACCAGCACCGCAGCGTCCTGAAGGAAAAGCTGATGGAGTCTCTGACCTCGGTCATACCCATCACGCTCATCGTCCTGCTGCTGTGCTTCAGCGTTTCGCCCATTCCCGTCGCTACGCTGACGGCTTTTCTCATCGGCGCGGCGATGCTGATCTTGGGTATGAGCCTCTTCACGCTCGGCGCGGATCTGTTCATGACGCCTTTGGGCGAGCGTCTGGGCGCGTCCATCACCAAATCCCGGCGGCTCCTCATCGTCGCCGTCGTCGGCTTCCTGATCGGCGTCATCGTCACCATTTCCGAACCCGACCTGCAGGTGCTCGCCAATCAGGTGCCCTCCATCCCCAACGCGGTCATCATCTGGTCCGTCGCGCTGGGCGTAGGCGTCTTTCTGGTGGCCGCGCTCATGCGCGTGCTGTTCGGCATACGTCTGGGGACGATGCTCGTCTTCTTTTATGGGATCGTATTCGCCCTTTGCTTTTTTGTTTCCCCCGATTTCTGGGCGATCGCGTTTGACGCGGGCGGCGTCACGACAGGGCCCATGACGGTCCCCTTCATCATGTCGCTGGGCGTGGGCGTTTCCGCCATGCGCTTTGACAAGCACGCGGAAAACGACAGCTTCGGCCTCGTCGCGCTCTGCTCCGTCGGGCCCATTCTGGCCACGCTGCTGCTTGGCATCTTTTACAACACGGGCAGCGGCAGCTACGTGCCGGTCACCGTACCGGACGTGGCGGATTCCCGCGGGTTGATGCAGCTCTTCACCGCCGCCCTGCCCACCTATCTGCACGAGGTATTCGCCGCCCTGATGCCCATCGTGCTCTTCTTCTTCGCGTTCCAGCTGCTGTCGATGCGCCTGGGGGCCGCGGACTTCGTGCGCATGTGTATCGGCTTCCTCTATACCTTCGTCGGGCTGGTGCTCTTCCTGACCGGCGTAAACGTCGGCTTCATGCCCGCCGGCAACTACCTGGGCAAGATGATCGCAGAGCTCCCCTACCGGTGGATTCTCATTCCCATTGCCATGGTCATCGGCTACTTCATCGTCGCCGCCGAGCCCGCCGTACACGTGCTCAACCGCCAGGTGGAGGAAATCACCTCCGGCGCGATCCCTCAGGGAGCGATGAACACGGCCCTCGCTGTGGGCGTCTCTATTTCCCTCGGCCTCTCCATGACCCGCGTGCTTACCGGCATTTCGATCATGTGGTATCTCGTTCCCGGCTATGCCGCCGCCATCGTGCTTTCCTTTATTGTACCCAAGATTTTTACCTCCATCGCCTTCGACTCCGGCGGGGTCGCTTCCGGCCCCATGACGGCGACATTCCTTCTTCCGTTCGCGATGGGCGCTTGCGACGCGGTCGGCGGCAACATCGTCGCCGATGCGTTCGGCGTGGTTGCCATGGTCGCGATGACGCCGCTCATCACCATTCAGATCATGGGGCTGTACTTCAAGTACAAGAGTGCGCATCGTCCGGCGTCCGACGCGGCTGTGATCGTCGAAGACATCATCGACCTGTCGTGAGGTGAAACATGAGTACGTATAACCTGCTTCTGACCATCGTAAACCGTGACTACACGGAAGCTTACCTCCGCCTGTACCGCGAGCTCGGCGTACAGACGGTGTTGGGTATCCCCGCCAGCGGCACCGCGACCCGCAGCATGCTGCATTTTCTGGGGCTGGAAGCGAGCGAAAAGACGGTGCTGGTATGCGCATGCGACGCCCGCGCCGAAAAAAAGCTGCTGCATTCCCTCGTGCACACCCTGCACATCGACATCGCGGGCAACGGCATTGCGGTCTCCGTTCCCATCGCCAGCCTCGGCGGCCAAACCGCCGCGCAGGTGCTCATCGGCCAATCGATAGACGATACCGCCCGCCAGGCGGCCAAGGAGGAAAGACGCATGGAAAAACAGGATCACGAGCTGATCGTCGCGATCGCCAATACGGGCTACACGGATTTGGTGATGGCCTCCGCACGCAAAGCCAAGGCCAGCGGCGGCACGATCGTCCACGCCAAGGGCACGGGAACCGGGTTGGCCGAAAAATTCTTTGGCGTATCCATTGCCGCCGAAAAGGAACTCGTGCTCATCGTCTGCCGCGCCGGAGACCGCACCCCCATTATGCGCGCCATTATGGAGGGGGCCGGCGCTCAGAGCAAGGCCCAGTCCATCGTCTTTTCCCTGCCGGTCAGTGCCGTCGCCGGGCTCGCCTCCTTCCAGGGCGAACCCGACGCCGAGGATGCGCCAGCGGGCGAGTGAACACCGGCGCAAAGATGAATCAGCCCTGTCTTCGCACGCAAATGCGGAGGCAGGGCTGATTTTAAATGCAGAAACCTAACAAAGAGTCTTACAAAGAAAGCGCTTCCTGGACGTCGAGCGTCATGCGCCCGCCAGGCAGGATGAAGCAGGGAACGCCGATCCCGCCTGCCGCCTTGACCTCGTCGAATAACGGGCTTTCATCCCGCAGTTTCAGGAACGCCTTCAGGTTTGCGGTGGACTCCGTGATGTCGACGTAGTCAAACGGAATTTTTTTCGCCTTGAGCGCCGCCTCTGCCTCCACGCAATCCGGGCAAAGCGGCGTCCCGTACATCGTCAGCATGCATCGTCCCCCTCCCTTATCCGTGAGCCCCTTCCGCCTGCAGAACTTTAACCCGCCTGCGATGCCTGCGGCTCAAGGATGCCGCAGGCTACCTCATACAGACGCTTGCCGCTGTCCATGCTGATCTTCTGCATGCGGCGATGCGCCTCCGCCTCGCTCATGTGCATCGAATCCATCAGCATCCCCTTCGCGCGTTCGATGACCTTTCGCTCGTCAAGTGTGCGGGTCAACCGGTTGACCTCGCGCCCCAGGCGCAAAATCCGTTCGTTCATGCGCAGCAGCACCGCTACGCTTTGCAAAAACGCCTCGCGGTTGATCGGGTTTGACAGCGGCACCACGCACTCCGGCAGCCCCTCCTGCGAAACGCCTTGGGGCGCAATGAGCAAAGCGCCGCCCAGCTCGCCCAGTTCGCGGATGAGGGAAAGACCCGTCATGTCCGGCAAACGATAGGTCGTGACCAATAGCCCGGGCAGATGCCCATCTTGCGCCGCCCGAATCGCCTGCTCACCGGTATGCGCGATGATATCCAGGGCATACCCGGCATCCTCCAGGATGCCCTTGAGGCGCACCGCTACCGTCTCCGGCGCGGCCAGCATGATAGTGTGAACGGCAAACTCGGCCATCTCTCATCGCCCCCCTGATCCGTAGGCTGCGGGCGCCGGCTCCGGCGTCTGCACAAGCTTTTTCCGTTTTGAATGGTCGAATTATATCATCCATCCCGGTCGATTGCAAGCGCTTTATGAAACTTTTTATGTTGATACTTGCATTTTTGTCGTTTTCCCTTCATGCAGGAACTATTTTTGTCTGTTTTTGATCTGAATACATCCTCCCTGATTCGCTTCCTGTGCGGCGGACGGTTTCAGCTTCAGCGCCGCGCCCACGAAGTCGCGAAACAGCGGATGCGGACGGTTGGGCCGGCTTTTGAACTCAGGGTGGTATTGAACACCCACAAACCACGGATGGCCGGTTATTTCTACGATTTCCACGAGCCCCCTTTCCGGATTGACGCCCGCGACGCGCATGCCGCCCTCCTCGAAGCGCGCGCGGAAAGCGTCGTTAAACTCGTAGCGGTGGCGATGCCGTTCCATAATTTCCGCCTCTCCATAAGCCGTCTTGCTGAGCGTGTTCGGCTCGATCCGGCAGCGGTACCGCCCCAGGCGCATCGTCCCTCCCTTTTCATCGACGTTCTGCTGGTCGGGCATCAAGTCGATGACCGGATAGGGAGTATCCGGCTCCACCTCGCTGGTGTTCGCACCGGTCATGCCCAGCACGTTCCGCGCGAACTCCACGACCGCCATCTGCATGCCCAGGCAGATGCCCAGAAAGGGCTTGCGCTGCTCGCGCGCGTACCGAATGGCCGCAATTTTTCCTTCCAGTCCCCGCGAGCCGAAACCGCCGGGCACGAGCACTCCCTGCGCCTCCCGCAGGCGCTCCGAGACGTTCTCCGTCGTCAGAGCTTCCGCAGGCACCCAGTCGATCTCGACCTTTGCGTGATGGGCGATGCCGCCATGCGTCAGCGCCTCCACGACGCTCAGGTACGCGTCCGGCAGCTCCACATACTTCCCGACCAGCGCGATGCGGACAGTGCGCAGGGGGGTGAGCTGCCGTTCAACCATGGCGCGCCACTGCGTAAGATCGGCTTCGGGCGCATCGATGTGAAGCAACCTGCACACCTGTGCATCCAGACCTTCCGCGTGCAGCAGCAGCGGCACCTCGTAGATGGAGCGCGCGTTTTGGTTTTCAAACACGCTCCCCGCCTCGACGTTGCAGAACATGGCGATCTTTTCGCGCACCTCGCGGGGAATGTCGTGCTCGGTACGGCAGACGATAACGTCCGGCTGAATGCCGAGCCCTGCGAGTTCTTTAACGGAGTGCTGCGTCGGCTTGGTTTTGAGCTCTCCCGCTGCTGCGATGTAGGGCACGAGCGTCACGTGCAGGTACAGCGTGTTCTCGCGCCCCAGCTCCGCGCGAAGCTGGCGGATCGCCTCCAGAAAAGGCTGTGATTCGATGTCTCCAACCGTGCCGCCTATTTCGGTGATAACCACGTCCGGCGCGGGCTCATGATGCGCCACCTCCAGGATGCGGCGCTTGATTTCGTTCGTGATGTGCGGTATGACCTGAATGGTCGCGCCCAGATATTCGCCCTTGCGCTCTTTGGAAATCACCGTAAAGTACACGCGTCCGCTCGTCACGTTCGCCGCCTGCGTAAGCGATTCATCGATAAAGCGCTCATAGTGACCCAAATCGAGGTCGGTTTCCGCGCCGTCGTCCGTGACGAACACCTCGCCGTGCTGATAGGGATTCATCGTTCCCGGATCGACGTTGATGTACGGATCGAATTTTTGAATGGAGACGCTCAGGCCGCGGCACTTCAGCAGCCGCCCGAGGGATGCCGCCGTAATGCCCTTGCCCAGCGAGGACACGACGCCGCCGGTGACGAATACAAATTTGGTGTTCATCCGCTCACTCCCGTTCTCAAAGGCGCACAGTAAAAAATCAACGGTGTATTATATCCGCATCAGCATACGATCGTCAAGTGTATTTTGTCATTTTTCTTTAAATTTGCAAGAAATCCCGGATAAATCTTTCGATTTATCCAGGATTTAACCTCAAAATTGAAGTAAATCAAACTTACTATTTCATTTATCCATTCAAGGCGACGTCTTCTTTACGTTGTCGCCCCTGTTCTGATAGAGCACCGAACGGGGCGTCAGACGGACGTGCAGCGTATCGATGACGCCGTCCGCGCCGTCAACGTCCACGCGCACCACCTCGCCGAAGTCGTAGATTCGCACAGAATCCTCAGCCTTCGCCGTGAGCTTCGGCAACGTATACATCTCACGCGTCTTTTCCACGAATTCGCGGGCATATGCCTCGACGTCCGCGCGTTCCGCTTCCGTAATCACACGCGCAGCGGGCGCATCCTTCAGCACCGCCTGCATCCAGAAGGCATTCAGGTGCCGCCAGCCGCCGAGGAAATTGCCGTACCAAAGGTCCTGTACTCCCGCCTCCGATTCGCCGTAAAAATCGTAGCCAAACCTTTCCCCTGCGAAGGGGCGGTCGATAACCGTAAGCTGCGGCGAATCGACCTCTTCGGGAAGCCATCCCGCCGTCTCAATCAGGAACGTCCGCGTGAGCTCGACCGCCTCCTCTCGCGTAGGCGCGAAGATCATGTCCATGTAATGTGCATCCTCATCGTTTTTCAGATAGAATGACAGGATGCGCTCCCCGTTCGTCTGCGCGGTCGCGCAGTACCGTCCAACGTCCGTGCTTATGTCGTACTTTCGCACCTCACCCGCGAGCGCGCGCACCTCCGTAAACTGCGAACCGACGGCTTGCCCGCTGGCGGCGCCCGCCGCGCGGAGCAGCTGCTCCAGAACCTCAGGCTCTACCTCGAACCCGCTGCGCCCCAGCCCAGGCTCTGTTTTCAGCGCCACGTCGTCCGGGTAGCCGCCGTACGCGTAGGATAGAACCTGCGCCTCCTCGCTCAGGACGAGCGTGTGCAGCACCATCCCATCGCGCTCGATCGTCAGCGTCCAGGGCGCCGGCCTGCCGAAGGGGGTGCTATGGCGCAGCAGGCGCGTCCCTTCCAGCAGCTCGAATTGCTGCCCTTCCGCATCCGCCCACCGGGCCGTCCAGCCGCTGACCTCCTTCCAGTCCATCTCGCAGGCCGACGACGTAAGGCGAAGGCCGGTGATCGGCAGGCCCAACGCCGAAAGGATTTCCGGCGGCACCTCCGCGTCCGGCCAATCCGCCGTCCCTTTTACGTCCGGATCGTGCGTTAGCGCCAGCACCGCCGGGGGATTCAGCCTCACGCATGCGCGGTCGTAGTGCTCCCCGTGCTGGTAACTGAGCCAAACGCGCGCAATTTCCTCCGTTCCATAGACGTGCACCTGCGCCTCTACTTCGGCGCTTTCCACCTCCCCGTAATCGAATGCTCTCGTATTCCCGGCCAATTCGCGCGCCAGCCGCGCGGCCAGCGCCTGCTCCGCCTCCGTAACGGGGCGCTGCTCCGCCGAATCCTGCATCACATCCATGCGCCAGAAATCGCTGAGATGACGATGAACGCCTATGTACTCCGCATGCCACAGATCGCGCGCGTTCTCGGCGGTTTCACCGTAAAGCGCCGTGCGCGCCCCTTCCTCGCTGCGGACGTAGGAGAGGATTGGCGCTTCCACGTCCTGCTCGCTCCATCCAGCCTTCTCCTTCAGGAAACTTCGCGTATCCGCAATCACCTCTTCCGCCGTGGGATAGACGATGTACGCGCTCATTTCGCGAACCTCGCCCGCTTCCTGTATGCTTTGCTGCATGCTCAGAATGCGCGGGGGGTCTACCTGTACCCGGAAGGCCCAATGCTTTTGCTCTCCCTCGCGCGAAATGACCCAATACTTGCGCACGCGCCCAAATGCATCGTAGACCTCGCAGCGATCGTCCGTGCCGCCGATTCCGGCGATGCCGCTGCCGGTCGCCCGGAGCACCAGGCTTCTTCGCGCCTCCTCGCCATCCGCGTCATAATACGTCCCCACATGGCGCGCGAGCTGAATCGCACGGTTCCGCTCGAAAGCATCTGAAAACATGGAAGCCTCCGTCACGCCTTCCACGAACAGCTGCTCCGTGCGCAGCGCCTCGTCCGGGCGGATGCCCGCGTCGTAGCTCGTGATTGCCCCCGCCGCATCCATGGAAAAAGTCGTGACCGACAGGTCGTTCCCGGTCAGCGTAAACGTCCAGGGCGCTGCAAATCCATAGAGCGCGGGGTACGTTCCCCTGTGCGTTCCGACCGCCACCGCCTCATCCGTCAGGACGTTGCCGTTCGCATCGTGAATCTGCATGCGCGCAAGCCCGCTTTCGGGCAGCTTCCAGTCGATCTCGCAAGCCCCCTCCGCGACGGTAATGCCCTCGATGGGAAGCTGCAGGGCCTCCAGCACGGACGCCTTGGCCTCGATAGCCTTCAGCTTCTGCGCGGCGGAAGGCGACGGTGCGCCCTGCTCCTCCATACGGCTGACGAGCCCGCCCTCCGCGTCCGCGACGGGCAAGGCTGCACCGCCCGTAGAGGAATCGCCGTGCGCCGGGATGCCGTC
Organism: Beduinella massiliensis; assembly: GCF_900199405.1. Taxonomy (NCBI): domain Bacteria; kingdom Bacillati; phylum Bacillota; class Clostridia; order Eubacteriales; family Beduinellaceae; genus Beduinella; species Beduinella massiliensis. The sequence continues at coordinate 2,641,793 of NZ_LT963430.1, forward strand.
GAGGGTATGCGGCTCCACCTCCGCCGTGGCAAACGTCGCGACGAGCAGGACGACGCCTGCAAGCGCAGCCACGGCAAGCGCTGACCGGCGCACGCCCCGGCTGCGCACGATACCTGCGACGCGGGCCTTCATGCGCTTACCGTTCATCGACATGCCCGTGGTCAGCACGCCGATGCCAGGCGTTCCGTGCCCGACCGTCGCCCGCACGAGCATTTCTGCGTAATCCACGCGTTCCAAGGCTGATAACCGCTCCGTCACTCGTTCGTCGCAGGCCATTTCCGCGTCCAGCCGGGACAGGTGCGCACCCAACCAGACCAGCGGATGAAACCAGAACAGCACGCAGCAGACGTTTCGCAGCAGCCCCCAAAGACCGTCCCCTGCCTTGGCGTGGCAGAGCTCGTGCAGCAATGTGAAGCGAGCGTCCTCTCTGCGCATGGCGAGCGGCAGGAAGATGCGCGGGCGCAAGGCGCCGACGAGGCACGCCCCTGAGAGCGGGTCTGCATAGGCGACCGGCAGAGGGCGCATGCGCAGCGCCCCGCAGAGTTCCTCGTAAGTGGCCTGTGCATCGCCCGTCAGGCCGCCCGCCTGCGCCCGGACGATCCGCCGCCGAAAGCGTCGGTTGGCGATCAGCATGTACAGCGCCGCCGATGCCGCCCCGGCCGCATGCACGCAGAAGAGCCGCTGCTCCACGCTGAGCGGCGCGCGTACAGCCATGTCGGGCACATCGGACGCCGCAGGCTGCGTGTTCAGCTTCCTCGCTTCCGTTGTCGGGCCGTTCATCCATGCCGTGTCAAAGAGCACGGAATCCAACGGCGCTCCGCCGTCTATGTCCGCATTCTGCCCGGCCGCTCCCCCCATGGAGGCCGGAATGGCGCCGCTTACAGGCTCCGTCGCCGGCGCCCTCCGCGACGCGTCGGCCTCCTTCACCAGCAGCGGATTGGGCAGCGATAGGGGAATGAGCAGCCGCAATGCTACTAGCAGCCACGCCAGATAGATCGCGCGGCTGCCTACGCGCACCCGAAAAAAACGGCGCGCGATCAATACGAGTGGGATCAGCACCGCCGCACCGATGCTTGCCTCCAGCAGATATTCTAAGAATCCAATGACTTTCATCTCCCAATCCCTCCATCTCATGGCCAATGCTCATTCGCCCCCGGCCAATGCATAGCACGCGAAAACGCCGCCGTGTCTCGCATCTACGCGCAGCCGGTACGTACGTCCGTCGCTTACATCGATCTGCAGGTCTACCTCGACACAGGAATCCGCTTTCGCGTTCTCCGTCTGCTCCCGCCGAGCCGCCTCTATAAATGATTCAGGTGCCAAAGGCAGGCTATAGACCTGCGCCGAACGCGCCCGCCCCTTTGCCCCCAGAACCTGGGTTTTCACGATCTCAGGTCCTGCGTCGTTAAGGTAATATCGCATCAAGTGCTCTTTTCCAAGCGCAATGGCGCTTTCGGAGAGCGTCTCGTCAATCTGAACCGCCGTGTCCGCCTCGCCGCGCAGGTCGTGAAGGGATATGGGCTGGCAGTTCTCCGCCTCCATCGTGAAGTACGCGAAGACTTCCCCCGTCTTTCGATCGATCCAGCGGCAGACGAACTTGTCGTCCACCCGTTCAATCGTGGCATCGCATTCGTTTGCCATACCGCAGGTGCCGCCGCTCGCCTGCTGATACATTTCCATCGTTTGCCGTGCTGCCGCTTCGTCGTAGAGAGGATTCGCTTTCTGCTCCTCCGCCCGCCTTCCCCATGCGCGCACGGCCCCTTCTCCCACCGATATCGTCACGCTTTCGGCGGAGCCATCTGTAAATAGGACGTCCACATCCACGAATTCCCTGCCGTCAACCCACCGTGCGGGCCCCAGAATGGTCGCAGCCTGGACTTCTTGCCCGCAGGCCGCGCCAAACGTGTGCGCGCACGCTTGAACCGCGTTTTCTTCCCAGGGTTCAAGACGCCGGAGTCCTGCCTCTCCCGCAGGCGCTATCGCGTCCGCTGTCCAGAAGGACTCCACGCAGTTCGTCTCCTTGTCGTACACCGCTGTCCACAGATCCCGCGCGCCCTGCCGCGTGCCGCCGAAGACGTGGATTTTACGCGCCCCCTCCACCACCTCTGCCTCAGTGGCGTCCGCCTCGATGCCCGTAAAAATCTTTAGAGAGCCCAGGACTTCCAGCTTGACATCGTCCTCGTCCCAGCGAATCCGCTTGAAGGTGTAGTTCATCTTGAGAACAGCCTCTGGGCTCAGCCGGATGCTCAGTTCATCCATGCGCTCGTAATCTTCATCTTGATAATGCACCGTCACGCGAACGACCTCGCCGTCCGGGTAAACCTGCACCGCGTCCTCGACCACGATTTCCCCGATCGTAAGATTATATTTTTTCAGGCGATTTTCCTGCACAAACGCTCTTGCCCTCTGCGAGGCCCAGCCGCGTTCCGATTCCGTGATCGTTCGCTGCTGCGGCGCGTCCTGCAGCATGTCCATGCGCCAGAAGTTGTTGCCGTGCCGTCCCGGCCTCTGATAGGCCACGTACCACCCATCCTCCGCCTCTGGCTGAGATTCGCCATAAAAGCTGAAGTCACCCTCCGTGCGTATGAACGGTCTGTCGATCTCCTCGGGCGTCCACCCCGCATTCTCCAAGTACGCCTTCACGGAAGCGCTTGCCTCTTCCTCCGTTTCGAGCACCGCGTAATCGGTGCTCCGGATCCCGCTTTGGAAGTACTTCATGGAAAGAATGCGCAGCGGCTCCATCTGCACACGCCATAGCAGACTTCCTGGAACATTGTGACGCATGGAGAACTTGCGCACGCGCGTTCCGTCCGCATAGACCTCTGCGTATACGCTGCCAAAGATGCTGGTTTTTGCTTCGTTTGGCCCGGCCGACCGGCGGACGAGCGCGCTCGCCTCCGTATCCTCTTCTGCCCATAAGGGCGATAACCTCCAAGCTTCCGACCGCAGCTCGCGCGGCGTAAAAATCGACTCGACCCGTTCCGTCCTGACCACTTCGTCCAGCCCTTCAGCCGCCTCAAATTCAAACTCCAGCACCTCGCCCGCGGCGTTTACCGTCAGGGCGTAGCGCTCGCTGCCGTCCACCCGCTGCACCTCGAGCACCCAAGGGCCAGATGTTTCGTAGCGCATCGTGCCGTCTTTAAACTGCGCATGCTCCGCCGTCGCAGTGACCGCCCATTCCCCGTCGAGCGCGGGATAGTCCGCTTCGCACGCGTCCCTTCGCACGCGAACCTCCGCTGCCGGGTATCCCAGCGCGTCCAGCACCTCTGCGTTTACGACTGTCCACGCCTCCACGTCTTCGGTGGGAATATCTTCAGGCTTTGCCACCCGCTCCACCTCCGCCGTCGCGAAGGTCATCGTCAGCAGCGCAGTGCCCAGCAACGCTAAAGACAGGATCGCGCCGCGACGCACCCTGCGGTTTTGCACGATGCAGCAAACGCGCGCCTTCATGCGCCGGCCGTTCATCGACATGCCGGTCGCCAGCACGCCGAGCCGTGGCGTGCCCCGCCGAAGCGCCAGACGCACCAGCATGTCCGCATACTCGACCCGTTCCGTGCTCGTCAGCGACTGCGTTACGCGCTCGTCACAGGCGATCTCGCCGTCCAGGCGCGATGCGTGCGCCCCCAGCCAGACCAGCGGATGAAACCAGAACAGCACGCAGCAGAGATTTCGCACGAGCCCCCAAAGAGGATCGAGGTTTTTCGCGTGGCATAGCTCATGGGTCAGCATGAGGCGCTGATCGTTTCGGTTCACCGTGAGCGGCAGGGCGATATACGGGCGAGCCAAGCCCGCCAGACACGCGCCGGGCAACGGATCGCAGTTCCATACGGGCAGAGGTTTTATGTGAAGCGTCCGGCAAAGCGCCGCGTAGGATGCCGCCCCCTCGCCCTCCAGCAAGCCGACCCGCGCGCGCCGGGTTTTAACATGAAAGCGTATGTTGACCGCGGCAAAATACCCCGCCGTCGCCAGCATTCCGATTAAATAGCAGATGAAAAGTACCTGCTCGCGCGTGCGCGCAGCTGCATCCGCAGGCATCTTCTCCGGCTTTCGCTGCATATCTCCATCGTCAGCCGGAAGCATCGCATTTACGCTCTGCGGCGAAGCGATGTGCGTGATAGCGGGCACATCCGCCGCTGCATCCGCTGGCGCGGCCATCGTCACTGGCCGCCGATACGCGTCCTGCGCAGGCTGTGCCTTCGTCAGCAGCGGATTGGGTAGCGACAGGGGGATGAGCAGACGTAGCGCAACCAGCAGCCAGGCTGCATAGACCGCTCCGCCGCCCACGCGCGTACGCACAAATCGGCGTGCAAGCAAGAGCAGCGCGATCAACACCGTCGCGCTGATGCTCGCATCCCAAAGATGATGCATCCAAGATGATGTGAACATTCTTATCCTCCTCATCGTCCTGTCAGACGGGGTTTTCGATCATAGCTGATCCTTCGCCCGCTTTAAAATGTCCATCAGCTCGTCCACTTCGTCGTCCGTGAGCTCGCCCTGCTCCACCATGTTGCTTACCAGGAGCGACGCGCGCCCCTCAAACAGCCGCGAAAGCAGCGTCTGCGTCTGTTCACGCGCAACCTTGTCCTTTTCCACGCAGGGGTAGTAGCGGCGGGCAGGCTCTGCCTCCTCCATGCGCACGGTTCCCTTCTGCATCATCCGCTTGAGCAGGGTGATGACCGTATGCTTCGTCCACCCCGTCTCCGCCTCCAGAGCGTGGGTAATCTGCGGCATCGTCAGGGGGCTGCGTTCCCAAAGCAGGGTCATAATCTTCCATTCCGCGTCCGTCAGCGGCGTTCTCTCTTCCAACATAGAGCATTTTCCTCCTCTCCGTCCGAAGCCCGCGCAGCACACCTCACGGAGCGTCGGTAATAATCCGTCCACCATCATTGTACAAGTGTCTACCCATTTTGTCAAGCAATATCGGTATACAAATGTGTACCGACCGTATAAAGAAATCCGGAAGGCAAACGCCTTCCGGAAAAGAGAAAATTACCTTCCGCCTTTGTCGTACGGGACGCCGCTCGCCTTAGGCGCCTGTGAGTTCTTGGAGGTGAACGCAAGCACGACCAGCGTGGCGACGTAAGGGAACATCTTGTAAAAGTCGCTGGGTATGGAAAGCGACGCGAGAAACGGAATGCCCGAGTAGGCCGAAGCGAGCGTCTTCATCAAGCCGAAGAAGAGCGCCGCCAGCAGCACGCGCACCGGCTTCCACTGACCGAAGATCAGCACTGCCAGCGCCAGGAAGCCGTAGCCCGCCACCGTCGCGTTGAAGTTGGTGGAGGTCGGGATGACGAAGACCAGGCCGCCCAAACCGCCCAGCGCGCCGGAGATCAGCACGCCCGCGTAGCGCATCCGGTAGACGTTGATACCGACCGAATCCGCCGCCTGCGGATGCTCACCGCAAGCGCGGAGGCGAAGGCCGAACTTCGTCTTGTACAGCACGACCGCCGAAATGATGAGAATCGCAAAACCGATGTAGGTCGTAATGTAGCAGTTGCGGAAGAACAGGTTGCCGAGCACGGGGATATCGCCAAGCACCGGCACCTTTTCGATTCGGAAGGTATTGGTGAACTGCACCTGCTGCACGCCGTTTGTCTGTAGCGAACGCGCCATGTAAATGGCAAACGCCGGGGCAAACATGTTCAGCGCAGTACCCGAAATGACCTGATCGCTCCGAAGGTTTACCGCCGCATAGGCGTGCAGCACTGAAAAAATCATCCCGGAGGCCATGGAAACCAGAATCGCCAGGATGAGAAGTCCCTGACCGCTCATGCTCCCCTGCATCCGATTGATGAAAAAGATGCCGCAGAACGCGCCCATGATCATGATGCCGTCCAGGGCGATGTTCACCACGCCGCTGCGCTCGGAAAACATGCCGCCCAGCGCGACGATCAGCAGCGGAATGGAAAAGAACATGGTCTGCTGAACGAGGAAGTACAGAATCTCCATTTATTTGACCTCCTTTTCCTCGTGCATCTCGCGCCTTTGCACGGTGCGGGCGATGAACTGCTTCACCAGCAGCGAAAACGCGCTGAAATAGATGATGACGGCGATGATGATGTCGATGATCTCCGGCATGTAGTTGAGCCGCTGCAGATAGTTGCCGCCCAGCGTGATGTAAGAGATGAAGATGCCCGAGAAGATGATGCCGATCGGGTTGTTCATGCCGAGCAGCGCGACCGGGATGCCGTTGAAGCCCTCCGCCGCGATCACGTCCACGACGACGATGTGCTTGCCGCTGCCGGGCGCGAGGTAAAGCAGCGCGCCGCCCAGACCTGCGAGCATGCCCGCGATGACCATGGATAGGACGATGTTTCGCTTCTCGTTGATGCCCGCGTACTGGCTCGCAAACCGATTGTAGCCGCAGGCCTTCAGTTCATAGCCGAACGTCGTCTTATTGAGCAGGATGTAGATGACGACCGCCATCGCGATAGCGATCAGAATGCCCGCGTTGACGCTGGAAATGTCCAACCGCTTTCCGCCTGCGATCACGTTTTTGAAGATGCCGTCCAGCCCCGCCTTGGGCAGCGCGGCGTTCGCGGCGACGGTCATCGACTCGTTCTTGAGCTGGTTATACACCGTCTGCTTGACGAGGTAGTTCACCCCGTACATGCCGATGTAGTTCATCATGATGGAGGAAATGACCTCGTTCACGTTCAGCAGCGCCTTGAAGATGCCGGGCACCGCCCCCCAGATGCCGCCCGCCACCATCGCCGCGAGCAGCGCGACGATCCAGTGCGTCGCGCCGGGCAGAAAGGTCCAATGCACGCCGACGTACACCGCCGCGAACGCGCCCACGATGAACTGACCCGCCGCGCCGATGTTAAACAGACCGGTCTTGTTGGCAAACCCCACGGATAGGCCGGTCATGATGATGGGCGTCGCAAAGTAGAGCACCTGCCCCAGGCCCTTCATGCCGCCCGTGAAGCCGCCCGCCATGATGATGCCAAGCCCCTGCACCGCCTGCTGCGGATTGGAGATGAGCAGGATCACAAAGCCGAACAGCAGGCCTACGACGATGGCAATCAGGGACGAAGCGACGCTGGAAAATCCTTTAGATTCTAGTATTTTTCGCATGCTTCTCACTCCTTCTTGCTGCCGGCCATGTACAGGCCAAGCTCCTGCGCGGTGGTGTTCTTGGCCTCCAGCTCGGCCACGATACGTCCCTCAAACATGACGAGGATGCGGTCGGCGACGTTGAGCACCTCGTCCAGCTCCAGCGACACGAGCAGCACCGCCTTCTGCCGGTCGCGCTGGGCTACCAGCTGCTTATGAATGTATTCGATCGCGCCCACGTCCAGTCCGCGCGTGGGCTGCACCGCGATCAGCAGGTCGTTGCCCAAATCGATCTCGCGCGCGAGGATGGCCTTCTGCTGGTTGCCGCCGGACATGCTGCGCGCGGAGGTCTGCGCGCCCTGGCCGCTGCGGATGTCGTAATCGGCAATCAGCTTGTCCGCGTAACGCTCGATATCCGCAAACTTAAGGAATCCGCGCTTTTCAAAGCGGGGCGTGAAATACTGCTTGAGCACCAGATTTTCCGCCAGCGAATAGTCGAGCACCAGGCCGTGCTTGTGCCGGTCCTCCGGGATGTGGCTGACGCCCGCGACGTTGCGCTCGCGAACGGAGAAGTGTGTGATTTCCCGTTCGCCCAGATATACCTTGCCGCTCTCCACGGGCATAAGCCCTGTCAGGGCATATACCAGTTCGGACTGGCCGTTTCCGTCGATCCCCGCGATGCAGACGATCTCCCCGCGACGCGCGTTGAAGCTGACGTTGTCCACCAGCGCCTTGTGGTGGTGCTTTCCCCGCACCGTCAGGTTTTGCACGACGAGCACGGGCTTGCCGGGCTGCGCAGGCGTCTTCTCCACGGCGAAGTTCACCTTGCGGCCGACCATCATTTCGCTCATTTCTTCCTTCGACGTGGTCTGCACGTCCACGGTGCCGATGTACTTGCCCTTTCTGAGCACCGAGCAGCGGTCCGCGACCTTCTTGATCTCCTCCAGCTTATGGGTAATAAAAAGGATCGACTTGCCCTCCTCCGTCAGGTGCTTCATGATGTGCATCAGCTCGTCGATCTCCTGGGGCGTCAGCACGGCGGTCGGCTCGTCGAAGATCAGCACCTCGTTGTCGCGGTAGAGCATCTTGAGGATTTCGACGCGCTGCTGCATACCGACGGTGATATCGGAGATCAGCGCGTCGGGATCGACCTTCAGGCCGTACTGTTCGGAGAGGGCGACCACCTTCTTGCGCGCATCGTCCATCTTTAAAAATCCGCCCTGCGTCGTCTCCACGCCGAGAATGATGTTTTCCAGCACGGTGAAATTATGCACGAGTTTAAAGTGCTGATGCACCATGCCGATGCCCAGCGCGTTGGCGTCGTTCGGGTCCTTGATCTTGACCTCTTTGCCATCCTTCCTGATCGTGCCCTCTTCCGGCTGATACAGCCCGAACAGCACGCTCATCAGCGTAGACTTGCCCGCGCCGTTCTCGCCCAGCAGCGCGTGAATCTCGCCGCGCCGAAGCTGCAGCGTCACGTCGTCGTTGGCCACGATGCCCGGGAAGACCTTCGTGATGTGCAGCATCTCGATGACGTAGTCCATGCTCTCACTCCTTCAGTAACTTGTTTTCAGGCCGGCGCTTTTGCAGTGCGTCCGGCATTGCACGGCAAAAGCGTCAACAAATGGAAACGGTGTTCCCTAAAAAAGCGGGCAGGCGTTCAACGCCCGCCCGCTTATTCGGACCTTTTTTCGGAAGGCTTACTCGACGACGGTCACCTTCACGATGGTGCCCAGCGTGGTCACGTCCGCCGCGGTGTCCGCGTTGATGACGTACTCGCCGGAAACAATCTTTGCGAACAGCTCGTCATACGCAGCCTGGTCAAAGTCGTTCAGCTTGCTGGTCTCCATCGGCAGCTGCACGCCGTTGTTGGCAGCGCTGAACACGGCGGTCTCGCCGCCCTTGAACTCGCCGGCGTAGATGGACGCGATCGCCGCTTCAACGGAAGCGGAGAGGCCCTTCATCGCAGAGGTGATGACCGTCTCAGATTCGCTGCTCTGGTCGACGTCGACGCCCACCACGAACTTGCCGGCCGCTTCGGCCGCCGCCATGACGGAGTTGCCGACCGCGCCGCCGCAGCCAAAAATCACTTCGACGCCGTCGTTGTACCAGGAAGCCGCCAGCGTCTGGGCTTCGGGGGTCGCGTCGAAGCCGCCGGTGTAGTGATAGTTCATCGTGATTTCGGAGATGCCCAGCTCCTCAGCGGCCTTTTCAGCGCCCTGTACGAAGCCGTAGCCATAGCGAATCACAGCGGGAACCGCCATGCCGCCCATGAAGCCCAGCTTGGTGTAACCGGCCTTGACGACCGCGTAACCGGCGAGGAAACCGGCTTCCTGCTCCGCGTACAGGATCGGCATCACGTTCTTCTCGGTGCGGTAATCCGCATAGTCCGCGCTGTGCGGCTCGCCGTCCAGCAGAATGAAGTTGACTTCGGGATAGATGTCCTGCGCGATGTAAATCGGCTCTTCAAACAGGAAGCCCGGCGTCACGATCGTCTTCGCGCCGGCGTTCACGGCCAGGTCGATCGCGGCCAGATACGCGTCCGTGGACTTTTCGGTCGGCTTATAGTACTTGTGCGTGACGTTGTTGGCCTCGGCATACGCCACGACGCCTTCCCACGCGCCCTGATTGAAGGACTTGTCGTCGATGGTGCCGATATCGGTAATCAGCGCCAGATCGTAGGTGTCCTCCGCCGCGACGAAGGAAACCATGCTCAGCACCATGACGAGCGCCAAGAACATAGAAGCAAGTTTCTTCATAACGAGAAAACCTCCTTAGAATAATGCGCCGCCGAACGGGTGTCCAGCAGCCTGTCCCTTTGTATTGTAGCAGGTTTTTATCCCTTTTGGAAGCGTATTTTGAATGGAAAAATGAAAATATTTTAACAAGTTTCACAAATGCAGGCTCATTTTTTGAGCCCGGAGAATCCTTCGCCCATCGCTTCATGAACCTCGCTGACCGTGACGAACGCACGCTCGTCCTCGGAGGCGATGATCTCCTTAAGCTGCGTCATTTCATTCTTGTTGATGACGCAAAAGACCATGCCCTTGTCCTCGCCGCTGTAGCTTCCGCGGGCGGAAAGCAGCGTGGCTCCCCGATCCATCTCCTGATTGATCCGCTGGGCGATCCGGGCCGCCTGATCCGATATGATGAAGAACTGGTGCGCGGTATTCCAGCCCTGCAGCACGATGTCCATCACCTTGGTGGAGATAAACAGGGCGATCAGCGCCCAAAGCGCCGCCTGCGGGTCGAACACCACGCCCGCCGCGCACACCACGACGCAGTCGATTCCGAACAGAAAGGTCCCTACCGAGATGACGGGGAAGCGGTTATGTACCAGCTGCGCAGCCAGGTCTGTGCCGCCCGTCGTCGCGCCGCCTCGCAGCACAAGCCCCAAACCGATGCCCAGCAAAATGCCGCCGTAGAGACTGGAAAGCATCATGTCGTTCGTGACGGCCTGCTGCGGCAGAATATCGATGCAAAGAGAGAGCCCCAGCATCGACAGGAATGACCGGAAGACGAACCTTCGTCCTACCGCCTTGTAGCCGACGAGGAACAACGGAATGTTCAGCGCGGCGCTGAGCAGGCCGACCGGCCAGTGCGTGCCCGCGGCGATGAGCGTCGCAATGCCCGTCACGCCGCCGGGCGCGATGTCGTTGGGAACGAAAAACTGCGAAAACGAGATGCCCGCGATCAGGCAGCCGAGCAGCATCTGCGCGTAGGCCTTTCCCATGTTGACGAGCTTCTTTTTGTCCTGCATGCGCGTTGTCTCCTTTAAAATCAGGTAGGGCGGGCGCGGAAAGTCCGCGCCCGCAATTTATGCCTCTTTGGGCGAAAAACCGAGCGATACGCGCATGGCGTCGTCAACGCTTCGCATCAGCTCCTCCGGGAGCTGACCCACGCGGCGTCCAAGCCGCCGCTTTTCCAGCGTGCGCACCTGCTCGGCGAGAATCAGCGAATCCTTCAGCAGCCCGCTTTCCCCTGCCGGAATCACGACGTGCGTGGGCAGCTTCGTCTTGCCCAGGCGCGAGGTGATCGCCAGCACGATGACCGTCGGGCTGTAGCGGTTCCCCATATCATTTTGAATAATCAGCACGGGGCGAACCCCGCCCTGTTCCGACCCCACCACGGGGTCCAGGTCGGCAAAGTAGATTTCTCCGCGTTTGAACATGGCCTACCACACTCCGAAAGCATGCTTCGGCCCCGTTCCCCTGCCTTATATTCTATGTGCGCGCGCCACGGCGGTTCGACCCAATCTTTTTGGGGCCGATCCACCGCTTACAGGCAACCCGCGATGTCGAGCGCCGTCACCTGCCGCGTGCCCAACGCTCCCTCCGCGCGCCGTCCCGCCTGTGCGTGCCAGAGTGCGGCTGCCCGCGCCGCCTCGTAAGGCGCCATGCCCTGACAGAGCAGCGCGCCTACGACGCCCGACAGGACGTCTCCGCTTCCCCCTGTCGCCATCGCGCAGGTACCCCTGGGCATCAGCGTCACGCCCTCTTCGCCCGCGATCACGGTGGTCGCTCCCTTGAGCAGCGCGACCGCGCCGGTCTTTTGGGCCAGCGCCTTCGCCGCTTCTACCGGATCCAGCAGCACCTGCGCGGCATCCGTTTCAAGCAAACGCCCCGCTTCGCCGGGGTGCGGCGTGACGACGGTGTTTCTGCCGGGAAGCAGCCTCGCCGCCGCCATGACGTTCAGCGCGTCCGCATCCAGCACCTTCGGCACGTCGCTCTGAATGAGCGCGCGTAGGGCCTCCCCCACGCCCGACCGCTGCGACAGACCCGGCCCCGCCACGGCGGCCTGCTTTCCCTGCAGAAGCGATTCGATTCGCGACTCCGCCTTCGCGGCCAAAGCTCCGTCCTCCTCCGGCACCGGTGCCGCCATAGCGCAAAACGCCTGCGCCTGCAGCGCGCTGAAGACATCGCCCACGCAGGCCGCCGTCACGAGTCCCGCGCCCGCGCGCAGCGCGCCCAGCGTGCACAGCACCGCCGCGCCCGCCATGCCGCGCGAACCCGCGACCACCAGCAGATGACCGCAGGTTCCCTTGTGCGCGTCCGCGGCCCGGGGCGGGATCAGCACGTCTCCGTCCTCCAGCACGTCCATTCCCTCCGCCCGATCCAGCGCGGGCGGAATGCCGATATCCGCGACCGTGAGCCTGCCCGTGAGTTCCCGGCCCGGGCTGAGGAAGTGGCCCGGCTTGGGCCGGTGAAACGTCACCGTCTCCCGGGCGCTGACGGCGCAGCCCCGCACGCGCCCGGCCGCGCCGTCCACGCCGGAGGGGATGTCCACAGCGACCACCGGCAGTCCGCTGGCATTCATCTGCGCGATCATTTCGGCGCAAATGCCCTCGACGTCCCGCGAAAGCCCCGTGCCGAAAAGCGCGTCCACCACCGCAGCGGCGTCCCCAAGCGGTATGCCCCGCTCTGCCGGAACGATCGGTATGCCGAGCCGTCCGCAAAGCGACGCGTTGATCTTTGCGTCACCTAAAAGCGTCTCTACCGGCGCTGCGGTGCAGCAAACCGCCCCGCCGCCCATCTGACGCCAGAGGCGCGCCGCCGCGTAGCCGTCGCCGCCGTTTCCGCCCGCGCCGCAGGCAAAGAGCACGCGCGCTCCCTGCGGCACGTGCCGAAGAAGCGCCTGCGCAACCGCCTGCGCCGCGTGCTCCATCAGCAAAAGCGAGGGATAGCCCGTCTCCTTCATGAATTCCTGCTCCAGCGCCCGCATCGCACAGGGCGTGACCGTGTGCAACATCTTTATCCCTCCGCAACCGCCATGGCTACCGCCATGCCGCCGTCGTGTGATATGGAAAGGTGCATTCGCGCGCCGCCCAGCTCGCTCAGGCGCGCCGCAGCCGCCCCCACGAGGACAGCCTGCGGCGCGCCTGCCTCCGTGTGCGAAACGCCCACGTCGCGCAGGGGGATTAAAAGCCCCGTGCCCAGCGCCTTGAGCATCGCTTCTTTGGCCGCGAAGATTCCCGCCGCGCTCTGATCGCGCACGCTCCCTCTTTCCGCGAGGTAAGCGCGTTCCTCTTCCGTGAAATAGCGTTCCAAAAAGGCGCCCTTTTGAACCGCCCGGCCGATGCGCTCCACCTCGCAGATGTCCACCCCGACGCCTACGATCATGCTTCTTCCTTCGCCGCCGTCACGGCGTTGGCGATGGCGCGCGCCATGGCTTCCGCCGCCGCCGCGCAGAGCATCAGGAATGGAAGCCTGCCCTTTTGCTGCCCTGTCGCCATCGAAAAGATCGTATCGCCGTCCATCATCGTATGGACGGGCCGGATCGCGCGGGCGTAGCCGTCGTGCGCCGAGAGCGCGAGGCGGTTCGCCTCCTCCTTGCTCAGCTTCGCATCCGTTGCGATGACGCCGAGGGTCGTGTTTTCGCCGATATGCCCTTCCAGCCGCGCGCCCGTCAGCGCCGCCTGTGCGGGCGACGGCCTGCCGCCGAGATGTCCGCAGGCCAGGATCGCGCCGCTCTGTGGGTCGTACACGTCGCCGCATGCGTTCACGCAGACGATCGCCCCCACATGCACCCCGTCGGCGAGCGTGATGCTCGCCGTGCCGGTACCGCCGCGCGCCGGCTTCGCCCCCGGCACCAGCTTGCCCACCGTCGCGCCGCAGCCCGCGCCGTAAGCGCCCTGCTGCACGACGTTTCCGGCCACCCGGCACGCCGCGTAGCCCATGTCCGGGCCCGGCCGCACGTCCGAACGCCCGACGCCCAGGTCGAAAAGCACCGCCGCGGGCACGATCGGCACGCGGCATACGCCTACGTCCATGCCCTCGCCAAGCTCTTCAAAGAAGCGCATCGCGCCGTCCGCCGCCGCCAGCCCGTAAGCGCTGCCGCCGCAGAGCAATACAGCGTTCGGGCCTTGCACGAGGTTGCCCGGGCGCAGCAGATCCGTCTCGCGCGTGCCCGGCGCCGCGCCGCGCACATCCACGCCGCCGACCGTCTCCGGCGGGCAAAGCACCGCCGTCACGCCCGTGCGCGCCTCGCGCACTTCAACCTGACCGACCGTAATGCCGATGACGTCCGTAATGCTTCCTTCATACATAACCCATCACTCCTCTTACCGATACATCTCCCGCGAGCACCGTGCGCCTTTCGCCGTCCTCCGTCTCGACGACCAGCGCGCCCAGGGCGTCCACGTCCTGCGCCGTGCCGGTAAACGACGTATCCGCCCCGACGACGCATACGCGCTGTCCCAGCGTCACGGAGCGCGCACGGTAATCGTCGATCCATTCCTGTTCGCCGGATCGTTCAAACATCGCGTATCGCCGCTCAAAGCTTTCAAGAAAAGCCCGCGTCAGGTCCGCGCGAAGCACCCGCCTTCCACATGCTTCGTCCACGCAGGTCGCCGTCTTTACAAGATCAGCCGGGCAGGCATGAACGTTGATGCCCGCGCCCGCGACGATGTACTGCACCTGCGCCTCGTCCGCACTCATCTCCAGCAGGATGCCGCAGACCTTTTTCCCGTTCATGACCACGTCGTTGGGCCACTTGATGCCGGCCCGCGCGCCGGTGGCCGCTTCGATGCCCTCGGCTACGGAAAGCGCCGTAAGCAGCGTGAGCTGCGCGACCTGCGACGGGTGCGCCTTCGGGCGAAGCAGCAGCGTCATGAAGATGCCCGCATCCTCCGGCGACTCCCACACGCGCCCGCGCCTGCCCCTTCCCGCGGTCTGCGTGCCCGAAAGCGCGAGGGCGCCGTGCGGGGCGTCCTGCGCGGCCAGGCGCTTGCACCAAAGGTTCGTTGAATCCACGCTCTGCTGGTAGCAGACCGGATGCCCGGCCCATTTCGTCCGAAGCCCCCGCTCCACCAGCGGCGCATGCAGCGCGTCCGGACAGGAAAGCAGCCTGTAGCCGCGCCGTCCCACCGCTTCGACCTGATAGCCCGCGGCGCGCAGCTGTTCTACCCGCTTCCACACCGCCGCCCGCGTCACGCCCAGCCTTTCGCTGATTTCAGCGCCCGACACGATGCCGCCCGAAAGCAGCAGGCGAAGCACCTCTTCCATTTTGACGCCTCCCTCACGAAATGTACATTCTATTATAACACAGTTGGGATGGAACCTCAAACCTGCGCCGGAAAAAGCAGGGATTTCTTCCTTCAATCCGTTGAATAGCGGGAACGAAGCTTGTCAAAGCCATCTCTTTTCCGTATAATTTAAGATTAGGTTGTGATACTCACCCTACGATTCCCTTATCGCTTTAAAATAAACAAAGGAGAATTTGCGCTATGCCTCAGCCAAGCAGGATCATACAGGCGCTCAAAGAGAATATTGCGACGGTCATCGTCGGAAAGGACGAGGTCGTCCACCTCGCGCTCATTGCGCTGCTGTGCGGCGGCCACGTGCTGATCGAGGACGTGCCGGGCGTGGGCAAGACCACGCTCTGCAGCGCGCTCGCCCGCTCGCTCGCCTGTTCCTTTAAGCGCATCCAGTTTACGCCCGACGTCATCCCCTCCGACATCACAGGATTTTCCGCGGCGAACATGAAGACTGGCGAAATGGAATACCGCCCCGGCGCGGTCATGAGCCAGATCGTCCTCGCGGACGAGATCAACCGCACCTCGCCCAAGACGCAAAGCGCGCTGCTCGAGGTCATGGAGGAGCATCAGGTGACGGTGGACGGCACCACCTACTGCCTGCCTGAGCCCTTTATGGTGCTCGCCACGCAGAACCCCGTCGACTTTGTCGGCACCTATCCGCTGCCGGAGGCACAGATGGATCGCTTCTTCATGCGCATCGCCATCGGCTACCCCTCGGTGGAGGATGAGATGGAAATTCTGGAGCGTTACAGCCTGCCGACCTCGCCGCTTTCCGCGCTGCAGCCTGTCTGCTACGCGGAGGACGTCATCGCCATGCAGGCCGAGGTGAAGAACATCTACTGCTCGCGCGAGGTGCGCTCTTACGTGGCGAATCTCTGCGCCGCGACGCGCAATCACCCCGCGCTGCAGTTGGGCGTATCCACGCGCGCTGCCATCGCCCTCATCCACGCGGCGCAGGCGACCGCCCTGCTCGACGGGCGCGACTTCATCCTTCCGGACGACGTGCAGCAGATGGCGCACGCGGTGCTCTGTCATCGCATGATCCTTTCGCCCGAGGCGCGCATGAAGGACCAGTCGACGGAGCGGGTGCTCTCCGACATCCTTGCGCGGGTGAAGCTGCCGGTGAAGCTGCCGTGACGGGGCGATTTGCGGCGCTGCTGCTTTCCGCGCTGTCCCTTTTCGCTGCGGCGCTCTCGACCGGCGGTGCCTTTTACTATCTCTTTTTTCTCCTGCTCGTGATTGCGGGGGCTCTGTCGCTCCTGAGCGTCGCCTGCGCCTGCGCGCTCGCCCGTTTCTCCTGCGAATTGGAGCGCTCCCGCGTCACGCGCGGAGACGACGCCGTCCTGCGTTGTACCCTGCATCTGCGCATTCCCCTGCCCATCGCCCCGCTTCGCCTGGAGGTCGTCCCGCCGGACGGAAGCGGAAGCTACGCCGTCACAGCGAACGTGCGCTCCTTCGGCGCGAGCGTCACCCGCCATCAGTTTGCCTGCGTTCACGTGGGCACGTACGCCTGCGGCGTCGAATACGTCGTCTTTTCCGACGCGTTGGGCCTCTTTGCGCTCAAGAAAAAATGCGAGGACGGTCTGCTGACGCTCTTCGTTCTCCCCGACGTTCTCAAGGAGCCCCCGCTTCGTTTCAGCCCGGACGATTCGGGCGACGACAAGATGGCCCGCGCGCGCGACGACGCCACGTCCCCCGCGGATACGCGCGCCTATCAGGAGGGAGATGAGCTGCGGCGCGTCCATTGGAAGCTCAGCCTCCGCCGCGGCTCTTTGCTGGTGCGCACGTTTGAAGAGCCCGCCCGCCCGGACGCGCTCGTGCTCATGGATTGTTCGCCCCCCGCTGCGCGCGGCGAGACGGCGCTGTACATGCAGGACGCCCTGTGTGAAAGCGCGGCTGCCGTCGCGGCCGTGCAGCTGGCCGCCTCGCATATCGTGCGCATTCCGCTCTCCTGCCGCCAGCCGCGCGAGCTCATGGGCGATCACAGCGCCCAGCTGCCGCTGATTCTCGAGGGGCTGGCGGGCGTGACGTTCGACGGAACGGATCACTTCGAGCGGGTGCTCATGCTCGAAACGCGCCGCATGCGCCGCACAGGGTCGACCGCCATCCTCACCACGCACATGTCCAGCCGCATCGCGGATATGGTCATTCAAATTCGCCGCATGGGCCCGCAGGTGCGCCTCATCTTCGTGCATGTGAACGACCTGGCGGAAGAAACCGCGCTTTTGCTCAGCCGGGTCGAATGCGCGGACGTCGAAGTGGAAACCGTCATGCTGATCGACGAAAGCGAGGCGGCAAGCGCATGAAGAAACGCATATCAGGATGGCTGCTGGCGGCGCGAAGGCGTGTTCCCCACGCGCTGGAAGGCGCACTGACCGCCTTTTTGTTTTCCGCCGGACTGATGCTCCCGCTACGGGGCGCGCTGGACCTCGCGGTCGGCGGCGTGCACCTCCTGCTGCAAAGCGCCGGATTTTCTCTGTTTTGGGCGCTTCTTTCCATTTCCCCGCTCACGGCCGCCGCAGGCCTGGCGGGCGGGCTTTGCCTTTTCATCCCCTACGTCATCGGCCTCGTGCCGCAGCTTTCCGGCATGGAGGCTGCGCTCGCGCTCGCGATGCAGGGAAGCCCGCTCGCGCTCCAGCTTTATTCGCAGCCGCTTTCGTTGCTCCTCACGCTGCTCTTCACCCTGGTCGCTTTTTTGCTTTCCCAAGGAAACGGCGGCTTTTATCCGGCCTTTGCGCTCGCCGCTTTCGTGCTGCTGTCATCCTGGTTTTACGGCGGCCGTTCGGACGCGCGGCTTTGCCTGCCCGCCCTCGCCGCGCTGCTCCTCCTTTACGCGCACTCGGGCGAACACGGCGCGTCCGTGTCCCGCGCGCTGCCCACAGCGCTGTGCGCGGCGCTGCTGGCGGCGCTCCTGCTGCCGTCCGTCATCCCTACGACGCCTGCGATGACCGATTTCGCGGAGCGCGTTCGCAGCACGGTTTACGATTACTTTTTCTTTACCGAACCGCGCTCGGTCTATTCCCTGCAGCTCAGCGGCTATCAACCGCTCGGCTTGGACCAGCTCGGCGGCCCGGTCGATCCGCCCGACGATCCGGTGCTCGAGGTCGCCACCGTTCAGCCCGTTTACCTGCGCGGCTCCCTGAAAAACGAGTATACAGGCCGTGCCTGGCGCGACTCGACGGCGGGGCGGCGTTATCTCTTCGTCGATCCCCGGTACCGCAACCTTCGCGACGTGCTCTTCGATGTGAAGAAGCCTTCGCAGTCTCTTCGTGACGCGAGCGGCCAATTTGAAGAACATACGCTGCCCATTTCGCTGCTGGCGGACGGCGTCTCCACGCTCTTTGTGCCCCAGCGGCTGACCTCCGTTTCCTCTGCAGAGGGTTTTGTGCCCTACTTTGGCTCGAGCTCCGAGGTCTTTATCACGCGGGATACCGTCGCGGGCGACGCCTACAGCGTCACCGCCGCGCTGCCCACGGCGGGAAGCGCTGGGCTCGCGGAGGTGCTTCAAAGTGCCGACGCCGAGGCAGATGAAGCCGCTGAAGCCGAGTGGAACGACGTCTTTTCTACGTACACGGCCTTTCCAGAGACGGTCGAAAGCGGCGTCGTTCAGCTCGCGTTGCAGATAACGGCGGGCGCCGCCTCGCCTTACGAGCGCGCACAGCTCATCGCGGGCCACCTCCGTTCGAGTTATCCCTACACATTTGAGCAAAGCATGCCGCCGGCAGACAGGGATTTCGTATCCTGGTTCCTGCTTTCGGAGCGCCAGGGGTATTGCACCTCCTTCGCCTCCGCCATGGCGGTCATGTGCCGCATCGCCGGGCTGCCCGCCCGGTACGTCGAAGGGTACCTCGCGCGCCCGGACGCGGATGGCGTCGCGCGTGTCACGCAGCAAAACGCGCATGCATGGGTCGAGGTCTACTTCAAGGGATTCGGCTGGCTGACGTTTGATCCCACCCCCAGCCGGAGCTCGTCTCAGGGAGGCGGCGATCTGCCCGCCCATCCAGAGGACGAACCTCCGGAAGACGACGCGCAGGGCGCGGCCGATCCATCCGACGGACAGGACCTTCCGACGCCCTCCCCCGACCCTTCGCAGTCCTCCGACGGCGCGCAGGGGACGACCCCGACCCCACAGCCGAACGATCAGACCGAACCGCCCGAGGAAGGTTCTGCGTCCGATACAGCTCCGACGCCTACGCCCACGCCTACCGCTGTTCCGCCGGATGACAAGCCGCAGGAAACGCCGGAGCCCGAAGATATTCCAACGCCTTCCCCCACGCCGTCCCCGGAGCCGCCCGGGCAACACGATCCCACGCCTACCCCGCCGCCGGAGAATCCGCCCCCCAAAGATCCGCCTCGCTTTCTGCTGTGGCTCCTTCCGCTCCTGCTGCTCGCGGCGGCCTGCCTCCGCCTGTACTGGACGGATCCCGCGCAGGCCGCCTCCCGGCAAAAGGACGATGGCGCTCGCCTGCTTTGCTGGTATCGCGGCGTGGAATCCGCGCTGCGCGCGCTGGGCTATACGCGGAGCGCCTCTGAATCGCTCCTCGCCTTTGCGCAGCGTGCGGAACGGGCGCTCGGCAAGGACACTCGCCTCACGCCTTTTATCCGCGCGGTCTGCCTGATGCAATACGGCGGGCGCGAGGCTTCTTCCGACTGGCTGCGGCGTGCGGAGCGCGCGTACCGCGCCCTCTGCAGACGGCTTACGCCTACGCAGCGCGCTCAGATGCTCCTTCGCCGCATGATAAAAGGGCTCGGCAGTCTGAAAACGCTGTGATCGGGCGGTTTGCGCTTGCGCCTCGTGCGTTTTGCTCTCGGCTGCATCTTCATGGTGGTAAGGCCCCCAACAAGCCTGGGCTGCGCAAAAGGCCGCTCTTCGCGTTTGCGAGGGGCGGCCTTCCTTAATTTTGACCGGAATTCAGCAACTTTTGCAGAACGATTCCGATGTCCTCCTGTATGCAGATCGATCGCTCCGCGATCTCTGGCGGGCATTCCGCCTCATCCAGGTTCAGGCAGGCGTAGATCGCGCGCTCGTTTCGTGCCGCCAGCTTCCAGAAGGGATACTTGATGATGGCCGGCGTGTTGTATCCGACTCCGAGTTCCAGCAGCAGCAGGCGACTCGTCTGCTGCTCACGGACAAAGGCGTCGTATCTCCGCGACGCCTGGCGCCATCCGTCGTCCTCCACAAAACGGCCGTCGCAGCGCAGGTTCATCATCATCGGCGCGCCGCACACCGGGCACTTCGGCACGAGCTCGGCCGGAATTCGCATGTCCTTTTGCCGCTCCACCATGCTGCGGATAAGCGCTTCGTTTTCATAGGTCTTTTGCGCGCAGGGCTTTGCGCATTGCAGCAGCCCGTAATCCCCCTGCGTGTAGAACAGCCTCGTCTTATCAAAGCCTGACCGTTGAAACTGATGATCTACGTTGGTCGTGAGCACAAAAAAATCCTTATCCTTCACGACCTTCAGCAAGTTCAAATAGACCTGTCCCGGGGCTGCGTCGTAGCGGTTCAGGAGGACAAAGCGGCTCCAGTAGGCCCAATGCTCTTCTGGCGTCCGATACGGATAAAACCCGCCTGAATACATGTCATGAAAGCCGTATTTTTCTTCAAAATCCCCGAAATAGCGGGTAAAACGCGCTCCGGAATAGCTGAGCCCCGCCGCGGACGAAAGTCCGGCTCCTGCTCCGATGAGGACGGCGTCCGCCGATTTGATGGCTTCCTTTAACCTGTCAATCTGGGCAGAGAAGGCTTCTGTAGGCCGCTTCATCCGATTCTTGAAAGACATTGAAAATCACCTGAATTCCTGTTTTATCCGCCGATAGGCATTCGCGCACCGTGCTCACGGCGATTTCCGCCGCCTCCTGCCTCGGAAAATGGAATTCTCCGGTGGAGATGCAGCAAAAGGCGATGGATGGAAGCTTGCGTTCCATCGCGAGCGCCAGACAGGACCGATAACAGGCGGCGAGCAGCTCCCGATCCGCCTGGCGAAGCGGCCCTGTAATGGTCGGTCCGACGGTGTGGATCACATGCCTGCACGGCAGGTTGTACGCGCCGGTGATCTTCGCTCCTCCGGGCGGTTCCTCGTGTCCTTGCCGTTCCATGAGACGGCTGCACTCCGCGCGCAGCTGCAGCCCTGCCGCCGAGTGAATGGCGTTGTCGATGCACCCATGGCACGGACAAAAGCAGCCGAGAAGCGAGCTGTTCGCCGCATTGACGATCGCGCCCGCATTCAGGCGGGTTATGTCTCCCCGCCAGAGCGAGACAGACTCTCCTGGGATTCGAGGCAATGCCTGTACATCGACCACGCCCCGCTCCTCCCGCTCCGCCGAAAGCAGCTCATCCTGTAGCTCCAAATAGTCGTCGCTCAGCGGCAGCACCGGCCAAAGGTTCATCAGGCTGCGAAGCAACCGCCGCTGGGCTGCTGCATCCTCCCCAGGGAAGTGCTCCGCCGCCGCCCGATACTCCGGCATCTGCGAGAGCAGCATGCCGATCAGCCGCTGAACGCATTCGCTTCTTTCCATGCTTTTTCCTCCAGATTGATTTCGCTTCAGCCGCATCGCCTGGCGCGCAGGCGTGCGTCTCTCCTGCACTTTCTTCGCAGACAAAAGCTCCTGATCCGTACCTGCTGCGAAGCCCTTTCAGGATTCTTTGCCGCTTTCCCGCGCGGCGGCAATCTCTTACGTCCGCTGTGTGCCCTTCAATCAAAGCTCAAACTGCTTCGGCGGATTTCCAGAAAAATCAGCGATTACAGCCTTTGCGTCCTGCAAGTAGAATACCACGAAAATGGGGTTGCTGGCGGTCTGATACTGGCTTTTGACGATGGGGTTGTTCATGCAGCCCTCCTTCACCGCCAGATTCTCCTCAAACACGGCCTTGCCGTTCAGGCGAATCCAGGCAAACGCCGGGCTGGAAACGGAGATTTCGACATAAGGATTCTGCTGCAGGTCCTTGTAGACCGCCTTCTGGTTGTTCGTGCAAAACCAAAGCTTCCCGTCCCGCTCAAAGCAGAACATAAAGGGGCGGCATTTGGCCTTGCCGTCGCGGCCTACGGTCGCGAGATACTGTACGGGATTTTCGGTGAGGAACTTAACGACTTCATTCATAGGGGTACCCTCCTGTAGATTCTGGCGCTACGCGCGCCCTGCGGCTGAAGGGCCCTGGGCCCTTCCTTTCCGCTTGCAGATTGATCTTAGCACAGACGGAGGGCTATGAAAAGTACGCACTTTTATGTGGTATAGTTACTCGAAGGTGCCTGTGAAGGGATACCGTACCCATGCTTGACGCCCGCTCCGTTCCGGTATACAATCGAATTAAAGAACCGTCCAACCGCCGCTATTTTAACATATCGTCAAAGCGAGGTGTCCCATGGCTGATTTCACGCTTCCCGCCTGTCCTGTTGAAACGACGCTGAAACTCATCTCCAACCGCTGGAAAGTGCTGATCCTGCGAGATCTCTTCATGGGAACGAAGCGCTTTGGCGAGCTCAAAAAGTCGCTTTCCGGCATTTCGCAAAAGGTACTGACGCAAAACCTGCGCGACATGGAGTCCGACGGCCTGCTTGTCCGCACCGTCTATCCGGAAGTACCGCCCCGCGTCGAGTACGCGCTGACCGAAACCGGCGAAAGTTTAAGACCCGTGCTCGCGGCCCTGTTCGACTGGGGCATGAGCTACAAACAAAAAAACGGTTCTTCTTCCAGCGAGCTGGCGGAAGCGCTCGGCTCCGTTCTGCACGAATA
This sequence comes from Beduinella massiliensis, assembly GCF_900199405.1. Taxonomy (NCBI): domain Bacteria; kingdom Bacillati; phylum Bacillota; class Clostridia; order Eubacteriales; family Beduinellaceae; genus Beduinella; species Beduinella massiliensis. Next base: position 2,664,615 of record NZ_LT963430.1, read on the forward strand.
ATCGCTGTACGGTTCCCGCATGGGGTTCCCCCACGCCGGAACTCTTTTTATTTTCCCACTAACCTTTATCAAGCCACAAACGTTATACAGGTAAAGGGGCGCATCCCCGGGAGCGCTTCAAAGGAAAGGGGTAGGATCCATGATCGACGAGCAAGCCTTCGTGCGTGAGGTGGAGGCCGACGCCGCAATGCTCTATCGCGTATGCCTCAGCATCCTGCGGCGCGACGCGGACGCGCAGGACGCCGTTCAGCAGGCGCTGGAGCGCGCATGGGCGCACAGGCAGTCCGCGCGGCCCGACCGCATCCGCGCCTGGCTGACGCAAATCGCTGTCAACGAGTGCCGCAACATCCTGCGCAGACGCCGCCGCGTCGAGCCCGCGGCCATTCTTCCTGAACGTCCGCCTCTCTCGGGACCGGATCTCAGCCTGCGCGACGCGCTGGATCGACTGCCGGATGCGCTTCGCACGCCGCTGCTGCTGCACTACATGGAGGGCTTTACAGAAAAAGAAATCGCGTCCGCGCTCACCCTGCCGCAATCAACCGTCAAATGGCGCATGTATCAGGCCCGTTGCAGACTGCGCGAAGATTTGAAGGAGGTGGCAAAAAAATGAACCTCGATACGCTGAAGCCCGAGGATTTTCGTCGTCTGTACGGCGAGATCCCCGAAGCCTATTCCGAACGCGTTCACCGCACGTTAAGCCGCCTGCCTTCGCAGACGCAGCGCGCGCGCATCGCAAAGCGGCGGATCGCGCTTCTGCTTGCCGCCCTTCTTCTGCTGATTTGCGGCACGGTCTATGCCGCCGCGCGCTGGGGACTCGTCGATTTCTTTGATCTGTACGGCGGCATGCCGCAAAGCGCTGTGAAAATTGTATCCCAGGTCGCCGCCGAATACGATGCGGGCGAGGTCGTCGTCGTCCTGCGTGAAGCGGTCGCGGACAGCTTTTCCTATCACATCACGGCAGAGGTTCGCCCCGTGCCGCCTGAAGAAATTTGTCTGCTTCCCCCCATGCTTGACGGTTCCATGGAGGATGAACTTGGAAAAGCCGGCGGCAGACGCCTTCTCGCTGCTTCGCTCTATGTCGAAGGGGCAGACCCCGACGGCGACCAGGGTATCGAGTGGAAAACAGAAGACGACGGAACGCTCGTCTATGTCCTCAGTGGAAAGCTCACTACGCAGGCGGACGCCGTGCAGCTCTCCCTCCTGTTGGTGCTGACGGATTACGGCGTGACCGGGAACGCTGACGAAACGTCCAAGACGCGCCAATCCATTCCTTTCACGCTGCTCATCTCACAGGGTGCGCAAACCCGGCGCGTCGAGATCGGGAAGGAAGTCGAGGGCTCGGGCGTATGGCTCGAATACGCCGACTTTACGACGACGCCCCTGGCGACGTATTATGCCGTCGCCTGTTCGCTCGCGCCGGACGCCCTGGACTGGCAGCGCGCCGACTTTCAGGAGGGCTGGTTCACGCTTTCCTTTGTGGATGAAAATGGCGACTGGACCTATGGAAGTCCCACGGGCGGCGGGGGGTATACCGAACAACTCGATGCTTTACGCGCGCTGCACCACGGTACGCTCAGGCCCCTTGAACCGCTGCCTAAAACGATGTACGTCTACTGCAAAAGCATCGGAGACGTGCCGGTCGAAAACGGTGTATACGGCGTTACGGCCTTTGCGGTGAAGTGACGGGCTTTGGGGGTAAAGACGATTCGCCGCGGCGGCTATGTCCACTATGTTCTTAAATCCCTACGGTGAAAAATCGCGCTTCCATGAATCTGGAAGCGCGTTTTTCAATTCTATTCTATAATTCTACGCGCCGATCGTCATGTTGCGCGCCCACTGGCCGCGATTTATGATCGCCAGCCCCCAGAAGACCTTCAGATTCATGAGCACCTGCACGATCACGAAGGCGATGCGTACGTCTGCATGACCCATCGCAGGCAGCAGGAATGCACAGAGGAGAGACGCCGGAACGATCACCGCCCACATGTAACCGGAGTCGAGCATCACCGCAGAGCGGGTATCTCCACCCGCACGGAGCACGGAAAACGTCGTCGAATACAGCGCACTGGGAATGACCAGCACAGACTGCACCAAGATCATCTGCGTCGCCATGGCGCGAAGATCCGCCGCAAGGTTTCCGTACATCGCGGGGATGACGAACGAAAGACCGACGCCCAGCACCAGGCACACGCCTGCCAACATAAACGCCAACCGCAGCAGGCGCCCGGCTTTCGCCTTCGCCTCGGCGATCTGCCCCGCGCCCAGCGTCTGCCCGATGATGGCGGACGCGGCCGAGGACATGCCTGCCGTCAGCACGTAGATGATCGTCGTCGTCTGATCCAGCAGCGAAATCGCGGGCAGCGCGTATTCCTGTACGTGCGCGTACGTCCAGAAAAAGATCATCTGTCCGCTCGTCCATAGCACCTCGTTCATCGTCAGCGGAAAACCCTTGCGGGCGAACATGCCCAGTACCGGACGCGGCAGCTTCCGAAAGCAGGCGATGTCCAACGTAAAAGGCGTGCGTTCCCGATAGAGCACGTAGAGGTAAAACAGCATCTCCACCGTGCGGGCGATCAGCGTCGCCAGCGCCGCGCCGCGTTCGCCCATGCGCGGAAAGCCGAACAGGCCGAAGATGAGCAGGCTGTTGAGCGCGATGTTGACCAGCATCGTCACAAAGCCCGCGACCATCGGCATGCGGTTTTTGCCCAGCGCACGCAGAGAATGCATACACGTCAGCGATATCGCGGTGGGAATGTAGCTGTACTTGATCATAGACAGGTAATCCAGCCCCGCGCGCATCGTCTCCGGATCCGTGACGAACGCGCCCATGATGACGTGCGGGAAAAAATGCAGTACCAGAAAAAATGCTGCCCCGATTACCAGCGAGCCCGCGATCTGCAGGCCGAAAAGCTGCTGCATGGTGCGCCGTTCCCGCGCGCCGTAATACTGCGCGATCAGCATGCCGCCCGCGCCTGTGAATCCAAAAAACAGGCACATGAACACCGTGTACGGCTTATTCGCGACGGACACGCCCGCTAACGACGCCGCGCCAAGCTGGCCGACCATGAAGTTATCCACGAAGTTGAAGAGCGCGGAAATCAACTGCTGCGCGATGACCGGCAGCATGATCGCCGTCGCGTGCAGATAGAACGTCTTGTTTTCCCGCACATCCCGAACCATTTGCATGGGGTTCCCTCCCGCCCTTTGATGCGCCTGTGACAGCGCGAACGTTCGGCTCTTCGGCGCGTCTTCGCGCATGTTCAGGTTCGCCGCCCGTTTTCATAGTGCCGACGCTTTACAGCTATTTTCTGATTATACCACAAAAAGAAAACGGCGCAAAGCCGTTTTAAAGATCCAGAGGCTGATTCGTGTTTTTTGCTTCCGCGCTAAACCCAAACGCTGCCCCGCCTCGCCCGGCAAGCGCCAGCGATCAGGCACAGAAGGCGGACATGTCTGCCTCTGCTCCGCAATCATGCTGCTGCAAAAAAATCGCGCCCCTCCGGCAGCTGCCAAAGGGGCGCGATTGAGGGTTTTATCCGCTTGTCGGTAAGTGCTTACTCAGCCTTCGGGCCTGCGGCGACGATCTTGGCGTCCATGCCCTCGTACTTGGAGAAGTTCTTCACGAACATCGCGGCCAGCTTCTTGGCCTGCTCGTCGTACGCGGCCTTATCCTGCCACATGTCGCGCGGGATCAGCACCTCGGAAGGCACGCCCGGGCAAGAGGTCGGAACCTGCACGTTGAAGATCGGGTCGCTCACGAACTCGGCCTTCTCCAGGTCGCCGTTGAGCGCGGCGGTCACCATCGCGCGGGTGTAGGGCAGCTTCATGCGGTTGCCGCCCTTGCCGGCGGGGCCGCCGGCCCAGCCGGTATTGACCAGGTAGACGTTCGTGCCGTACTTTTCGATCTTCTCGCCCAGCATCTCGGCATACTTGGAAGCCGGACGCGGGAGGAACGGCGCGCCAAAGCACGTGGAGAAGGTCGCCTGCGGCTCGGTCACGCCGCGCTCGGTGCCGGCCAGCTTCGCGGTGTAGCCGGTCACAAAGTGATACATCGCCGCTTCCTTGGACAGCTTGCTGACCGGGGGCAGCACGCCGAACGCGTCCGCCGTCAGGAAGATGACGGTCTTCGGAATTCCGCCCACGCCCGGAATCGCGGCGTTGGGGATGTAATCGACCGGGTAGCCCACACGGGTGTTCTCGGTCACGGAGCCGTCGTTGAAGTCGTACACGCCGTTCTCGTCAATCGTGACGTTCTCGACCAGCGCGCCAAACCGGATGGCGTTCCAGATGAAGGGCTCGTTCTCCTTGGAGAGGTTGATGCACTTGGCGTAGCAGCCGCCCTCGATGTTGAAGACGCCGTTATCGCTCCAGCCGTGCTCGTCGTCGCCGATCAGCATGCGGTTCGGATCGGCGGACAGCGTGGTCTTGCCGGTGCCGGAAAGGCCAAAGAAGACAGCCGTGTCGCCGTCCTTGCCGATGTTGGCGGAGCAGTGCATCGGCAGCACGCCGTCAGCCGGGAGCAGGAAGTTCATGACGGAGAAGACGGACTTCTTCATCTCACCCGCGTACTGGCTGCCGGCGATGACGACGACCTTCTTCTCGAAGTTCACGCAGATCGCAGCCTCGGAATGCACGCCGTCCAGCTCGGGAATGCACTTGCAGCCCGGCGCACAGATGACGGTGAAGTCCTCCGAGAAGCTATCAAATTCCTCCGCCGTCGGGCGGATGAGCAGGTCATGCATGAACATGTTCTGCGAGGCGAGTTCGTTGATCACGCGGATGCTGCGGCGGTACTTGGGATCCGCACCGGCAAAGCCGTCGAACACGAACACTTCGCGGTTCTGCAGATACGTGGCCACGCGGGTCAGGATCTTGTCGAACTTCTCCGCGGTCATCGGCACGTTGATCTTGCCCCAAGCGATCTCATCATGAATCGCGGGGGTATCGACCACATAACGGTCTTCCGGGGAACGGCCGGTATACTTGCCGGTCATGACGGTCAGCGCGCCCGTCTCAGACAGGACGCCCTCGCCGCGCTCCAGGGCCTTTTCGGTCAGGCGCGCAACAGCCAGGTTGTGATAGACTTTCGTGGGGTTGATAATGCCCCACTTTGCGAGGTTTACTTCGTTCATTGGGTATCCCTCCATCGTTCATGATACGTCCGTGCCGCAGCGCAGACTAGTGAAGTGTTTGGACAGGTAAGGAACGGCCTTACAGAAAATCCAATCCTTACCCTTATTTTATCGTTTCGACGGAATTCCTATTTCTCCTGCCGCTCGTTAAATAGAAATCAAATATTTTTTATTTTTTCTTTATTTCTTCGACTTTCCACGCGATGCGCGCGAAATCTTCCAAGGCAAGCGTTTCTCCGCGCACAGTGGGCAAAATCTTCGCCGCCGCCAAGCAGGCGTCCGCCTCCTCCCGCGACAGGTTCAGCGACGCCTGCAGGTTGTTTCTGATCGTCTTTCGCCGCATGGCAAACGCCGCTCGCGCCACGCGGAAAAAAAGCGCCTGGGAAGGAACGGCCACCGGCGGCTCCTTTCGCATCCGCAGCACCATAAAGGAAGAATCGACCTTAGGACGCGGGGTGAAGCACGCCGCAGGTACGCGCGCCGCCTCGCTCACCTCGGCGTAGTATGCGCAGAGCACGGCCAGCATCCCGTAAGCCTCTTCCCCTGGCCCTGCCAGCATCTTTTCCCCCACCTCCCGCTGCACCATCACCGCAACACGCCGGATGGGCAGTCCTTCCGTGAGCAGACGCGTCAGCACGGGCGTAGTGATATAATAGGGCAGGTTCGCGACGACCAAAAAGGAAGCGTTCTCTCCAAAGGCATCGCGCGTAAGCGCGCCAAGGTCGGCTTTCATCGCGTCGCCCTGCACGACGGAGGCATTGGGATAACCCCGTAAAACCTCCGCCAGCACGGGCAAAAGCTCCCGATCCAGCTCCAGCGCCACCACGCGATGCGCGCGCGCGGCCAGGCACGCCGTCAGCGAGCCGCCGCCCGGTCCGATCTCCAGCACGTCATCCGACCGCGTTACCTCCGCGGCGTCTGCCAGGCTCTTTAGCAGCGTTTCGTCGAAGATAAAGTTTTGCCCCAGGCTATGCTTAAAGCGAAAGCCATGCTTGGATACGGCCTCCTCAGGCTTTCTCATGCGCGCTCTCCCCCTTCTGTTTGTTTGGCAGCATCATGGCGTAAAAGATGCGCACGACCGCCGCGATCAGCACGAGGTCGCCCAGGCTCGCAAATCCTCCCGCCAGCGGGATGATGTCGCCGAGCAGCGGCAGGCGGGTGGCCGCATTCTGCATCGTGTACCCGTATATTTCCCCGCCGGTCAGCTTCGCAATCCCCGCCTCCTGCCCGGCGGCCATAGCCGCTGCCTGTGAAACGGGCATTTGAAAACCGTTTAAGGCGATGACCAGAAAATTCATCGCCGCGCCTGCGCCCGCGACGAGCGCGCCCGCATCCCATCTCGCGTTGCGCAGGGCGAAGGCGAAGAGTCCCGCGTACTGCAGGAGAATCTGCGCCGCCCGAACCGGAGAAGGGATCAAGATAAACCTGGAGGCCGCCTGAAAGGCAGCCTCCAGCAAGAAGGATCCTATGGGCAGCGCCAACCAGGCGACATCGCTTCCAGACAGGTTGGAAAGCCCGCCGCCCCTGCGGCGCGCGAGCAGCACGCACATGAGGAACAGCGGAAGCGCAAAGACAAGCATCATGTGTATTCCTCCCTTATGGAAGGTCGATCGATTGAACGATTCGCTCCATCGCCTTGACCACGTCGCTGTGAAACTGGTTTCCCGCTTCCTCCTGAAGAATCGAAAGCGCCTTTTGCTTTGTCATCCCCTTGCGGTACGGCCTGTCGCTCGTCATGGCGTCAAAGGCGTCCGCGATGGAGAGAATCGCAACCTCCAGCGGCAGCTCGCTCAAAGGAATCCCAGACGGATATCCTTTCCCGTCAAAGCGCTCGTGATGGTGTAAAATCGCGCTTTTGGCCGTCTCCGAAAGGTTCAGCTGACTGACAATCCGATAGCCCGTCTCCGGATGCTGACGGACGATCTTCCACTCATCGGGATCGAGCGGGCCATTTTTGTTGAGCACCCGATCGTTGACGCCGATCTTGCCAATGTCGTGCAGGAGCGCCGCCACGCGCAGGTTGTCCACCCGCCCGCTGGACAGATGCATTTCCTGCGCGATGCGCACCGCGTATTCGCTGACGCGGCGCGAGTGACCCTCCGTATAGGGATCCTTGGCTTCAATGGCGCTGGAAAGCGCCATAATCATTCGCACGTATTGTTCCTTGCTGTCGATATAGAGCTTGAACGAATAGCGCGCCAGCATCAGCGGCAGCATGAAGATCGCCAGCATGTACTCGCCGCCCGGAAGCTGCAGGAGGTAAGCGAGCAGAATGCCGATCGGCATGGTCGCCAGCACGTTGGGCAGGATGCCCATGATGTTCTCGCGCACGCTCCCGCGCACGTCTTCCCCGCCCAGCGCAAAGAGCACCATCAAAAGCATCAGGTTGACGACCATGACGACGACGGAGTACAAAAAGCTGGTGAATATCGAATACGGCAGCCGGAAATCCGCGCCGTTTCCGCCCAGATACATAAACACGACGTTCGCAAACGAGAGAGCAATCAGGACGATACAGGTGTTAAACGTGAGCTGCACCGGCTTGTGCAGGATACTGAGACCGTGGCGCTTGGTCGTTTCGTCGCGGGAAAACATGAGCAGCGTGCTCAGCGCGTAGAGCAGCTGCGCCGTCGGCGCGCCCATCGTCAGCACAGCCGTCAGCACGATGATGAAGGAGACATCGACGATATGCTCGCTGGAAAGCTGCAAGGGCATGGAACGAAAGAGCGCCATCAGCGCCAGCATGACGATCATGCGCGGCAGAGCCTGAAGGAGCCCGGCCTGACGGATGGCGAGAAGAATCGACGGACTATTCGCCGCCGTTATGACAAGACCTATGATAAAGATAAACGCGATATAGGCCTTCTGACATTTTTTCATGATGTACCTCTAGCCGCTCACGGAAACGGCGCACGCAGGAATCGATATGAGAAACAGATCCGGCAGCGCGTTGCTTTTAGGTCAACCGAATGGGGATCTTAGAATCTCCAGCCGAAGAAAGCGCCGGAAGAAAGCAGGAACGAAGCCACTGCTGAAACGGCCAGCATGATCTTTTTCATGATATAGCCTCCTGTTATACAGGCTCTGCCTACCGCTAGTTCAGCAGGCTATATCCGCTACGCTAAAGAATGCCGTATGCCGCCGGATCTGTTTCATCAAAGGGAACGCTTCAGATAGCTCAGGCGCCTGTTCACCGCATCCATCGTCGCTTTCACGACAGCCCTGTCTGCATCGTCCCGCAGGAACGCGCTGCCCAACAGCAGCTCGTGGCCCCACGTGCAATCGACGCTCACCAGGATTGCGGTGCGCCCGCTCATCAGCACGCTTTGTACGTCCACCAATTCAAAGACGGGGTCGGCCGCGAACTCATTGATCGCGCAAACCGTCGCCATCGCAACCATGCGTTGGCGCGAAAAAACCCCATTTTGACAGGATGCCAGCCCCTCAAATTCTTTTCCTTCATATCCAAGGCGGACGCTGATCGACATGCTGTCGCGCTTGGTGTGAAGGTCGATTCCTTCGTATAACAGGCGCACCTCGCGGTGCAGAGGAACGATCTCAGGCGCCTTATCCTCCACGGGGATGCGCGCGACGCTGATCACGCGGTAGTCCACCTCGACGTCAAAGGCTGCCATCAGGGCGGACTGGATGTCGCGCGTCACCTGCTTGGCGCCGCGGCGCTCATCGGCGATCACGTGGATTTCCGCCGCTTCTCCGCGCGGCCCAAAGACCACGCGTGCAGACTGCACGCCGTCAATTTTGCAGATCAGGCTCTTCCATACCGCCTCTCTGCTCAGTTCTTCCACACGTACTTCATTTTCCGGCATGCTCGTCATCCTCCATCCCTCGTCCTCCCAAATAAAACCGTCTTTAGCGTACCACATCAGGCCCTAAATCGCAAGATTTATTTCTCAGGTTCATGCGAAGAATGAGGATTTTTTGAATCAGAACGTGCGTATCCTCACGCTTTTTGCCTCCTTTTAGCGAACGGAAAAGCGGCCGCCTGCGAAATCATTCGCAAGGCGGCCGCCCAATGCGGCTGACCTAGAGCTGAGGAGGATTTTTGTAAAACGGCCGCGGCCTTAATCCCCCAGCCCGCCGGAAGCCATAGCCGGCTGGACGTTTTCGCCGCTCTCCTGCTCGCCGCGGGCGACGCAGAGCATCAGACGAATACGGTTTTCCTGGTTGACGCGCGTCGCGCTGGGGTCGTAATCGATCGGCACGATGTTGGCGTTCGGGTACAGCTCGCGAATTTTTCGGATCATCCCCTTGCCGCAGATGTGGTTGGGCAGACAGCCGAACGGCTGCGTGCAGACGATGTTGGCATAGCCGTTTTCCGTAAGCTCGATCATCTCCGCCGTGAGCAGCCAGCCCTCCCCCATCTTACTGCCGTAGCCGATCACGTCCTTGACGAGGCTCTTCGTGTGCTCAAAGGAAGAGGGGGGCACAAACGAGGGATGCTTCTTGATCGTCTCGATCAGAATCGTTTCCATGTGCGTCAGGAAACGCTTGAGGATCGAGCAAACCGCGTATTTCAGGGGATTGCCGCCGTACAGTTTGATGTCTTCCAGGCGGTTGTCGGTCTTAAAGAGCGCAAACCCCATGATCCCCGGTACCATGTATTCGCAGTCCTGTTCGCGCAGAAAAGCTTCCAGGTTGTTGTTGCCAAGGCTCGCATACTTGACGTAGATCTCGCCCACGATGCCCACGCGCGTCTTCTTCTCGTGCTCGCGCTCGATGGCGTCAAATTCGTCCGCGATGCGCTCCAGGTTTTGGCGCATGGGGCCTGAACGCATGCCGCGCCCTTTGGCGAACTGATCCGTCAGCTCCCCTATCCACTTTTGAATCAGCGCGTCCGTCTCGCCCTTCTTGTTTTCATAGGGCCGCGTCTGGTTCGCAAGGTGCATCAGGCAATCGCCGTAAACCAGCGCGGCGATCGCACGGCGGAGCATCGGGATCGTCAGCTTGAAGCCGCTGGACGATTCCAGGCCGGAGAGGTTGAGCGAAATCACCGGAATGTATTCCAGCCCCGCCTTTTTCAGCGCCTTGCGCAGCAGGTGGATATAGTTGCTCGCGCGGCAGCCGCCGCCCGTCTGTGTAATGATGAGCGCGACCTTGTGCAGGTCGTACTTGCCGGAGTGCAGCGCGTCCATCATCTGCCCGATGACGAGCAGCGCGGGATAGCAGGTGTCGTTGTGCACGTACTTGAGACCTTCCTGCACCACGCTCGGGCCGCTGTTCGTCAGCAGCACCGTCTTGTGGCCGTACAGCTCGAATACGTTTCGGACGAGCTCAAAGTGGATCTCAGCCATATTGGGGATGAGGATGGTGTAACCCTCCTCATGCATCTCCTTGGTGTATACCGCGTGCTTGGTGGTGGTGCTCATTCCGCTTTCCTCCCCTTTGCCAGCTGTTGCTGCTCGATGGCCGCGAACAGGCTGCGCAGACGGATCTTGACCGCGCCCAGGTTCGTGATCTCGTCGATCTTGATCTGCGTATAGATCTTGCCTTCCCCCTCCAGGATTTCGCGAACCTCGTCGGTCGTGATCGCATCTACACCGCACCCGAAGGACACGAGCTGCACGAGGTTCATGTCCTCCTGCCCTGCGATATAGCGCGCCGCCGCGTAGAGCCGCGCATGATACGTCCACTGGTTGAGCACGCCCGTCGCTTCCTTCTTCATGTGGCAGGCGAGCGCGTCCTCCGTCACCACCGCGACGCCAAAGCCCGCGATCAGCCGGTCGATACCGTGGTTGATCTCCGGATCCACGTGATAGGGACGGCCCGCCAGCACGATGATGGGCTTGCCCTCCGCGCGCGCCCGGCGCACGATCTCCTCGCCCTTTTCCCGGACGTCCCGCATGTAGCTTTCATACGCCGCGTAGGCCGCGTCCGAAGCCGTCTTCACCGCTTTCAGGGAGAGGTTCGGGAAATAGCGTGTCAGGATCTCGGTCATCTTGCGCGGGAAATCACGCCTGCGATGGATGCCCACGTAATCCTTGATGAACGTGATGCCCGAAAGGTGCGGCATGTTGGCGGAAAGCACCTCGGGATAGTAAGCGACGACCGGGCAGTTGTAGTGGTTGTCGCCCAGCTTTTCGTCGAAGTTGTAGCTCATGCAGGGGTAGAAGATCGTGTCTACCCCCGCGGCGACCAGCGCCTCCACGTGTCCGTGCATGAGCTTTGCCGGGAAGCACACCGTATCCGAGGGGATCGTCGCCTGCCCCGCCACGTACAGCCTGCGGCTGGAGAGCGGCGAAATCACGACCTCAAAGCCGAGCTTTTCAAAGAAGGCGGTCCAGAACGGCAGCATCTCGAACATGTTCAGGCCCATCGGAAGGCCGATGCGCGGCCGGCCGCCCTGCGCGGTGTCCGCCGTTGCCGCCATCTGCGTAAGGCGCTCGCGCTTGTAGGCGTACAGGTTCATGTCCGCCAGATCCTGCGCCTTGCCCGTCGTCGGCCGGTCGCAGCGGTTGCCCGCGATGTACCGGCGCCCGCCGGGGAACGTGTGCACCGTCAGGCGGCAATGGTTTTCGCACAGACCGCACTGCGATGTGCGCGTCTCGTGCGCAAAATGCGCCAGTTCCTCCTGCGTGCAGAGCGTCGTCTCTCCGCCCTTTAGAGCATGGAGCGTGCGGGCATGCAGCGCGGCGCCGTAAGCACCCATCAGCCCCGCGATGTCCGGGCGGACGACCTGTACGCCCAGTTCCTGCTCAAAGGCGCGCAGGACGGCGTCGTTGAGGAACGTGCCTCCCTGCACGACGATGCGCCGCCCCAGCTGCTCCGCGCTCGTCGCGCGGATGACCTTGTACAGCGCGTTCTTTACGACGGAAATGGAAAGCCCGGCGGAGATGTCGCTCACGTCCGCACCGTCCTTCTGTGCCTGCTTGACCGAAGAATTCATGAATACCGTGCAGCGCGAGCCCAGATCGACGGGCCTGCGTCCCTTGAGCCCGAGCTTTGCAAAATCCGCGATGGAATAGCCCAGAGCGCTCGCAAAGGTTTGCAGGAACGAACCGCACCCAGAGGAACAGGCCTCGTTGAGGAAGATATTATCGATGACGCCGCCGTGAATCTTAAAGCACTTGATGTCCTGCCCGCCGATGTCGATGACGAAGTCCACGTCCGGCATGAACGCCTTGGCCGCGGTAAAGTGCGCGACCGTCTCCACCAGGCCGTAATCGACGCCGAACGCCTGCTGGATCAGCTCCTCGCCGTACCCGGTCACCGCGGCCTTTTTCACGTTGAGCCGTGGATACTTCGTGAAGAGCGTCAGCAGGAAGTCGCGGATGAGCGGCACCGGGTCGCCGCTGTTCGATTGATAGCTCGTCAGCAGCAATCGTCCATCCCCGTCCGTCACGGCGCACTTGAGCGTCGTGGAGCCCGCGTCGATTCCCAGGAAGGCGTCGCCCGCGTAGGTGCCGGGGTCGAGAATGGGAACGGCGTCCTTCGCGTGGCGCTCTTCAAACGCCTGATACTCCGCCTCGGTTTCAAAGAGCGGCGGCAGGGCGTTGTACGCCTCCCCCGCATGAAATGCCTTCAGCCGCCCGATGGCCTCCTCCAGCCGCAGCGGCTCCTCGTGGTGGCTCGCGGCCCCCAGCGCGACGTAGTAAAGCGCGTTTTGCGGGCTGAGCCCCTTGAGCCCGAGCGCCTGATCGAAACAGGCGCGCAGCTGCGGCAGAAATGTGAGCGGGCCGCCCAGGTAGACGACCTTTCCTTCGATGGGACGGCCCTGCGCAAGCCCGGCAATCGTCTGATTGACGACCGCCATGAAAATCGAACGGGCGATGTCCTCGTGCGCCGCGCCCTGGTTCAGCAGCGGCTGGATATCCGTCTTGGCGAAAACCCCGCAGCGCGAAGCGATGGTGTAGGTGCGTGCCGCCTTCTCCGCCAATTCGTCCATGACCGCCGGCGTCACGCCCAGCAGCGTCGCCATCTGGTCGATGAATGCGCCGGTTCCGCCCGCGCACGAACCGTTCATGCGCACTTCCATGCAGCCCTGCAAAAAGAGAATTTTCGCATCCTCGCCGCCCAGCTCGATGATGACGTCCGTGCCCGGAAGCCACCGGTCTGCGGCCAGCTTGGTGGCGTACACCTCCTGCAGGAACGGAAGACCGGCCCCCTGCGCCATGCCCATGCCCGCCGAGCCGGAAACCGTCAGCGTCACCGGTGCGCCGTGCACGACCTCGCGGTTGACGGTTTCGATCAGCTCCAACGTCTTTTGCGTGATGAGCGCAAAGTGCCGCTCATAGGAAGAATAGACGATCTGCTCGCGCTCGTCGAGCACGACGCACTTGATCGTCGTAGAGCCCACGTCAAGACCGACGTGCAGCATGTTTCTTTCGTTCATTGGGCCAAGTCCTCTCTTTCCTCTCCCATCTGGGGCAGCAGCTGCACCAGCGTCCGCACCGCTTCGAGAAAGGCTTCCGCCTCCTCGGGCGCCAGCGCGTGCACGCGCGCGCTCATGTCCTCATAAAAACGGTCACAAATCGGGTCGAAATAGCGGTGCCCTTCCGCGCTCCAGCGGATGCGCACCACCCGCCGGTCGCTCTCCTCGCGCACGCGCTCCACCAGCCCCATCTCGTGCAGCCGGTCCACGATCTGCGTCGTCTGCTGGCGCGGAACGGACATCGCCTCCGACAGCTCCGTCATCGTGCTGGGGCCCTTTCTGCAAAGAAAGAGCATCACCCGAAGCTGCATGCTGCTTAGCCGCTTTCTGAACATCGTCTGAAAGGGAATCAGCACCGATTCGATAAAGGACTGCGTAAAGGAAAGCAAAAGCTCCCGGTCTTCCATCTGGGTGGGCAATCAAAACGCCTTCTCTCCGCAAAATTGTTCATAAAACTTGATGATCGTCGTTTCATGATTATACAGCTTCATGCTCCCTTAATACAAGCGGTGATCTGACAAGATTCGACACAGATTTTATATGCAATCTGTCAAGCCTTCGCCGCCCTTGCGCCGCGCGCGCCGCGTGCGCTATAATAGAACAAATCTATTGTAAAGAGGCTGCATTTTATGACAGAGGGTACCGCCCTGCGCTTTAAGCACTGGACGATCATCACGCTTTTCTCCCTGCTTTTGCTCCTGCTTCTGTCGGCCGGGACGGTCTACGTCGTCGACCCCTTCGAGCACTACCGGCAGGCGTCTTTCTACACGCCGCTTTACGACAACCAGGTTTACTGCAACAGCGGCATCGCCCGCCATTACGACTACGACGCCGTGCTGCTCGGCTCCTCCATGGTCGAGAATACCCGCGCCTCATCGCTGGACGAGCACTTTGGCGTTCGGTCCGTCAAACTGCCCTTCAAGGGGGGCTATCCCTACAATTACGCCCGGGTGATGGATTTGGCCTTCGAAAACCATTCGATGGCGGCGGTCTTCTACTGCCTGGACGTCACCAGCTTTGCGATGCCGTACGACCGTCCCTCCAGCCCGCTGCCTGAATACCTCTGGAACGCGGACCCCCTGGACGACGTGCGCTATGTGCTCAACCTGCGCGTTCTCGTGGACGAGATCGGCTCTACGCTGCGCTATAATCTGCGCGGAGGCCTGCCCGAAAATCCGCGGGACGCCATGTTCGCCTGGTCGGACGTGCACTTCTCGCGTGAAAGCACACTCGCCTCCTACGACTTTAACGCCTATCAATACGAAATGAAGTCCCCGGACTATTTTTCCGAGCGCGTGCTTACGAACTGGGCGCGGCATCTGGAACCTTATATCGCCGAACATCCGCAGACGACCTTCTACGTGTACTTTCCGCCCTATAGCGTGGTCTACTGGGTGCTCCAACACGATGCGGGCAACCTTGAAACCCAGCTTTGGGCCCGCGAGCAGCTCGCCTCGCGGCTGCTCGCCTACGAAAATGTGCGTCTCTACGACTTTGCGGCGCGCGAAGAGTGGATTCTCGACCTGAACCGCTACACGGACTACTCCCACCACGATCCCGAGATGAACGAGCAGGTCGTGCGCGCGATGGCGGAAGATGAGGGACGGGTCACCAGCACAGAAAAAATCGCGCAGGCCAATGAGGCTCTGCGCGAAGCGGTCGCCGCTTTTGAGCGGCCGTATTGATTTTCCGTTGCTTCCTTGAGGGCGGCGCGTCATCCCAGAATGTCGATCCGCTGTCCTTCCGGCACGATCTGTATAAACGTCTTGCCCGGAGTGAATCGCACTTCGTTTCCCTCTGCATCCAGGAATTGCGTCACATCCGCCCCCTTGTCCCGCTTCCAGGATCCCTCAAAGCGCTTTCCGCCCGTGAAGTAGGTGCAAGCGCCGCCGCCCGTAAGGGTGTAAAGCGGACGCTCGTCGTCTTCGTCGTACCATTCCAGCTTCGCCGTCATCACGATCACGTTCTGACAGGTGATGGGCGTTTTGCTGATGCCGTCGTTCATGGGCCGCCCGTTATAATAGCGTCTATAGGAATCCTTTTCCGCGTCGTACAGGTAGGAAGGATGGTAGCTGCCCACGCGGTAGGGGATCGCGAATTCGGTCACGTCGTCTCCCTGGCGCGTCGGGTTTTCCGCGTCAAAGCGCAGCGGGGAACGCGCCTTCACTTTCTTTTCAAATTTCGTTGCTTCCATGGCCTGCGCCAGCGCAAAGCGTACGTTGTGCGGGCTCTCGCGGCTTTCGTCGCGTGAATAATACGCCGTGCTCTTGATGCCATCCCATTCCTGCAGGATCGGATGGCCTTTTTTGATGTACTCGTACGTGTCTGTGCCTGCTTTTTCCTGCACACCGTTGAAGACAAATGCGCCGCCCCAGTCGCTGTACAGGTCCACATGGCAGATTCGCGCGCTGCGCACGCCCTCCACGTACTCCGGCATGCGGTCGTTATAGACCGCGGTATAGCGCGTATACCCGCCTTCGTAGAGAACCATCTCGTAGACGACGTCCGCAGCCGCCAGGCCGATCTGCGGGCGTGCCGCCGGTTCGTTGTCCAGATTGACCATCACGGGCTTGTACGGCTTATCCGTCGGCATGCCCGTCGTGAGGGACAAGGATTCGCCGTTTCCGGGGATCGCCAGTCCCAGTACCGCCGCGAAGGCGAGCGCAAAGCACGCGGCGCCTTTTTTGAAAAATGCGATTTTCTTCAAGCTTCCGCCCTCCTGTAAAGCGCCAGGGCGACGTCCTGCATCGTGCGTTCCGCCCGGGCGACGTCCGTTCCGCTTGTCAGGATGCACACGACGAATGGACGCCCGGCATAGACGATTCCCACGTCGTGCGTTATGCCGCTGTCCTCGCCGGTCTTGTGCGCCACAGGAATCCCCAGCGCATGCAGGTAGAAGGGCAGCTTGCCGTTAAGCCTCTGGTTGGCGAGCATTTTCAGCATCGCCGCCGAGGCGTGCTCCGAGGCGACCTGACCCCGGTACATTCCGGAAAGCAACCGCCCCATGTCGCGCGCGCTCACCGTGTTTTCAATGCCCCTTGCGCTGGCCTCCGCATCAAAAAGCCTGCGGCGAAGACAGGTCTGCTCCAGTCCGAGCGCCCCTGCCGTTCGATTGACGTTTTCCATGCCCAGCCTGTCGATCAAAAGATTCGTCGCCGTGTTGTCGCTCAGGATGATCATCAGCGTCGCCAGATCCGTCAGTGTCACCGCGAGACCGTCGTGCATGTAGCTGAGCGCGCCGCAGGAGGGCATCTTCTGCTCGCCCGTGACGATGAACCGCTCGTCAGGATTCGCCTCTCCCGCGTCTATCTGGCGCATCGCCTCGACCAGGATCGGCAGCTTGATGACGCTTGCCGCTACCTGTGGACGCTCCGCCTCGAATGTTTCCACCGCGCCCGTAATGAGGTCCTCGTAATAATACGAAATGCTGCCCGGAAGCGCGCGCAGCGCTTCTTTAATTTCCAAAATCGTTCGCATCCTTTCCTCTGGTGCATGCGCCCCTGCCATCCGGCATAGCGTTTAGCGGAGGCGATTTCATTGCTCGTCGCTTTTTACAGGCGCCATTGGCAGGCGCTATGTGCCGTATGGGCGCTGACGCTCGTCCTATTTCTTTACCTGCCATCCGGCGTAAAACCCGTGGATTCCACCAGCGTCTCACAGGAATCCGTGCGGCTGCCCGTCGTCATGTATCACGGGGTGCAGAAGGGGTCCAAGCATGTAGGCCCCTACGTCGTCTCCGTCGCACAGCTTGAGGCTGACTTCGCGGCCTATCAGGCGGCAGGCTATGAAACGGTGGTCGTATCCGACCTGGTCGATTACGTGCGCTTTGGCACGAAGCTGCCGCCCAAACCCCTGATGATCACGTTTGACGACGGTCAGCTCGCGGTGCTCGCCTACGCACTGCCGCTGCTAAAGCAGTACGGGCTTCGCGCCGTAGTCTCCGTCGTGGGAGCCTACGCCGACATGGCGGAGGCGCAGAGCGACCCCAACCCTCAATACGCCTACCTGACCTGGCAGGACATCCGCACGCTCGCCGATTCCGGATTTGTCGAAATTCAAAACCACTCGTACGACATGCACGCGCTCTCCGCCCGCCGTGGCAGCGGCCGCAAGCAGGGCGAAACCGCAGCGCAATACGAAGCGGCCTTTCGGGGAGATCTGACGCGGATGCAGGAGCAGCTCCTCAAACGCGCCGGGGTCACCGCTACCGCGTTCGCTTACCCCTTCGGCCTCATTTCCGAACAGGCGCCCGGGCTTCTTCGCGACATGGGCTTTGAAGCCGCCCTGTCCTGCGAGGAGCGCGTCAACCGCGTAACGCGCGATCCGGATACCCTCTATCATCTGGGACGTTTCAACCGTTCCGGTCTGGTTACGACGGACTCCTTCCTGCGCAAGCTCGCCACAGATTAGACGAAATCGGGCGCACAATGTCTGCTGTGCGCCCAAAATTTTCAGCGGGCAATCGCCATGCGCCTCGGCATGCGCGAGATGGCCGCCAAGCGTCCCCGCAGATTCAGCGAAAGGCGGTTTTGCAGCCAGTCCAGCAGGTTCCCGTCCTCGCCCGCTTCGTCTCCGTCATCCTCCGCGCCCGGCGTATGGACGTCCGCCTTGGGATAGTCGACAAGCTTTATATCGTCGAGACCATACGTGTCGTACAGGTCGTCCAGCGCCTCCTCGTAGGAAAGCACCTCGTCGATCAGGCCGTACTGTCGGGCCATGCGCGACGTAAAAACCCGCCCGTCCGAAAATACGAGCACCTGCTCCTTCGTGAGACCTCGCGACGCGCAGATGATCTCCACGAAGATGTCGAACGATTCGTCCACCATGTCCTGCAGGAACGCGCGCTGCTCCTCCGTCAGCTCCGGCCAGCCGAAGTCCTTGTTTCTGCCCGATGTGACGGTGTATTCCTCAATTCCCAGCTTCTCGTAGAGCCCTGCCTCGCTCGTCAGCGAGACGATTACGCCGATAGAACCCAGCTCGCTCATGCGCGCGGCCGCGATCCTGTCCGCGGCCATCGCGACGTACATCCCGCCCGACATCGCACGCTGCGCCGCGAAGGCGTACACGGGCCTGCCCGTGTATTCCTTGTACTGCATCAGCTTGGTGTACAGCTCGTCCACCTCGTACATGCTGCCGCCCGGCGTGTTCAGATAGAGGAAGACCGCGCGATTCGCCGGATCGTCGATCAAATCGTCGAGCGCGTCGAGCACGGCCGCGTGGTCGTAGTAGTAACTGTACTCCGAAATCGTATCGTCGATGACGATCTGCGCGACGTAAGGCGCCCGCTCCGCATGCGCGCTGCCAAAGCAGCACAGGGCGAGACAGCAGACTAGAATAAAGGCGATTTTCCTGTTCATCCGTTAATGCTCCCTTTCTTTCACCATCCAGGTCACCACAGGCGCCGAAATCGTAAAACCAAGCTTTCCCTGCAGGCGAAGCGAGGCCTCGTTCCCCTCCACCACCTGACAGTACGGCCATTTTCCGGCATTCAGCGCCCGACAGATCGCGTCGCGCTCCAGCGCATAGGCGACGCCGCCCCTTCGATACGCGGGCAGCACCTCCAGCATGCCGATCGCCCCTTCATCGTGCTCCCCGATAAAGCCGGCGAGTTGGTCGTACCAAAAGGCGCCGGTCATCATCCCGGCGCGGATGCGCTCGTACACGTACTCCGTCCCGTCGAGGCTGTGATAATGCGAGGCTACGAATGCCGCGTGCCGCTCGTCCAGCGCTTGAAGCCTGCATTGCGCTGCTCCACCTTCTGCCGGGGGAAAGTTTGCTTGAAGGTAAGCGGCGTGATGATAGCGCAGCGTCCCTTGCAATCCCCTCCGCTGTGCCGCGCCAAGCGCGTGCATCTCGTGCACCACCAGGTTGCGTATCGCCATACCTTCAAGCAGACGCTCCGCCGCTTCCAGGCTCTCGGAGCAGAGCATGTGGACGTCCGCCTGCGCATTGTACACCAGAGCGCCCTGCGCATCCGCTCGAAGGGATACCGCCGTCCTGCGCCGCAGGCCTTCCAGCATGTCTATATACAGCGCCGGCTCCCGGGCGAGAAACGGCGCAAGTCCTTCCAATTTTTCCAAGTGGCTCACCCCATGAAAAAGAAGAACAGAAACGTTCGGTTGATGTGTATGGAGAGCGTCATCGCGCTGAGCATCAGCGCCACCCGCCCAAGCTGGGCCGCCAACGCGGTACTCCCTGTCAGTTGTACACCTGCGAGCGTGCTGCGTTTCATCGCCAGGGCGATCCACGCGATCAGGAACGCAAAGCCTACGATGCCGAAGCTGTACAGCGCGTCCAACCAGCTGTTGTGCGTGTAATTTCGCTGCTTTACGTTCACCTGATAGGTCATCACCGCGTCCGGGCCCGCCCCCAGGGCCTTCTGCCAAGGCGCAAGCGCCGCAAAGTCATTCAGCTTCATACGCGCCAGGCCATACCTGCCGGAGGTAAGCTCATCCAAATCTCCGCTTGCGATGCGTTCAAAGGCTTCCCGAATGCGGGTCAGCAGCGCGTTTTGCTGAACGGGATTTGAGAGCGCCCCCATCTGCTTTTCGACATCCGCCACCCGCTCTTCCTCGCTGAGGAGCTCGCTGGCAGGCTTGGAAACCGACAAAAAGTCGATCCCATTGTCGCGTGCGTAGACGTAGTCCTCGTAGGTCAGCTTATACGCGTGCTCGTGCATGTCCTCCGTGATGATGCCGCGGGCGAAGTAGTCCATGCCCTTCAGGGATACGAAGCCCGAGAACAACG
This sequence comes from Beduinella massiliensis, assembly GCF_900199405.1. NCBI lineage: Bacteria > Bacillati > Bacillota > Clostridia > Eubacteriales > Beduinellaceae > Beduinella > Beduinella massiliensis. Next base: position 2,684,883 of record NZ_LT963430.1, read on the forward strand.
CGACGACCGCCAGAGCCACCGGCAGCGCGCGCCCGACTCGGATCAACACCCTGCGCATCCCCCTGCGCATGCGGATCAGCATGAAGAGGGAGGCAAGCGCAAAGCACAGCATGCCGGTCATCGAGAAGGTGGAAACCAACGCGCCGCCCATCACACCCAGGACAGCCATGTCCACCACGGACTGCTCCCAATCCAGCGCCATCCAGATCAAAATTGAAGCGCTGAGGAACGCCGCCATAAAATTCGGTTCAAACGTCCCCATAAAGCGGGCGTAACTGCTGGTGAAGTCCTCCAGCAGCAGCGTCACGAACCGCTGCTGCGTGAATCCGACCGCAATCGCCGCCAACGCACCATAGGTATAGGTTCGCAGCATGCCGCGCACGACCGAGGGCGCGTCCGCCCGCGCGCGCAGCACGATGCGCACAAGCCAGAACAGCCCCATATTAAGGCCAAAGCTCAGCATCTCACCCGTCAATCCATGGGAAATGTAACCGACCGCACAGGCGACCGCGCCGAAAGCCGCAAGGGCAGCGTCGCTCTTTTGAATCCACAGGCGCTTGCGGAAAAAGGTGACGATCAGGCGCACGCCCAAGGCAAGCTGCATAACGCGCACGATCGACCCACCCAAAGGGGCGAAGGGCATGACCTCGTCCATCCAAAAGAGGAAGACGTAGCCGTACAGCACCGCCGGCAGATCGCACAACGCGCAGATCGCGACGATGGCGGCGGCCGTAAGGTAGCTCACCGCGGCGTGCACCGGATAGCAGAGCGCTAAAACCGTCAGCATCGGAAGCAGCACGCGCTTCATCGAAAGCGCCGCCCTTACCTTTTTATATCCATCCATTCCTCTATTCCTCTCTTCCGCTGTTCTGCGATAAAGCCGTTTATTTTCACGGGATCACACAATGGCTTTATCTTACCATCCCCGGTATAAAAAATCAAGGAGCGGCTCATTGCCGCTCCCTGGTAGATTCAGTCCAGAAAGTCGCGCAGCTTCTTGCTGCGGCTGGGATGTCGCAGCTTTCGCAGCGCCTTTCCTTCGATCTGACGGATGCGTTCGCGGGTCACGTTAAACTCGCGTCCAACCTCCTCCAGCGTGCGCGCGCGTCCGTCCTTGAGACCGAAGCGCAGCGCAAGCACCTCTTCTTCGCGCGGCGTCAACGTGTCTAAAACGCTGGAAAGCTGCTCGCGCAGCAGCGTGCGCGATACGGCTTCCTGAGGCGGCGGCGCGTCGTCGTCCGGAATAAAGTCACCCAAGTGGCTGTCGCCCTCGTCCCCAATCGGCGTCTCAAGGCTCACCGGCTCCTGCGAAGCGCGCATGATCTCTTGAACCTTTTCCACCGGCATGCCCAGTTCAGCCGCCACCTCCTCGCTCGACGGCTCACGGCCCGTCGCGTTCAGCAGCCGATTGCTGGCCTTCTTCACCCGGTTGATCGCTTCGACCATATGAACCGGGATACGAATCGTGCGTCCCTGGTCTGCGATGGCACGGGTGATCGCCTGACGAATCCACCATGTCGCATAGGTCGAGAACTTGAAACCCTTTGTGTAATCGAACTTTTCGGCAGCCTTAATCAAGCCGAGGTTGCCCTCCTGAATCAGATCGAGAAACTGCATGCTGCGGCACACGTACCGACGGGCGACGGACACTACCAGTCTGAGGTTCGCGTCGATCAGCTTTTGCTTGGCCAGGGCGCCTTCTTCGCCGCCCTCCAAAATCTTCGCGCCAAGCTCGCGCTCTTCCTCGCTCGTGAGCAGCGGCACCGCGCCGATCTCCTTTAAATAGAGCTTGACGGGATCGTCCACCGGCACGCCGGCCGCGGACAGGCTCGTCTCGAATACCTCGATCGAATCCTGCGTAAGCACGACCTCGTCCGTGCTGGTCTGCCCCTCGTCGACCACCGGTATGTGATTTGCCTCAAGCAATTCATACAGCTTATCGATTTCCGCAGCGTCGAATTCGCCCTTTTCGAGCTCGTCATTTATCTCTTTAACGGTCAGCTTCTCCTTGCGCTTTCCTGATTCCACCAACTCGTTGATGACCTGCTCCTTGTCCGTCATTACGTCACTTCCTCTTTCTCATCCGCCGGTCCCCGTCCCCACAGGGACACAGGGAATCTATTCGCGGCCGCTTTCCGCGTCTTCATAAATTCTTTAAACTAGCCATTCGTTTTTCAACACGATTCGCGCTTTTTCCTGCCCTGAAAACAAAAAAATAAAAATAAAACGATCCTTTAAGCCCTTTTTCGCGATCGCCCATAAAATATGGGCTGCGGCACGTTCAAATGCCCGATAGAATTTAACCGGCACGAAATATGTCCCCTACGGCTTTTCGCTCAGCGGCGCAGCTTTCCTTTCAGCGCGCTCCAAACGCTGGCGATAAGCGCGCGATTCGCCGCCAGGGCAGCACCGCCATTGATGATAAGACTCGTTCCAATCGCCGCCCACCCCCAACGCATACAGGCCATTCCGCTTGCCGCGAAGAGAACGCTTTGCAGCACAGGAATAGCAAAACGAAGTGAAAAACGGGCTATCCTTCGGGCGATCCAGTAGCGAAGCCCGAACATAACCGTCGCTCCTACCAATTGTGCGACCGCAACGCCGGTCATTCCCCAGCTTGCTATTAAAAAGTTCGACAAAAGAATCGTCGTCCCTGCTCCAATAAGCGATGTAATGAGGGAATATTGTGTTTTTCCCTGCATGCAAAAGCAGCCCTCTATGTTGTTTGCCATCGCCATCATCACGGCATAACCGACGAGCCAGAACGTGATTTCCTGCGACTGTGCGTAGGCCGTGGCGGCGATGATCCTGTAAAATGCGGCTAGGCAGGGTGCCATCACCATGAGCATCGCGGTAAAGACGCAAAACACCTGCGTGCTTTTTTCCGACAGGTATCCTCCAACTCGTTCTTCCTCCGTGCGGGAGCGCACGAATACTTCCTCCGTGAGCGCCATCGTGACGACGGAACCCAGGATCGTGACCAAATTGCTGAATTTATTGGAAAAAGCATAAAGCCCCGCCATTTCAGCCCCCAGTTCCGTACGCACGAGCATCCTTCCAAAGCCGGAAATGAACCAGGCGGATATTTCCCCCGCAATAAGGGGAACGCAGTAGATTGCCATTCGTTTGAACAGGTTCTTGGAAAAAGCCGCGCCGCGCGTCTTGCGGATAATTCGAAGACGTAATTCCACGGTCAGAAAAGAACACACGTTGCTCAGGATGGAGGCTGTAAAAAGCGCGTCCAAACCTCGGTTTAAGAAAAAGATCAGGAAAAAGTTGAGAGAGAGGTTCACGCTGGTCCCCAGTACGCTCGCGATGACGAACGTGTTGTTCTCTTCAAGCCCACGCGCCATGTGCAGCCAGGTGTGCGCCATACCGAACGTGACGATCATCAGCACCTGTGCATGGATATAGGGAATCCTGAACACGCCCAGGAAGTGCAGAGAATAGAGCAGCAGCGCGCCCACAAGGCTCATGACGAGCGTAAAGCGAACCGTGATCGCCGCGGTATGTTCGCGCTCCGCTTCTGTCTTTCGCATAAGCATAAAGCGAAGCGCCCCGTTCCAGATGGTCATGTACAGAATGGGGACGATGATATTTTGCAGCGTCTGGGCAAAGTCGTAATCTCCCAGGTCGCCCGCTGCGATCTTAAAGGCGTACAGAGGAACCAGAAGCGTCGACAGGATTCTCGTGGACAAATTTCCCAGAAAATACAGGCCCAACCGATGGGACAGGCCCTCCTTTTTTACCTTCTTTATCGTGCTCCTCCTCCTTTACGAAACGATTGAAAAGCCCGCCGCACGAGTGTGCGGCGGGCCGCGCCGGCCGGTTTTACTTGCTTTCGAGCAGTTTCTTATTCTTCGTAACCTTCGAAGCCTTTGTCCATTCGTCCAGCTTCGCCGTATACGTATCGTTCTGCTTCTGGCTAAGCAGACTCTCCCGGATCGTCTCCGCCACCTCTTCAAAGGCTACAGGTCCGGAAGGAATGTCCGTCGTGTACTGGAGAATGTGATAACCGTAGCTGGACTCTACCAGATCCGAAACGTCGCCAACGTTTTCCAACGCCATCGCCGCGTTCTGGAAGCTGGTTACGTACGTCGTCAGGCCTTCGCAGACCGGGTATCCCGTCGTCTTATAGGGCTCCTGCGTCATGCCCGCATCGTCGTTGTAGGTCTCGATCAGAGAATCGAAGTCCTCGCCGGCCTTGGCCTTTTCGAGCGCCTCGTTCGCCTTATCCTGAATCGCCGCATAAGCTTCCGTCTTCAGCGCATCCAGCTTGGCCTGCGCGTCGGCCGTCTCTGCCTGATTTAGGGCAATCTGCTCCTCCAGGGTCGTAACGCTCGCCTCAATCTCGCCCGGAGTTGCGGTGTTCTCCGATCCCTCCGCAGGGTTCTTAAGCTCGTCCAGCTGGGTCTGCAAGCTCGTGAGCGCCGTCGTGTTCGTGTTGATCGTGGTCTGCAAAGAATTGATCTCGCTGGCCTTTTCGCTGTCCAGCTTGATCAGAATCTGTTTGATACCGCGATAGCCCTCCGGCACGAAATACAGCGTCGTGCCGTTTGACACGTAGCTGGCGTAAAGCGTGGGCGTCGCCTCAAGCGTCGTCTGCTGCGAGGCCAGCTGTGCCTCGTACTCGGCCTTCGCTTCTTCCTCCGTCACCTCGACGCCCTCGATCGCGAAGTTATATACTTTTTCAGAGATCATCTGCTTTTTGAGCGCATCGGCAAAATCGGCTTCTTTAATGCCATCTTCCGCCATGCGCGCAGCAATGGCTTCTGTCAACGCCTCGCCCTCAAGCTCGGTGTCCGCAAAGTAAAGGCTCTTGTAGCCTTCTATATAGGATTCCATGTTGCTGGCCACGTCTTCGTCGAGCTGTTTTTGTTCTTCCTCGCTCAGCACGTCCAGTCCTTCGGCAGCCGCCTTCTGCATGATGACTTCCTGGGTGATCAGGTTTTCGATCGCCTGCGCACGTGCCGCCGCGATGTACTGACTGTTGGTGACGTCATACTGCATTCCATAATACACTTCATACATCATCTGTGTATTGTAAAGGATGTTGTCGGCCTGTTCGAGCCATTCGCCCTTTGTAATCTTCGTATTGCCAACCTGTGCAACAGTCTGCTGGGCATCCAGCACCGGATCGGTCGCAATCAGGTTACAGCCCGCCAACATCAGCAAAGCCATCAGCATCGCCGTGAGTTTCAGCCACTTGTTCATCGTCATTCTCTTCCTTTCGAAGTGCGCATAAACATTCTGCTCTCTATTATATACAAGATGCGATAAAGACGCAAGCCTTGATTTTATGGAATCTTTCTGTACGCCGAACGACCGTCCCCGCGCTGCGCCGCTCCATTCGCGCCGCGAACTTCCCACAACGACAAAAAAGAGAGCCACTTTCGACTCTCTTTTCTGAATGGAATCCGGCAGCGACCTACTCTCCCGGGCCGTCACCAGCCAAGTACCATCGGCGCATAAGGGCTTAACTTCTGTGTTCGGTATGGGAACAGGTGGATCCCCTTCGCCATTGCCACCGGAAATCTCTCAAGGTCTTCGTACCTTGAAAACTGCACACCCAGCCTTCCAACATCCTGCGCTCTTCAACCAATCTCGCTTTTCCGTACTCTCGTACGCTCTTTTACGTTGGCCTCTTCTAAGTTTCTCTCACAGCTCTTTCCAGCCGCTTCTTAGATCAAGCCCTCGACCGATTAGTATCATCAAGCTCCAAACATTACTGCTCTTCCACCGATGACCTATCTCCTGGTAGTCTTCCAGGGGTCTTACTTCTTTCGAATGGGACACTTCTTCTTGAGGGGGGCTTCACGCTTAGATGCCTTCAGCGTTTATCCCGTCCGCACTTCGCTTCCCTGCTGTGCCGTTGGCACGACAACAGTTGCACCAGTGGTGCGTCCACTCCGGTCCTCTCGTACTAGGAGCAGCTCCTCTCATGTGTCCTACGCCCACGATGGATAGGGACCGAACTGTCTCACGACGTTCTGAACCCAGCTCGCGTGCCGCTTTAATTGGCGAACAGCCAAACCCTTGGGACCTGCTTCAGCCCCAGGATGCGACGAGCCGACATCGAGGTGCCAAACCTCCCCGTCGATGTGGACTCTTGGGGGAGATCAGCCTGTTATCCCCGAGGTAGCTTTTATCCGTTGAGCGACGGCAATTCCACTCTATACCGCCGGATCACTAAGTCCTACTTTCGTACCTGCTCGACTTGTCAGTCTCGCAGTCAAGCACCCTTCTGCCTTTACGCTCTTTGAATGGTTTCCATCCATTCTGAGGGTACCTTTGAGCGCCTCCGTTACTCTTTCGGAGGCGACCGCCCCAGTCAAACTGCCCGCCTGACACTGTCCTTCCGCCGGTTCACGGCTTGAAGTTAGAATTTCAATAACAGAAGAGTGGTATCCCAACGGCCGCTCCACGAAGACTGACGTCCTCGCTTCTTAGCGTCCCACCTATCCTGTACATCCGTTATCAAAATCCAATGTCAGGTTACAGTAAAGCTCTACGGGGTCTTTCCGTCCAGTCGCGGGTAATGTGCATCTTCACACATACTTCAATTTCACCGGGCCCCCTGTTGAGACAGCTCACAAGTCGTTACGCCATTCGTGCGGGTCGGAACTTACCCGACAAGGAATTTCGCTACCTTAGGACCGTTATAGTTACGGCCGCCGTTTACTGGGGCTTCGGTTCTCTGCTTCGGGTTTCCCCTAACACTTCCCCTTAACCTTCCAGCACCGGGCAGGCGTCAGCACCTATACGTCAGCTCTCGCTTTCGCAGATACCTGTGTTTTTGCTAAACAGTCGCTTGTGACTATTCTCTGCGACCTCTTTCGAGGCACCCCTTCTCCCGAAGTTACGGGGTCATTTTGCCGAGTTCCTTAACAGGGGTTCTCCCGTCCGTCTCAGGATTCTCTCCTCGCCCACCTGTGTCGGTTTCCGGTACGGGCACCTTCAGGCTCACTAGCAGCTTTTCTCGCCAGCGTGAACTCAGACGCTTCGCTACTTATTTTCGCTCCCCGTCACGCCTCAGCTTTTAGGACTGCGTACTTCACTACAGCCCAACCTCGACGCTTGGACGCGGTTGACCATCACCGCGCTCGTCTTATCCTTCTGTGTCACTGCTTCGCTCAATCGCCTGTCGGTGGTGCAGGAATCTCAACCTGCTGTCCATCGCCTACGACTTCCGTCCTCGGCTTAGGCCCCGACTTACCCTGGGTGGATGAACCTTCCCCAGGAATCCTTGGGCTTTCGACGCCCATGTTTCTCGCATGGGTCTCGCTACTCATACCGGCATTCTCTCTTCCATGCAGTCCACTGGTGCTCCCGCTCCAGCTTCCGCCCGCATGCAATGCTCCTCTACCGATGCTTACGCATCCCGCCGCTTCGGTGTTACGTTTTAGCCCCGTTACATCTTCGGCGCTGAACCACTCGACCAGTGAGCTATTACGCACTCTTTAAATGTGTGGCTGCTTCTAAGCCAACATCCTGGTTGTCTCTGCAATCCAACATCCTTTTCCACTTAACGTATACTTTGGGACCTTAGCGGACGATCTGGGGTGTTCCCCTTTTGACCGCGGAACTTATCTCTCGCGGCCTGACTCCCGGACATCAATTGTGCGGCATTCGCAGTTTGATAGGGTTCGGTAAGCTTTGTGGCCCCCTAGCCCATTCAGTGCTCTACCTCCGTCAATCTAATCCGAGGCTAGCCCTAAAGCTATTTCGAGGAGAACCAGCTATCTCCGGGTTCGATTGGAATTTCTCCGCTATCCACAGGTCATCCCCGCCTTTTTCAACAGACGTCTGGTTCGGTCCTCCATGAAACTTTACTTCCACTTCAACCTGCCCATGGATAGGTCACCCGGTTTCGGGTCTACGTCATGCAACTCGACGCCCTCTTCAGACTCGCTTTCGCTTCGGCTTCAGACCTTCAGTCCTTAACCTCGCTGCATAACGTAACTCGCCGGTCCGTTCTACAAAAAGTACGAGATCGCACCTTTATCGTGCTCTCTCTGCTTGTAAACACAGGGTTTCAGGTTCTCTTTCACTCCCCTCCCGGGGTTCTTTTCACCTTTCCCTCACGGTACTATGCGCTATCGGTCACTGGATCGTATTTAGCCTTGGAGGGTGGTCCCTCCTGCTTCCCACCGGATTTCTCGTGTCCTGCGGTACTCTGGTACCGGCTAGCCGTGTCTGCCTTTCGCTTACGGGGCTCTTACCCTCTCTGGCGGCGCTTTCCAGCGCTCTTCTTCTAAGCTTTCACGTACATGTCGCCGGCCCACAACCCCAGCCGACCGTAGTCTGCTGGTTTGGGCTCTTTCCCGTTCGCTCGCCGCTACTTAGGAAATCGATGTTTCTTTCTTTTCCTCCGGGTACTTAGATGTTTCAGTTCCCCGGGTGCCCTCTCCCCAGGCTATGTATTCACCTGGGAGTGACGGGACATTGCTCCCGCCGGGTTTCCCCATTCAGATATCCACGGATCTAAGCCTGCTTGCGGCTCCCCGTGGCTTTTCGCAGCTTGCCACGTCTTTCTTCGGCCTCCAGTGCCATGGCATCCACCCTGTGCCCTTAGTATCTTGATCGTCTTTCATACTCTCGTATGTTGAGAATCTTTCCTGAGACCAACTGCAAAATTGTTTCGCAACTGGTTGTTTTCTTCACAAGATGTTTTCCATCTGGTTGTGCAGTTTTCAAGGTGCGCTGCGCACCGTCTCGCTTCGCGAGACCCACCCTTTGCCAGGGTGTGTGCGCTTCAGGGGTTCTTCAATCCCTGAAAACGATACAGCTTAGAGATTTCTCCGCATCCGCAACCGGCAGTCTCTTCTTTGACGCTCTCGCGTCTTCAGTGCTTTGCACTGTTTTCTTCTTCCACACAGTCTCCTGTGCTTCTTCGACCTAAAGATGAGCTCGGATGTTTCCATCCTCGCTTTCTCCCTAGAAAGGAGGTGATCCAGCCGCACCTTCCGATACGGCTACCTTGTTACGACTTCACCCCAGTCATTGGTCTCACCTTCGAAGGCTGACCCCTTTCGGTTATCTCACCCGCTTCGGGTGCTCCCAACTCCCATGGTGTGACGGGCGGTGTGTACAAGGCCCGGGAACGTATTCACCGCGGCATGCTGATCCGCGATTACTAGCAACTCCGACTTCATGTGGGCGGGTTGCAGCCCACAATCTGAACTGGGACCACTTTTATGAGATTCGCTCTACCTTACGGTTTCGCTCCTCTTTGTAGTGGCCATTGTAGCACGTGTGTAGCCCAGGTCATAAGGGGCATGATGATTTGACGTCGTCCCCACCTTCCTCCGAGTTGTCCCCGGCGGTCTCTCCAGAGTCCTCGCCTCTACGCGTTAGTAACTGGAAACAAGGGTTGCGCTCGTTGCGGGACTTAACCCAACATCTCACGACACGAGCTGACGACAACCATGCACCACCTGTCTCAGATTGAGCAAGCTCACACCGTATCTCTACGGCTTTACCTGGATGTCAAGACCTGGTAAGGTTCTTCGCGTTGCTTCGAATTAAACCACATGCTCCGCTGCTTGTGCGGGCCCCCGTCAATTCCTTTGAGTTTCAACCTTGCGGCCGTACTCCCCAGGCGGAATGCTTATTGTGTTTACTCCGGCACAGAAGGGGTCGATACCTCCTACACCTAGCATTCATCGTTTACAGCGTGGACTACCAGGGTATCTAATCCTGTTTGCTCCCCACGCTTTCGCGCCTCAGCGTCAGTTACAGTCCAGAAAGCCGCCTTCGCCACTGGTGTTCCTCCCGATCTCTACGCATTTCACCGCTACACCGGGAATTCCGCTTTCCTCTCCTGCACTCAAGCCCAGCAGTATCCAAAGCAATTCCCACCTTGAAAGCGGGACTTTCACTTCAGACTTACCAGGCCGCCTACGCGCCCTTTACGCCCAATCATTCCGGACAACGCTCGCCCCCTACGTATTACCGCGGCTGCTGGCACGTAGTTAGCCGGGGCTTCCTCCTATGGTACCGTCACTTGCTTCGTCCCATAGGACAAAGGTTTACGACCCGAAAGCCTTCTTCCCTCACGCGGCGTTGCTGGGTCAGGGTTTCCCCCATTGCCCAATATTCCCCACTGCTGCCTCCCGTAGGAGTTTGGACCGTCTCTCAGTTCCAATGTGGCCGATCACCCTCTCAGGTCGGCTACTGATCGTCGCCTTGGTGGGCCGTTACCTCACCAACTAGCTAATCAGACGCGAGCCCATCTCTCACCGGATTGCTCCTTTGACCCCTATGCCATGTGGCACTGTGGTCTCATGCGGTATTAGCGCATCTTTCGATGCGTTATCCCCCTGTGAAAGGCAGGTTGCTCACGCGTTACTCACCCGTCCGCCGCTAGAATCATTTCCGAGCAAGCTCTTCCTTGATCCCCGCTCGACTTGCATGTGTTAGGCACGCCGCCAGCGTTCGTCCTGAGCCAGGATCAAACTCTTATGTTCAATCCTTTATCTTCTCTTGGTGTTCCGGTTTGCACCGGCTCACAAAAGATTCAAAACTCTTCTCAGAATCAACTGTCTTTTCCTTGCGTTTGCGTTTCTTTTCTCTATTCTGTATCGTTTTCAAGGATCGTTCCCGCCGTTTTGAGCGCACAAAACGTGCTCTCTCGCGGCGACGTTGATTAGTATACCATGCGGAATCGATTCTGTCAACCGCTATTTCACAAAAAAATCGATATTTTGCACCGTCCTTTCAATCATCGAACGATTACAGCGCCGCTATCCATAACGTCCGTTATAACAGCCCCGCCCAGGCAAACCTCTTCTTCGTAAAAAACGACGGATTGACCCGGCGTTATCGCCCTCTGCGGCTCATATGCCCGCACAATCAGATGATCCGCTTCTATTTGAACGTTCACCTTTTGATCCGGCTGCCTATAGCGAAACTTCGCCGTGCAGTCGAAACATGTTCCATTCTGTCGAGGTGCCTCGCCCGCAACCCACGTCGCCTGCTCCGCCCTCGCGGTGTGCGCATACAGAAGGGGGTGATCCTCGCCCTGTTCGACAATCAGCACGTTGCGCTCCAAATCCTTCGCCAGCACAAACCAGCGGCGCCCATCGCCGCCGCCTCCGATGCCGAGCCCTCTGCGCTGTCCCAGCGTATAGTACATCAGTCCATCGTGACGGCCTACTACCTTGCCGGACAGCGTCTGCATTTCCCCAGGACGCGCGGGCAGGAACTGCTGCAAAAACGGTTTAAAATGCCGCTCTCCGATAAAGCACACGCCTGTAGAATCCTTCTTGGCATACGTGGGCAGCCCCGCCTCCTCAGCGAGCGCCCGCACCTGTCCCTTTGTCAAATTTCCCACCGGAAACAGGGCCCTTTGCAGCGGAGGCTGCGTCAGCATGTAAAGGAAGTAGCTCTGGTCCTTGTTGGGATCCACGCCGCGCAGCAGCTGCATTTGCCCGTCTGCCTCCCGCAGGTTGGCGAAGTGTCCCGTCGCCAGCTTGTCCGCGCCGAGCTTCATCGCGAAATCCAGAAACGCCTTGAACTTTATTTCCCGGTTGCACAGCACGTCCGGGTTCGGCGTACGTCCCGCGCGATACTCGTCCAGAAAATACGAAAACACGCGATCCCTGTATTCCTTGGCAAAATTCACGGAATAGTAAGGGATCCCGATCACTTCACAGACAGACCGCACATCCGCCCAATCCTGCTCCGACGTGCAGACCCCGTTTTCGTCCTGCTCTTCCCAGTTCTTCATGAACACGCCGATCACCTCGTGCCCCGCCCTTTTGAGCAGCAGGGCCGCGACAGACGAATCCACGCCTCCCGACATGCCGACCACGATGCGCGCCATATCCTTGTACCCTTCCTTCATCCTTTACAGTCGGTCCATGACTGCATCCACCGCTGCCGCCGCGTCGCGCGCGATTGCATCGATGGACTGCGACGCGTCGATGCGCACGATACGCGCTGGCGCGCGGCGCGCAAGTTCCTCATAGGCTTCGTATACGCGCGTGTGAAAGCCCAGTTTTTCCTGCTCGATTCGATCCAGCGCCCGTTCACTGCTGCGCCGCGTCATCGCTGTCTGCGGCTCCACGGCGAAATAAAGCGTCGCGTCCGGCATCGTGCCGTCGATCGCCGGCGCGTTCATCTCCATCACCGCGTCAAGCCCCAAGCCGCGCGCCGCTCCCTGATAAACCGCGCTGGAATCTACAAACCGATCGCAGACCAGCACCTTGCCCGCCTCAAGCGCCGGACGGACGACCTGGCGCACATGCTGCGCCCGACCCGCCGCGTAGAGCAGCGCTTCCGTCTGCGCGCACATCTCGCCGTAAGCTGGGTCGAGCACGAGCCTGCGTATTTCCTCCGCAATCGGGCATCCACCCGGCTCCCGCGAGCGCAGTACATCGTAGCCGCGCGCGCGCAGATGTTCGCAAAGCCTTTCAATCTGAGAGGATTTACCTGATCCATCCAGCCCTTCAATGGAAAGAAAAAAACCCGCTTCCGCCTTGACGCCAGGCAGCAGAATTCTTTGCAGCGCGTCCACGTTTTCCGCAATATGCGTCGCGCCCGCGTTCACGAGTTCCGCCTTCGACCCGTACCCATACAGCACGCCGATGGTGTCGATCCCGTTCTGCCTGCCGCCCGTGATGTCGTAATGGCGGTCGCCGACCATGACCGGCCGCTCACAGCCCTCCGGCAGCGCATCGCGCACGATGCTTGCCTTATCCGCGTGATGATCGCTCATCGTGATGCCGACCGCGCGATCGAAGAAGCGCCACAGGCCGAAATATCTCAGAATGCGTTCGGCAAACACGATCGGCTTCGCCGTGGCCAGACAAACCCGAATTCCCTGGCGCTTCAGCGAGCGAAGCAGAACCGGGATGCCCGTATAAACGGCGTTCACCGACCACCCAACCGCGTCAAAGTCTTCCCGATAATACTCGACGGCTTGGGCCGCCTGCTCGTTGTCCATCCCGAAAATCTGCTGAAACGACTCAAAGAGCGGCGGGCCGATAAACCGCCGCAGCACCTCCGGATCGAAATCCGCGTATCCCATCTTTCGGGCTGCATATCCCGCCGAACGCATGATCCCCGGGGCAGACTCCGTCAGCGTACCATCCAAATCGAACAACACAGCGTCATATGGAAACATACTTTTTTCTCCTCAGCATTCGTTCAAATCCGCCGGCAAGGCCATCGCGTTTCGGCTTTTACGCGCGCACGCAGAGCAGTTTCCCCTCTTCCAGCCCAAAGCGCCAGCGCGGCGCAGCGCGCAGCAATGCCTCCGCAACGGATTCGTCGACGATCTCCCCGGGGGTCACGAGCGGCACGCCCGGCGGATAAAGCCCAGCGCTGACGGCCGCGATACGCCCGACCGCCTGCTGCGGCAACACCGCCTCCTGCGGGGAGAGCGCGGCCTCCCGCACCGAAAGCGCGCGCCGGGGCGGTATCGGCAGCGTGGGCACGTCGGATAACGCTGCTGCGCCGCGCGGCAGCGCGCTAAGCGTCCGCGCCGCGCGCGTCAGCCAATCCGCTGCGTCCAGGATCGATGGGATGAACACGACGCGCCGGTCGTCCGCCATCTCCGCATCGATCCCCTGTTCTGTTAGCGCTTCCTGCACTTCCCAGCCCGTGCGCCCATGTGCGGCGCAATCCACGACGACCCGGAGCGGGTCGCAGGTGATTCCCGCCGCCCGCCAGCCATCCTGCGCGTTTTCATAGCCCGCGGCACGCAGGAGCTCCCAAAATGCGTCGATTCGCCCTTTGAGCTCCGTCAATTCTGCAAATCCGCGCTCGTCCATCATCGCCCGGGCGCTGTCCAACGTCTCCATGATGAGAAAGGACGGACTGGACGAGTGCACCATGCGCAGGGTACGAAGCAGACGGTTCGCGTCCACCGTCTGCGCGGCATGAAGCACCGCGCCTCCCGTCAGCGCGGGCAGCGTCTTGTGCGCACTTTGCACCCAAAGATCCGCCCCCAGCGCGCCCGCGCTTTGCGGCGCATTTTGCCAGGGCAGGTGTGCCCCGTGCGCCTCGTCTACGCACAGCAGCATTCCCAATTCGCGGCATGCCCTCGCGATAGGCACGGCATCCACGCAGATCCCAAAATAATCCGGCCGCGTGAGCAAGACCGCACGCGCCGCCGTGTGGCTGCGCATCGTCTTTACGACGTCTTCCGGCAAAAAGAAGGGGGCGCCGTCCCGCGTCAGCCTCGGCTCGACGAAGACCGGCCGCAGGCCGCCCCATACGCACGCGGAAATCGCGCTGTGGTGCGCATTTCGCGGCAGGATCACCTCGCCGTCCGGCGCCGCAGCGTAGAGCAGCATCGCGAGCATGCCGCTGGTCGATCCGCCCGTCAAAAAAATCGTGTGCGCCGCACCGCAGGAAGCGGCGTACAAGGCCTGTGCGCGCGCGATGCCGCCGCACGGCGAAAAGAGATCGTCCGTCGGGCCGATCTCCGTCGTATCCAGGGCGCTATTCACCCATTCCGCAGGCAGGCGTCCTTTGTGTCCAGGCATGTGCAGCCGAACGCGCCCCGATGCCCTATGCAGCATGTCGAGCATCGGCGTCTCACTTCGCATGCCGCACAGCCTCCTCGATTCGATTGCAGAGCGCTGCCGAAGGCGCGAAAACCGCCGCGTGCTCCCTTCCCTCCTGCCGGTAGACGAGTACGTGTGAAGCGCGCTTCGCCGGGCAAAAACGGGTGACCGTCCGATACGTCTTCTTCAGGCGCTCGCCCTTTGTAAAGGCGCGAACGCCCGAAACGTCCTCCGTCCGAACCTCGATCAGTGAATTCACCTTGTCGCCGTAATCCTTCTCCAGCACGAGAACTCCGTCATCTCGCAGCGTATAGGCATATCCGACGACCGTTCCGCGCATCAGCATCAGGATGACGCAGACCGCGCAGAGAAGAAAGATCGCGTCAAATGCGCCGATGCCCGTAAGCCGCGCCAGCAGACGGCTCACGGAAAGCGAGGCCGCCAGCAATCCTATGACGAGGGCCACGATGCAAACGAAACGCGCGCCCGTCACCTTTGCCGGCGAAATCTTCTCCCGCACCATCATTCCCACTCCAGGAGACCGGCGGACTCCATGTAGCCCTGCTGTGCGTCCATGTAGTCGTCTACAAAGGCGCCGAGACGCACCGCCTTTTCCTCATCGTATCCGTGCTGCTTCACGAGCCCATCCAGAATATACTCGAAGGCTTCGTCGTCGTCGTAAAAGGCTTCGCCGCTCATGCCGTCCTCCGCCACCGCGCCGGACTCACGCATGAACCGCAGGTCGAGCGCGATCGCCTCCCGGACGAGCACGTCCAGAACGTCCATGAATTCCTTATGGTCAAAGCGGTCGATCGCAGAAAGGATATACTTCTCGGCCGCTTTTTCGTCGTATCCCTGCATCTTCTTCACTCCTTTGTGAAAGAGGCTGCCGCTTACGCCTTTTGCAGCGCGGAAAGCCTGTCAATCAGCTCTTCAAAGTAGCAGAGCGCGGACTCGACCGGCGCCGGGGTGGACATGTCGATGCCCACCAGCTTCAGCTCCTCGATCGGAGGCATGCTGCCGCCCGTCGTCAGGAAATGACGATAGGCCTTCACGGCGCTCTCACCCTCTTCGCGAATGCGGCGCGCAATCGCCACCGCCGCACAGAAGCTGGTCGCGTACTTGTAGACGTAGAACGCGTTGTAGAAATGCGGAATGCGCATCCACTCGTTCGCGATCTCTGCGTCTACGAACGCCTGCTGACCATAATAAAGGTCGTTCAGGCTCTTGTACATCGCGCACAGCGATTCACGCGTCAGCGCTTCACCCGTCTCCGCCATACGGTGTGCCTTATGTTCGAACTCCGCAAACATCGTCTGACGGAAGACCGTCGTGCGGAAGTTCTCGAGCAGATGGTTGCAAAGCGCCGTCTGCGCCTTTTGATCGTCCCTGTACGTCTCGCGCAGGTATTCGATCGTCAGCACTTCGTTGACCGTGGAGGCTACCTCCGCCACGAAGATGGCGTAGTCGCTCTTGGCGAAGGGCTGCTCCCTGTTCGAGTAGTACGAATGCATCGTGTGCCCCAGCTCGTGCGCAAGGGTCAGCATGCTGTCCAGCGTGTCGACGTAGTTGGTCAGGATGTACGGGTGTACGTCGTACGCGCCGCCGTTGGAGTATGCGCCGCTCGTCTTTCCGCGGTTTTCGTACACGTCGATCCAGCGCTCGTCCTTCGCGCGGCAGAGCACCTGCACGTAGTCGTCGCCCAGCACAGCAAGCGCCTTCTTGATGATTTCAAAGCCTTTATCGTAGGGAACTTCCAGCTCAAAATCCTTTACCATCGGCGTATACAGGTCGTACATGTGCACTTCTTTGAGGTCGAGCACCTCGCCGCGCAGCGCGACGTAACGCGCGAGCCCCGGCAGATGCGCGTGCATCGCGTCGATCAGGCTGTCGTACACGCTTTCCGGCACCTCGTCCGGGAACAGTGCCGCCGCGCGCGCGGAGGGGAAGTGCCGCACCGTGGCAAAGAACAAATCCTTCTTCACGTTGCCCGCATAGGCCGCGGCAAACGTGTTGCCAAAGCCCCCGTAGGTGTTCATCATGCGCTCAAAGGCCGCCTTACGGACGGCACGGTCGCGGCTTTCGATGTACGCGCGATAGTTCGCGTCCGTCAGCTCGACCTCCTCGCCCTGCTCATCCCGGATTGTGCCGAAGCGCATGTCCACGTCGGTGAGCATTTCGACCGTGTTTTCTACCCCTTGCGCCATGTCCTGCGTCGCCGCGACGAGCTGCTCCATTTCGCTTGAAAGCGTATGGGCCTTCTGGCGCAGCAGATCCTTCAAAAACACGTCGTAATCGGCAAATGCGGGATCCGCAGCGTACGATACCAGCGTTTCTTCTGGCAGCGCGAGCAGTTCAGGGCTCAGGAAAGCGCTCGCCGTCGCGTTTTTCGTCCACAGGGTCATCGCGCGGTCCTGCAGTGCCTGATAGACCGGGTCGCCGTTGTCGCCGTTTCGGCTCATGGAGGCGTAGCAGAACAGGCGCGTCATGCGCTTGGCCGCGTCGAAGTAGGCGTTCAGCACCTCCAGCACAACCGCCTTTCCCTCGCCGAGGCGTCCCGCGAAGCCTGCAAAGGCCTCCCCCTGTGCCTTCGCCTTTTCAAAATCCCGCTCCCACGCGTCATTCGTCTCGTAGATGTCCTTCAGGTTCCACTTGAAGCGCTCTTCCGTTTCGGCGCGCGTGCGCATCTTGGTCTGTCCCATGAAGCGAACCTTCCTTTCTGTCTATCCAATATTGCACGGGGAAAGCGTTCGCTTTCCTCAGTTTTTCAGGCTTTGCAGCGGCGCGGGGATTCGCCCGCCGCGCGCGATGAACGTCTCCGCCGAGTAGCGGCTTACCGGCATGATGGGGGCGCGGCCAAAGAGACCGCCGAACTCCACGCCGTCCCCAACCTGCTTGCCGGGGGCGGGAATCACGCGAACCGCCGTCGTCTTGCTGTTGACCATTCCAATGGCCGCCTCGTCCGCGATGATCGCGGAAATGGTGGAAGCGGGCGTGTCGCCAGGCACCGCGATCATATCCAGTCCAACGGAGCACACGCAGGTCATCGCTTCCAGCTTTTCCAGCGAGAGCGCTCCGCATTCCGCCGCCTCGATCATGCCGATGTCCTCGCTCACCGGGATGAACGCGCCGGAAAGGCCACCCACGTGTGAAGAAGCCATGACGCCGCCCTTCTTCACCGCATCGTTGAGCAGCGCCAGCGCCGCCGTCGTGCCGTGGCAGCCGCAGCGCTCCAGTCCCATTTCCTCCAGGATGTGCGCCACGCTGTCGCCCATCGCGGGCGTCGGCGCGAGCGAGAGATCCACGATGCCGAACGGCACGTCGAGGCGCGCGGACGCCTCGCGCGCGATGAGCTGCCCCACGCGCGTGATCTTAAAGGCGGTGCGCTTGATCGTCTCCGCCACCACGTCGAAGGGCTTGTCCTTGGCGCTGATCTCCAGCGCGCGCTTCACGACGCCCGGTCCCGAAATGCCCACGTTGATGCAGCAATCTCCCTCGCCTGGGCCGTGGAAAGCCCCCGCCATAAAGGGGTTATCCTCCACTGCGTTGGAAAAGACGACGAGCTTCATGCAGCCCATGCCGTCCGGCGTGCAGGCGGCGATCCGCTTGATGACCTCGCCGCACATGCGCACGGCGTCCATGTCTATTCCCGCGCGCGTGGACGCTACGTTCACGCTGGCGCATACGCGCTCCGTGGTCGACAGCGCCTCCGGCAGCGAGAGAATGAGCGCCCTGTCCGAAGGGGTCATGCCCTTTTGCACCAACGCGCTGTAGCCGCCGATGAAGTTTACGCCCGTTGCCTTCGCCGCCTCGTCCATAGCGCGCACCGCAGGCAGCGGATCGCCCGCCGCCGCCGCAACCAGGGCGATGGGGGTGACGGAGATGCGCTTGTTGACGATCGGAATGCCGTATTCCCGCTCCAGCGCCTCGCCGACCGAGACGAGATGCTCCGCCTTCTTCGTGATGCGGTCATAGATGCGGCGTCCCATCTCTTTGGGATCGGGGTGCGCGCATTCAAAGAGCGAAATGCCCATGGTGATCGTGCGGATGTCCAGCTTTTCCTCGGCGATCATGTGCACCGTTTGGAGGATGTCAGACGTATTGAGCATGATGTTCCTCCTTATATCCGATGCATAGCGTCGAAAATCTCATAGCGCTGAATCAGGATCTGCACGTTGATCTTCTGTTCCAGCTCTTTCAGTGCGTCGGCCAGCACCCCAAAGTCCGCCTCTGAAATGTCCACCATCATCACCATGTTGAACATGTCGGTGAGAACGGTCTGCGCGATGTCCAGAATATTCGCTTTCCTATCCGTGAGCACGGCGCTCACGGCGGCGATGATGCCGGTGCGGTCGCGCCCGAGTACCGTCACGACGGCGGTATTTTTCTTGTCCATGGGAATGCCCTCCTTATTTTCTGCCTTCAGGGTGTTTTCTTATTCTTGCCCGTCCCGAATATTGGCGGACTTAATCGAATGCACGTGGTCGGGCGCGCCGTAGGGATCGCTTCCTCCCATGCCCTGGCCGCCCGCGCGCACGTACAGCACCGCGCTGAGCGCGCAAGTCACCGGCAGGAAAATCGCTCCTATGACCGGTTCGGCGAGCTGCAGCACGCGAATCGGCGCGCCGCCCTGGAAGAATGCGACGGACCAGAGGATCGCAATCAACGCCGACAGCACAAAACCCACCGCAGACAGCGCCAGATTGGCTAACGCTACGACGCCGATGCGGCGAAAGCAAATCTGCGCGGAACGCGCCACAGCCGCCATCCCCCGCGCCCCTTCTCCCACGGCCGCAAGCCAGATGAAGGAGAGCATCAGCGTCACGAAGAAGTCAAAGGCCGCGCGCACGACCATCACCAGCAGCATGCCGATCAGCGGCGCGGCGCTGCCAAGCCCCGGAATTATCGCAAGCAGATTGCTCACAAACGAAAGCACCATCGCCGCAAAGTACGGCAAAAAGGATAGCAGCTGCGTGACGACCATGCTGATAAACGCCAGGAACAACAGGCTTTTCCAGCTGTGCAGCGTCTCCGACGCCGCGTCGTTCGCGGACAGGCGCGTGCGCGCGTTGAGCTGCGCCAGGTTCATGCGCGCAAGGGACGCCTGCAGCAGCGGCACGAGAAAGAAGGAAGAGAGCAGCGAGAGAAGCCCTGTCCGCAGCATCGTCTCCGAAGAGCCCTCCATCGTGCGAAGCAGCAGCTCCGTAAGCTCCTCCGCGCCCACAGTGCCCGCCGTCATGCCGTGCAAAAAGTCCTCCCATGCCGCAAAGAGCGGTGCGGTGACCTGCCACGCGGAAATGGATGAGAGCAGTGCGGGCAGCAAATACAGCAGCGCGCAAAGCGCAAAGGCGCTCGCTGCGTTTTCCCGCAGCAGCGCAAGCGCCTCTTTCAGGCACGACCACGCGTCGCCCGCTGCCTGCCGAAACGTTCTTTTCATCGAATCGACCTCCTAGCGTATCATTGTAGCGTATTTGTACGCCAGCCGCAAGCTTTTGCGGGCTTTCCATCCAAAAAGCGTTGCGTTCGGCGGACGGCAGCGCTATACTGCCTTTATAACCAGCCCAGAAAGCGTGATTTTCTTGCTCGACATCAGACCCGTATCCCCTGACCGCTTCGTCCTATACGAAAACGCCGCCTATGCAGGCGGCGTTACGGTTTATCGCACGGATGACGCTTTTTCCATCGGCATCCTGATCGTTCCCGCCAAACGAAGGCAAGGGCTTGCCCTCGAGGCGCTGCGGCAAATCGCTGCGGCGTACTTTGACGCCGGCTTCGCGCTGTGCCGCAATTTCGTCGCGCCCGAAAATGCCGCGTCGATCCGGCTGCACGAGCGCGCAGGTTTTGCCCGTGCAGGCAGCGCTTCCATCGACGGAAAGCCTGCGCTTATCTTTGAAAAACGCGCCCCTGGCCCGTCAGTCGTTCAGCACCCGCTCGATGATGAACCGCGGGCGCGCCTTCGTCTCGTTGTATACCTTGCCGACGTACTCTCCGATGATGCCCAGGCTTAAAAGCTGAATGCCGCCGATCATCCAGATCGAAGCCATCAACGAAGTCCAGCCGGCCTGCGCGGACCCCATCAGCTTGGAAACCAGCGCCCAGATCAGCGCGATGATGCTCGCGATAAAGATGACGAAGCCGACCGTCAGAATCATGCGGATCGGCTTCACGCTGAACGACGTGATGCCGTCAAAGGCAAAGGAGAGCATCTTTTTCAGCGGATACTTGCTCTCGCCCGCGAACCGTTCCGCGCGCTCGTATTCCACCGTCGTCCACGGATAGCCGATCTGAGGGACGATGCCGCGCAAAAACAGGTTGACCTCTTTAAACTGCGAAAGGCCCTCCACCGCGCGCTTTGACATCAGCCGGTAGTCCGCGTGGTTGAACACGATGTCGACGCCCAAATGCTGCATGACCTTGTAAAACCCTTCGGCGGTAAAGCGCTTAAAAAACGTATCCGTCTTGCGCGCGCTGCGCACGCCGTATACGACGTCGTAGCCGTTATGATACGCGTCGACCATCGCGTCCACCGCGTTCACGTCGTCCTGTAGGTCCGCGTCCATGGAAATGATCATGTCGGCATAGTTTACCGCCGTCATCAGCCCCGCCAGCAACGCGTTTTGATGGCCCCGATTGCGCGAAAGATTCACGCCGGAAAAGAGCTTGTCCTTTTCGTGAAGTCTTTGAATGATCTCCCAGGTCTTGTCTTTGGAACCGTCGTTGACGAACATGATCCGGCTCTTTTCCGATACTTTGCCCGTTTCCATCAGCGCGTGCATCTTCTCACGCAGCCGCTTCGACGTTTCCGGCAGCACCGCCTCTTCCTTGTAGCAGGGAACGACAATGTAAAGCGTCTTTTCATCTTTCATTCTTGATCATCCTTTCTTTTGCAGGCGCGATGTACCCGTGGTGAGAATCTCCATGGCTTTCAATTTTCGATCAGGAAAACCATACCGCTTCGCCGTGGCATCTTTTACAGAGGACGCGCTCCGCCGGAGGGGCTGATGCGCTCGCTGTTCGCAAAGCGAAAAAGCGTTAAAAAGAGTATTTTCAGGTCAAATCCCCAAGTCCAGTTTTCGATGTAGTAGATGTCGTGCTCAATGCGCTTGGCGATCGAGGTATCGCCGCGATACCCGCAGACCTGCGCCCATCCGGTGATGCCGGGACGCACGTAGTGCTTGATCATGTAAAGGGGCACTTCTTCTTTAAACTTGTCCACATAAAAAGGGATTTCGGGGCGGGGTCCTACGAGGCTCATATCTCCCTTCAGAACGTTTACGAACTGCGGCAGCTCGTCGATGCTGAACTTCCGCAGAAACGCGCCGAATTTCGTCTTCCGGACATCCTCGTTTTTGCTCCAAGCTGAGTCCGACTCCGCGTTCATGCACATGGAGCGAAACTTGTACATGACGAATTCCCGCTTGTTTTTGCCCACCCGCTTCTGTTTGAAGATCACCGGCCCCGGCGAGGTCAACTTGATTCCGACCGCGGCGAGAAGCATCAGCGGCGAAGTCAGGACGAGGAGAATCAGCGCTCCCACGATATCCGTGGCGCGCTTCACCGCCGCGTTCATCAGGTTGTCGAGCGGGATCGAACGAATGCCCACCATGTTGAGGCCGTCGACTTCCTCCACCTGCATGCACGAGCTGATGTAGCGGTCGTAACAGGGGATGATCGACAGGTGCGTTCCGGTTTTCTCGCAGGCCTGAATCACGCTTTCCATGTGCACGTAATCCTCCGCCCGCATCGCCACGACCGCTTCGTCCGGCTGCTCGCGCTGCAGGATGCCTTCCAGTTCCCCATAGGAACCCAGGTACCCCGCCTGCTGCCAACCCGGGTCACACGAAACGTAGCCCATCACGCGGTATCCGTATTCTTCGTGCTTATCGATCATGTCTAGGTAATCCGACGCGACATGCCCGCTTCCGATGAGCAGCACGTGTTTCTGATTGTACCCGCGCCTGCGGTAAGCGCGCAGCGCCAGACGTACCGTCATCCTTTTGCCGATGCACAGCGCCGTGCCGAACAGGTAGCTGTATCCCAGCATTGCGCGGGAGAAATCCGCCAGGCGCGCGATGTAAAAGACGCTCATTAAAAACGCGTAGCAAAGGCTTTCCGCCACGACGATATGCCAGATTTCCTTATAATACCGCGTACTGCGCATAGACTTGTAAAAGCCCATCGCCGCGTAGACAACCACGTGCAGCAAAGCGTTCACGAGCGCAAGCAGCACATGAAACGCCACGCCGTAGCTGATGACCCCGTCGTCCATCCAGTAAAAACGTACGACAAAGGCGAGCATCATCGCAAGAAACGCGACGAACGCATCCAGCACGCCGTTCAACTGATTGAGCTGACGCTGGTTTTGCTTGATCATTTCTTTATCTCCGCTCCCTGCCGCTTCTGTGCCCTTCGCGCTGAATGCTTTACATCATGAAAACGAAGGTGCTACGTCTTTTGCTTCACCGCGCTTTTATTTTCATGCCAATGTTCCGCTTAAAATAGTTTCAGCAGCATTTACATACAGACATTATCATTTATTATAGCCGAATTTGTTCCTGATAGCAAGAAGCCGCCACCCGCAAAAGCGAGTGGCGTAAAATTTGCTATTTTTTTGTCTTGGGACTGAAGATCACCGAGGCTAAGTAGCCGAACAGGATCGCTGCTGCGATGCCGCCCGCACACGCGGTGATCCCCCCGGTAAACGCGCCGAGCAGTCCGTCTTTTTGAATGCCTTCTATTGCGCCCTTCGCGAGCGCATACCCAAACCCGGTCAAAGGGACGGTTGCGCCCGCGCCCGCAAACTCCGCAATCGGTTTATAGATGCCGATCGCCCCCAGGATGACGCCCGTAGTCACATAGCCTACGAGGATGCGCGCGCTGGTGAGCTGTGTCCTGAGCAGAAGCGCTTCACCGATCATGCACAGGATGCCGCCGACGATAAACGCCTTGATGTACATCAGCATGCGCTAATTCCCCCCTTTCCGGCTCTCTTCGATATGCTCCAGCACCACCGCCTGCGCGATGGACGGAATGCTCTCGCCCTGCATGGTCGTCGTAGGGCTGAGCAACGCCCCGGTTGCCATGAACAAAATGCGGTGGAGCTGGCCGCTGGCGAGTTCGCCCAGCAGCTTTCCGCAGAGCACGGAGGCCGAACAGCCGCACCCGCTTCCGCCTGCATGTACGTCCTGCTCGGGCGCGTAGATCTGCATGCCGCAGTCCATGCTGCGTTCCGGCGATATCGGGTGCTTCTCCCTGCGCAAAAGCTCGAGCATCAGCTCACGCCCCAGGCTGCCTAGGTCGCCGGAGACGATCAGGTCATAGTCCTTATCCGTACGCCCCGTATCTCGGAAATGCGCCAACAGCGTGTCCGTCGCAGCGGGCGCCATCGCCGCGCCCATGTTGTTGGCGTCCTTGACGCCCAGGTCGATGACCTTGCCGGTCGTCACTTGAGTAATGCAAACCCGAGCGCTTTGGGCCGCCGCCGCCTCGCACACGAGCGCGCTGCCTGCCCCAGTCACCGTCCATTGCGCGGTCGGCGTGCGCTGTGTGCCCATTTCCAAAGGGGTGCGGTATTGGCGCTCCGCCGTAGAAAAGTGACTGCTCGTCGCGCAAAGCACGCGCGCACAGTGCTGCCCATCCACCAGCATGCTGCCGATTGCGAGGCTCTCTGCCATCGTCGAACACGCGCCGTACAGCCCGTAAAACGGAATCGCCAGCTGTCTGGCCGCAAATCCTGCGGAGATGATCTGGTTGAGCAGATCTCCCCCAAGCAGGGCATGCACATCCTTTGGAAGCACCTTCGCCTTCTCCATGGTCAGACGCACACAGGATTCGAACAGCTTGCATTCCGCCTTTTCAAAGCTCTTCTGCCCCAGCATATCGTCCTGCTCCACCCGGTCAAAGCAGCCGCCGAGCGGCCCCTCCCCCTCTTTGGGGCCGACAATCGCCGACCACGCCGCGATGCGCGGTCGGGTTCCAAGTTCAATCGTCTGCGCGCCTACACGCTTTCCTGCCATCTTCCGCTACCTCCCGATAAAGAAGTAGATGAGTCCCACGATGATGGATGACCCGATGCCGTACACCAGTACCGGCCCTGCGATGGAAAACATCTTCGCTCCCACACCCATGACGTAACCCTCGCGCTTAAATTCCATCGCCGGCGCGACGACAGAATTGGCAAAGCCCGTAATGGGGACGATAGACCCGGCGCCCGCGTACTTGCCAATGCGGTCGTATACGCCCAGTCCCGTCAGCAATGCGCTCAAAAAGACGAGCGTAATCGAACAGACCGTTCCCGCCGCCTGCTGGTCGAGCGACAGGACGTTTTTCGCGAAGTCTGTTATTCCCTGACCCAGCACGCAGATCAAGCCGCCGACCCAAAATGCGCGCAGGAGCCCCTTGCCCATATCGGATTTAGGCGCAAGCCGCATGACGAGCTGTGCGTATTCCTTCATCTTATGGTTTTGATTCGACTGGCTCACGCCTGTTCCCCCCGTTCATTCCGCATTGGATTTTCTGCGCGCGGCGGGCGCATCCGCGTCTCCCGTGCGCCCGGCCTCGGCTGCGCCTCCAGCGCATAGGTCGGAATGGTATGTTTCCCTTCCATACCGTTCATCCTCTCCTTTATCCGCCTAAGCGGCAACTGACGCCATCTTGCGTGAGGTTAGTATGGCCTGCCGCGAAGAAAACATACAAAAATCCGGCGCACATGGCGCCGGACGCGTAAAATTCGAGGTCAAAATTTGAAATTATTCCCTTGCCAAGATTGCACCGTCTCCTGATTGCTTTGTACAGCCCCTTCGCATAGGACGTTCCGCTTCTCTCTTCTCCATGCCTGAAGCAATCAGTCTCTGAAATACAAATCGCGCGTATAAACCTTGTTCAGGACGTCGGCGATCTCGTCGCTGTATCGATTGGCAACAATAACGTCGCACTGACGTTTAAAAACCTCCAGGCTCCGGACGACGCGGCTGTTGAAAAACGTATCGTCTTTTAACGTGGGTTCGTAGACGACCACCTCAACGCCCTTTGCCTTGATTCGCTTCATAACCCCCTGAATGCTGCTTTGACGGAAATTATCGCTGCCTGCTTTCATCGTCAGCCGGTAGATGCCCACCACAGGGTGTACTTTTTCCGGAAATCCCGCCAGCTGCAGAATTCTTTTCGCTATGTAATCCTTGCGCGTTCGGTTAGCCTCGACGATTGCACCGATGATGTTGTTGGGTACGTTATCGTAGTTTGCCAGCAGTTGCTTGGTGTCCTTGGGCAGACAATAACCGCCATAGCCAAACGAAGGGTTGTTGTAGTGTGTGCCGATGCGCGGGTCGAGCCCCACCCCTTCGATGATCGACCGCGTATCGAGACCGCGCACCTCCGCATACGTATCGAGTTCATTAAAGAAACTGACGCGAAGCGCCAAATAGGTGTTTGCGAACAGCTTAACGGCCTCAGCTTCCGTCGGCTTCATGAAGAGCGTCGGGATATCCGGTTTGATCGCGCCTTCTTGGAGCAGGCCCGCAAACGTCTTTGCCGCCCGATTAAGCCGAGCGTCCTTGTCCGGCACGCCCACGATGATCCTGCTGGGGTAAAGGTTGTCCTCAAGCGCATGTCCCTCGCGCAGGAATTCCGGACTGAACAAAATGTTCTCGCAGCTAAAACGCCTGCGGACGCTTTCCGTATATCCCACCGGCACGGTGGACTTGATGATCATCACCGCATCGGGATTGACCGCTATCACCTGATCGATGACCGACTCCACAGACGACGTATCGAAGTAGTTTTTCTCCGGATCGTAATTGGTAGGCGTCGAGATAATGACGTAGCTGGCGTCCCGGTAGGCCGCATTGCCGTCCGTCATCGCCGTAAGCGAAAGCTTCCGATTCGCCAGGTATTCCTCTATTTCCCTATCCACGATCGGCGATTTGCGTGCGTTGATCATCTCCACCTTTTCGTAGATGAGGTCTACCGCCGTTACATCATGGTGCTGCGAGAGCAAAACCGCGTTCGATAAGCCGACATATCCTGTTCCAGCGACAGCAATTTTCAAAGGTTTCACACTCCGTTCCCGTGTTCCTGCCTATATGCAGAATACGCTATGGTTCATTATATCATAAAAGTCATCTGTTCAGCTTCGCCTTTGGGTTGTTCCTGCGTCACAACGTGCAGCGCCTTAAAAAGCGCCCATACATAGGGAGCGCCGAACACGCAAAGCTTCTTAGGTCCGGTAATTTGAAAGGTGTTATCCATCGTTACTTTTTGATACGCTGCCTCGATCGTCGCGCGTGTGATGGATTTCTGCCGCCGGTCCACAAAGAGCTCTCCGCCGCGCACGGTATAGGTAAAAGGAAGCTGTTTGGCTGTATGGAACATCTCCCCCTGATGCAAGACGATCTCGTTCCATAGCGCGTCAAAAGATAACGACGTCGACGTCCTCGGGCTTTGTGCATGCGGCGACTCATATTCAGGCGGTGCGTTTGAAAGGCGATTGATAAAATCATCTCCTAGATTATTCAATTTAGAAAAGGAAAGCCGTCAGCCGTTCTGACATTCCTTTCAGGCCGCGCCCAAGACGCAATGAAAGAGAAGCACCTCTTGTTTCGGCGTTCGATTTGAATATACCCAGCAAAAGATAAGCAAAATTAATTGTCTTTATATATACTGTATTCCCATCCTTAATTGTCTGCAACGCGCCGATTCCTTGATTCCCATCGGTACGGCTTCAAACGGCGGTTTACCTAAAATGACCCAATCTGTTCGCTTGCCAGGCTTAATGCTTGCGTTAGGGTTTTCTTCAAAGTAAGCATAGGTTCCTTCTATCGGAACTGCCTTCATAACCTCAAAAACAGAAATTTTCTGATCTTCGCCGATTACTTTCCCGTTTTTTCTCAAGCATAAGGCGGTTTGCGCACCAAACTGAATGCAGCAACTTTGGCTTTATTAACGAAGAGTCCTGATGGAGATTAATCGGAATACTCCTGTCCAACGCATCCTTTACGGAGACTGATATGATTGCCGCTCTTTTCTCCAAAACTGCGGAGATGAACCTCACCCCAGTAAAAAACATGTCTCACAAAAATCGAGGCGATCCTATTCAGCTTCACCATGCGATCAAACTGAGCATTTCGCACGGTCTGGCAATGAATCATTCCTGGCCGCAAATTGTGGACAGTGCCAGTTTCCCGCAATGCTTTCCCATAAGCGGTCAGGTATTGTTCCCCGGCAGCATCCCCGTTGCAAGGGGACAGAAGTTGTTTCCTTGCTTTAACCGCTTACCTACTTACACTGAATGTTATTATAGTTCTCTTCCTGATGTTAAATTCCTTTTTACACTTGTTTTTTTCTTGAACTCATCCTAATAGATCCCCGCTTCCTGTCTGTGAGGCATTCCTTTCTTCATGAACTAGAAAGGGGGCCACCGGTCTCCATTTTTCATATTTTTAGCGATTTTGACCCGCCCCCGGTCCCAAAAAACACAAAAAACCAGACATGACTTTTGTATGCCTGGTCTTTCTGTTTGTTTACCACGGTATAGACCGATCTTTTCATAGTCTATACCGCAGTAAACCGTTATTGTTCTGTTTTCTTAATCGTTCGCCCTAAACGGACTCGCAAGAGGTTAAGAATGCTCCATCAAACAACCGTTTCTTCCGCATCCTGCCGTACTTGCCGAGGGCTTCGTCTCCGTCTCGCTCAGAAACCATGTTCGGAATCTGATAATCTCCGTTCTGAGTGTAGGTCAATGTGTTCTGTGTCATTTTGTGTCCTTTCCGCCTGCTGCTGCAGACTTGCTTCTCGCTCATAATTTTGACGGTAATAGCGATCTGCCGTAAAATCTGTTCGCTAACATGTACACGTGATTGGGACATATTTCTGGCGAGGGTACCCATAGAATAACCTATCCTGCGACGGATAAGGTTATCTCTCAGCTTATTCAAGCAAATCGGACACTTCGCATTTTAGAGCCTTTGCAAGACGCATAACAATATCAAATTGTGCTTTGTTCAAATCCTTGCTTTTACGCTCATAAGCACGAATGGTATTTAAGGATACACCGGATTCATTGGCAAGTGCTTCCTGTGTTAAGCCACAATGCTTTCTTATGGTTTTCAGCTTGCTTTCGCTGTTTGCGAAGTGAGCATCCATCACTTCATAGCTCTTTTGAATATCTGCTTCGTGCAGGGTTCCGTAAAGACCGAGAAGTTCATCATAAGGTACTGTATCGAGAATGCTTTTGAAGGTCCTGCCGGAGTGCCATTGATAATGTACCAGCATCCAGCCGACCCAATAAACAGGACTTCTATCATAGCTCTCTACGAGTTCGGCATTGTAGCTTTCACCCGTCGTTTTTTCCATGACCCCCAAGAAAAGCTCCATACCGCTTTTTCCTGCGATGTATTTCGGGTTGCCGCTTTCAAACTGTTCGGCAACATCAGATTGAATAAACCGTTTCAGAAAATCCGTGCCGTTCATTCCAAATTCCACTACTGCATCGTGGAGCATATTACCGACAGCCCGGGAGGCTTTACTCAGATATAACTGACTGTAAGCGTGGGTCATCATACTTCATATCCTCCCTCATAATATCGAGAACGAAAATATCTCCCATGAGCTGCTGTAGATTCTTCTTTCTGCTTGCGTAAGCGGCTCTTGCGTTTTGGTCTCGTTCAGCTCTCTTATAGTAGTATTCACGGTAATCGGCTACTTCATGTTCGACAAATTCACTCTGTCCGAAAGACCGCTTGGAGAGAAGAACTATCTGCTCTCCGAGTGTGCCGAGCTGCATGGCAAGGCATAAATCTCGCAGAGAGACTGTATTGTTCACAAAATCTTCTGCAAAGGAAAAGTAAGAATCATCTGCACGGTAGCCGATCATCACATCAACATTCGCGGTGTCGGGCATAAACCGAGAGAGAATAAAATCCCTTGCGTTGTTTCCTACAGGAGATGTGATGTCAAACTTTCTGTGTTCAAGCAAAATAGCGAGCCAGTTCAGAATATTAAATTCGCCTTTGGTAAGGTGCATCACATTCATCCCGTCAAAGTGCATGATGTACTTGTTGGAATAACCGTCATTCTTAATCGGGCAAGCCCATTCCTTTGCAAGCTCTATGCTTTCCGTGCAATAAAAGCCCTGTCCGTAATCGTTATATTTCTTTCCTATACCGAACTTCGGCACTTCAACGATCTGCTGAGAGCCGTGGTAAATAATCAAATCTTGCTTCATATGCCGCCCCCAAGTAATACTGCGGTATCAATTCAAGCGCATTATAATACTGTGGTATTAGTTTGTCAATAGGGTAGCGGAAAAAGACACAAAAAATATACATTTAGCCCATTTCTTTCTGATATTGTAATACCCGCATCCCCAAAACAGTTAGATTGGAACGCTATTTTGTATTCATATCAATTATACATCATAGGTCAACGTTGGTATATAAGCACTGTGATTTTCTCCAATATTCTGTGAACAGGCTTTATCCATACTTGTTTTTCTCCGGTTGATTGCTTATCATTTCCTCAAATGCTGTTATTTCATTTTTGCACTTTGGCGGCTTCTTAAAGATGATAGAAATAGAATTATTCTTTTTCAAACAAGTCAGGCAACCCAAATAGTTTTCTCATTGCCTTAAATCTGCAGAATACGACTGTAAAAACCACTGGAATGCCAATGCCAATCACTACATACATAATTCTTCCATAGTACAATGTATCTTTCCACTGGTTCAACGGTACATGCAGAAACATAATCGGAATCGTCATCCTACCCAATACAGCCAGCCCATCTCCAAGTATTCTGACCTGACCAATCCAGTAAACAATTCTACATAGTACAACACCAAATAAACATGGAATTATTATGGCAGAAAAAAGTTCTTTATAGTAGACCGGCTTCATATCGAAGTAATACCATGCCTTTCCACTCCTATAGTTGAAGAAACAGAATACAATCAATAATGCAGTAATAAAGGCTACCGTTAAGTCCAATTGTCTATCTTCACAATGTAATAACTTCCGAATTCTATCTTTATTATAGTAGCCCATCGCAATGTACACGAGTGCCATCAGCGAAACATCCAAATTCCACGGGACTCCAGGATTGTTCAGAAATCTAATATGCTCTATTAAATGAGATTCAATTACCGCTATACCCCCCCCCCCGCAAGAATTAGGAGCTTCGTCGTATTATCACTGAATTTGCTTCTGATAAAGGTGAATAGGAAAAGTGTAAATACAAAGCAGGTCATGTACCAGTATGTATTTCCAATTGCTCTACCACCGTATATCTGTTTTGCTATGTACTTTATTGAAAAATTATGGTCGAATACTAAAAATATCACAACCAAATAGACTAAATAAGGAAGCAGATAACGACCGGTACACTTCTTGACATAAGATAAATCAAAAACTGTATTACTTTTATAAAAATATCCCGACAATACGAAGAAAAGAGGCATATGAAACAAGAATATTATGTTATGTGCTATGCCTCTGGAATAATGTGCAAACACAACTAGAAAAATCAGAATTCCTTTAACTATATCAAGTTGCTTTGCCCGCTTCATATTCTCGCCTTCCTTCTTTATTTTTTCATTCGGTTTTTTAAGTTAGTCAGAGGTATCTTTAGTACTTCTTCTCTTGACATATTAATCACTACATATATGGCAAGAACAAGCAACGACACAACTTGCATCCACTCAATCCGAATGTAATATATTGTACAAATCACAGCACTTACAAGCATTCCCGGTATCATTTGCTTCACATTGACCGTTAGCGGTTCCACATTTTTTAGCTTAATAATTCGATATATAAACATAGAACAGAAAGCTACCAGTGTCGAAATGCTTGCTGCATATAAACCGACAAATTTGATGAGTCCAAAATGGACTGCCAGATTAATCACTGCTGTAAATAATGTGGTCGAACTAATCTCCTTAGTTTTCTTATGTGCAATATATATGCTGCCCACATTGGCACACAAACCAGAAAACATTGCAGCATATACCAAAATTGGAATTTGATTATACGCCTCCCCATAGCTCTCATTGATAAAGTATTTAAACACCACCCCAACGCCTGCAGTTATGCCGGCCGCTACTAAGACAAATAGCTTGACAGTCACTGAAAACACTCTGTTATAATATGCATTTCTCTCCGAATCATTAAGTGCCTTAGTCACGGACTCGGTCCAAGCCATATTGTAAACATTTAAGGTAGTAGTTATTACTGAAAAGAATTTGTTTGCTATTGCATACACACCATTTGTTCCAATACCAAGAACAGCAATTATGATAATCCGGTCTGAATAGTTCACAACCCAGCTTCCAATTTGATTGAATACCAATGGTACGGAATATTTTAACATCGCTTTCAAACATTTAAACGAAAAATATCTCAATCGAATCCTTGAGAAAAGCTGTGATCCAAAAGAAATAAAAACAACTGTAAATAATCCCGATATCACCCTAGCCAGAAGAACTCCTTCTATACTGGTGTTGAATCCGCAGATAAACAAGATTGCAAATGCAATTGAAACCAGCGTAGAACTAAACGAGACTACTGTGTAGAGTGTATTGTTTCCATATCCCCTGGGCACTTGAAAAAACACGGTGCTAAACAGAAGTGATATATAATATAGAAGGACTAGCACGGAATACTCCAGTTCAACGACCTGCGTCAAGGGTAAATAAACTACAGTCATAATGATAGATGACAATAGAAGAAATACAGTCGTCGTCGAAAGAACCGTTCTATCGTCCTCTTCCGCTGTCAGCAAGTAACGAAAAATTGCCTGCTCTAATTGTAAACTAAGAAAAGGTATCAGAATACTGCCAATCGTTGTATACAAATCAAGTGTTCCATAGGCCTCTGTTGTCAGCTTCGCCGTATATAAAGGCAACAGCAAGAAAGAAACAAACTGTGTTGATATCTTCCCAATAAACAATATTCCCGTATTTTTTACAAGTTCCTTCCCCTTTGACATTTATCAGCATTCACCCATCCTTTACTTATTTGTATATGGTCATTAGTTCTTCCATTTTACTCTTTTCAAATCTATCTCTATCATACTCCGGCGTATTTTTTAGACATTTATCAGCATACTCTTTTGTTGTACAGAGGAAATGAGCTGGTACCCCCTCCCCCAGACTTCCCCGGGTGGAATGCTCTTCGTTACTAAACTGCAGGCTCCCACCACGCAATCATCTCCGATAGAAACACCGGGCATAATTGTACTCCTCATACCAATAAAGCAATTATTTCCTATCCTAATCCTGCCGAATTTAATTACATTCTTATATGGATCATGCTCTCTGAAAACCCAGGTTCCTCCATCATGATTGACAAAGGATACATCAGACGAGACCGTAACATGATCGCCAATTTCTATCAGATATGGTTCCGAGCCAAACTGCGGAAATGAGATAAGCCTACAGTTTTCTCCAATTTTAACACCAAGTTTTCTCGCAAGCTTGATTCTATCAAATCTGGAATAGTATAAAAACTCAATTTTTCTAATGATCCTTTTGAACATTATCTTTCTCCTCGTATAACGGCTTTTGCAGGAACTCCAACCAAGGTACAGCCCTCAATATCACACGATTTATTGACAACTGCATTTGCTCCGATTCTCACATTGTCAGCAATCGTAATATCTCCAAAGATTTTAGCACCAGGACCTATATACACATCGTTTCCAATCACTGGGCTTCCCCCCCCATTTGCTCCTATATTAACTCCAACGTGTATTCGACAATTTTCACCAATTTTTGTTTCCTTATTGATAATAATGGGACCCAAATGGGCAATACTCAACCCTTTTTTGCAAACATTCATAGGAATATGTAGTGCAAATTTATTCTGAATTCTGTTCAACCTAAATCTGTAATATATTTCCATAATTTTTGATTTGAAATTATGTGCATATTCAGCTTTTCGAAGAAAATAAAGCATTCTATATATAATTTGAAATTCATTGAATAAAACAGGAATGTATTTTTTCTTTCCCGGATTATATATCTTTTCTTCATACTCCAACCATTCTTTTAGCTGCTGTTTAGTTGTTATCATAGTTCATCCCTCATCCGTAATAAATGTGCTGGATTTCCAACAACAATACTATTATCTGCAACGTCCTTTGTCACAACTGATCCTGCTCCAATAATTGAATTATCTCCTACTTTAACACCACCGATAACGCATGAGTTACCGTTAATTGTCACATTATCTCCAATAACAGGACGCTCATCTTTTTTCTTCCCAATTACAACCCCTGGCCCAATCGAAAGATTTTTCCCTGCACTTTCTACATGAATTACACAATTATTATGTGCTATATGTAACCCCCCCGAACGTTCCACCTGTGATTTCAACAGATGAAATCTTCGGAATAAATAAATTGCTCATCTTGATCAGAGCTTTCCCGATAGGATTGCCACCTTCCCTAACACGATATTCATATATGGAGCGAAAAGGCTGAACATTTAATAAGGAATAATTCAAAGCGTAGAGAAAACCACACTCTCTTTTAATGTACTTATTCCGATGTATTATTACATCTTCTTTAATAACCGCTTTCCCTTCTTTAGGCATTGAAAAATAAGCCAAATCAGCCCAAACGCATCTCCACCACAAAAAATATGTTTTCATTGATTATCTCCTAAAATAAAATCACACAATCCCTTTAAATCCAGGAGTTGCTTGTTTTTTACAACATTAAAATGTTCTACGACTTTCTCTTCTGGCTTTTTTGTTTCTGATGCCCAAAGAATCCTATTTTGAATTTCTTTCAAATCATACGGATTCGCATAATAAACTGCTTCTCCGCACACTTCTGGTATTGAACATATAGGAGACGTAATGACAGTTTTCCCATACTGCATCGCTTCAAGCGGAGGCATACCAAACCCTTCATTCAGAGATAAGTATAAGAAAAAATCACAATTTTCGTATAAGTTTTCCAAATCTTCCGGTTTTACATAATCTAATAAATGGTACTTTTCTTTATGGTGAATTATAGTTTCTACTTTCTTTGGAATCTTTCCACAAAGTACAACAGAATAGTCCCTCAGTTTCTCTGCATCAAATAATTGTTCTAATGCCAGAATACACCTAGTACTATTCTTTATCCATCTGTTTCCACCCAGCATAAGAATATATTTACCCTTATCATTTACAGCAAAGTCTTTTCTTTGTTTGGCTACATATTTTGCGGGGGTATAAAAAACATGAATCTTTTCCGATTTTACACCAGGCAGCCAACTTTGTATTGCATATTTAGTATGATTTGAAACCGTTACGATGGAATCGAAATTATTAATTATTCGTTCAAACTTTTCTTTTTCCTTTTTCTCAAACGGACTATCAGGCTTTTGTACTATTTTCCATTTCAAACCATCTTTGAGATAGCGGATTAACCCTTGATCATTATATATAGACGTATACTTATCACAAGGCATCTCTAATGTTCTTAAACCATGAATTGTGCCAATTTTTCTTACATTATCCGGAAAATGAACGCTATCATATGAATACGCCAATCCAGAATAAAAGACATCGAAGCTTTCCGCTCCAAGCAAAATAGGTACATCCTGAACTTTTTTTACTTCATACGTTCTTATTTTATAGAACTCTATTTGTTCTTTTATCCAGTCATCTATGAATCTATCATAATCATAAAAAACAACGATCTCGGCTTTATTTGTGCAGTTCTCCGCCAGATACTGGAAAACAGATTTTATATACTCACCGCCACCATGAAACTTGCTGTTTCCGATTGGCTGTGCACACAACAAATCAAATAGTATTTTCATGTATATTTCCTCCGTGTGCTTCAAGAAAAACGACTGCCATAAAGATAAAAATTCCAATATAGAAAGGGTATTGTTCAAATGCAAAACATAATATAATCAAAAGTACGCATATTGTACTTATATAACTCAAGTCTTTTCTCAAACCTCGGATTGAAGTTTTAATGGTCTTAAAAATGCAATAAAAGAAAACTAAGATTGTCGGAATTCCGCCATAAATCATCAACTGCAAAAACGTATTGTGAGAACTTCTATATGCTCCCCCATATCCCAGTGCATAACTTGAGACGACTGAACCGTGTCCAAAAATCGGCGATTGCCCTATTAGCTTAACCGCATTTGACCATATATAGCCCCTTTCCAAAAAGCTAAGTGTTTCTCCTGTTATCTCTTTCAATGTTTCTTGGACAAATTCTGTTCTCCAAAGACCCCCAACCATGCATAACACCAAAGTAATAACAATTCCAACTATATATTTTATATATTTTTTTGCCAAATATTGAATTTTTTCATTATTCAATGCCAACGCGACAAACAGTAAAACAGATATGAATAATGCTGTTGTACTCAACCCGCCCTTTATAGACGATACAATGTAAACCACGCATAATATATACAATTTAAGCCCTATCTTATTTTTCTCTTTAAGTGTTCTTATTGCGTTAAGATAGAAATCTATGATAAAGGTAAATACGTATCTGTTTGCATTCCCTATAACGAAATACGGCTGCCAGCCTATACTTTTATCATATACTATGCCATTTGGACAAGCAAAAAGTGAAATTAAATTTGTTACAACCAAAATATCAAAGTATAAGCTCCAAGAATCAAAAAAAACCAATTCTTTTCCATTCTTGTATAATATAGAAATCGCACATACTACTCCAAGTATTTTAACCATTTCAAATAAAGCCGGAGGCAAACCACTTATACCATTAAGCAGATCGCATAAAAGCAACCATCCTGTGAAGCCCAAAATCGCAAGAAATATTTTCGGGATTCGGCCATTCAAAAGCCGAATAAATAGTAATATCACACCAAAATAAAAAGCCATTTTGCCGACATTAGTATAGAAAGAATTCCACTCTGGCAGTAATGAAAGGATATATGGTGGGTACACCATAAATGCGTAAATCAGCATTAGAATTTTATATATTGTTGTCTTATTAATGCTAATCCTCATTTATTTTCACCTCTGGAAACAACTGCATTCCATTCTTTCATGATGCTTACTTTATCATACTTTTTTCTTATCTCAATTCCTTTTCTTCCAATGGACATTCTAGCCTCACTATCATCTGCCATAGTTCTTAATGCAGTTTTGCAGGCCCTCTCATTATTAACGGGAATCAAAACACCATTCTTCCCATTATCAATAACCATTCGTGCGCCACCTATGGGACAGTCTGTCACAACACAAGGTATTCCCATAGCCAATGCCTCCAGCATTGAGTTTGAGATGCCCTCATAATCACTGGTAGACAGGTAAATTCCCGCCGTCTTTATTTCCTCTATAACATTTTTTGTGAATCCGTGAAACTTTATATTATCCCTAGATTCTAACTTAGAAGCAATCTGAAGTAGTTTTTCCTTTTCATTACCCTCGCCGTAAATATCTAAGGTCCAACTTTTGTGTGTTTTATGAAATTCTTCGAACGCATTCAATGCCATCGGTAAATTCTTCTGCTTATTCAACCTACACACCATAACTATTCTATTATCCTTTTTTCCCTGATAAGGATCCGGTAAAGATTCACTAATTGGATTCGGAATTACAGCAGATTTTTTCTGGATATAAACCGGGAAATACTTAACAGCATCTGGCGTTTGACATACAAGACAATCTGCCTGAGCATAAGCAGCGTTCCTTACCTTTGCAGCAAATCTTGTTTTGACATTATTATTCGGGTCATTTCTCTCCGAAACAATCATGTTTATTTTCAAACCTCTTGCAGCTAATATCGAAATAACATTGCAAGTAGTCAAAAACGAAATAATCGTGTCCGGTTTGTATTCTTTTATCTCACATCTCAATTCTTTGACCAGTTTTACCTTTTTAATAATCGGATTTTCTAAGTCATTTCCAATATACTTCGATTCAATTCCACTCTCTATTTTATAGTCTATTTTATCATCAAAAAGTCGAATAATTTTTACGGAATCACCCTGGGTATAAAAAGCATTTACAATAATTGACATTACCCGTTCTGAACCGCCACCACCAAGGGAAGCCCCGACAAACATAACCCTTCTACTCATGTACTACTCCTTTTAGCCCAGATACCATTAAAATAATTCAAACAGGCGTCTATAAGAATTTACCATAACATCAAGTGTATATTTTTTATTTACATATTCATAATTACTTTTGATTTCATTTTTTAATTTTTCATTGTCTAAATTCATCACTTCTTGGATCAAACAACTCAACTGATTCTCATTATCGGGGTTAAAAAAACGTTGCCCCTCATTTGCGACATCTTTGTTCATTTCAATATCGCTTACAAGACAAACTCTGCCAAACATAAAGCTTTCCAAAAGAATATTGGTAAATCCTTCCATTTTAGATGGAAGAACAATTATTCTTGCTTCTCTGTAAATCTCTTTTATATTGCTTGTGAAAGGCAAAAATTCCACTTGTCTGTCTATACCTTTTTCTACTGAAAGTTGTTTTAAATACGACAAATAATCCCTATCCTCTTGATTGCCAATAAAAGTAACTTTAACGTCGCAATCATTCAGAAGGGCAATCGCCCTAATAACAACTTCCTGATTCTTGACCTTTGCTATTCTTGCTGGTACAACAATATGTTTATTGATAGTTTGTTCATCAAACATTTCATTCACTTCAATACCATTTGGAATGTACTCTGCTTCAATCCCATGTTCTTTATAAAATCTTTTCGCAACAAGCGAATTACACACTATTTTATCGACACCTCTGAAAAGGAATTTATATCTTATGAATTTTAGCTTGCCGCGATTACCAGACTCACGTTCGCTAAATATGACTTTTGCTCCATATTTTTTATATAAATAAGCCGCACTTAGTTCAACACCACTATATACTAAAACGGTATTTGGCTTTTCCTTTTTCAGGATTTCCTTCATCTGTTTCCTATAAGATATGGCAACCGTTATTTTTTTTGTAATTTTCTTCGGAATTGACATTCCTTTCATAAAGTAAAAACGGATATCTGAATTTCTCTCTACAAATTCATCTACACCTGTAGATTTCTTTCCACACAAAGCTGCGCCGGACACGACCACAACTATTTCAAATTCCTTTTTGTCTATACGTTCTACTAATTCTCTGAACTGCTTTTCTGCTCCACCATAGAACAATTCCGAAAACGTAATCAATATCTTTTTCATTTTATGCCTTTCCCAATTATAATATCAAAAATCTGCTTTGAGGATTTTTTCCAGTCAAATTTCTGTAACTGTGCTTTTCCTTTTGCTTTCATTGCTTCCGCTTGATATGAATTAGTAAGCAATTCATTAATGGCAGAAGTGATCTGAGATATATTGTTTGGGTCTATGAAAATAGCAGCATCCCCTGCAACTTCAGGAATTGCTGTTACATTAGAAGTTATAACTGGTGCATTATATGAAAAAGCTTCAAGTATAGGAATACCAAACCCTTCTGAAAAAGTAGGAAAAACGAACATTCTACAATTGCTATAAAGTGAAGCCTTTTCTCTTTCAGATATATACCCTAAAATAACTATATTATGTAGTTTATGCTCCACGATATATCTATAATCATCAGAATTTTCATAATCTCTAAATCCAAAAAGAACAAGCTGGTATTTATTTTTTAAATTATCAGACAAACTCTCATATGCCTTAATAAGCCCTAATGAATTTTTCCTTCTTTCACAAGAACCAAACCCTAAGAGATAATTTTCTTCTATACCCATCTTATTAAAAAATTCTTTTTCTTCCGCCTGATTGAGCTTATCCTTATTGATCTCCGTGCTATTGTAAACGACATCAATCTTATTTCTCTCTTGTGGGAACCGATTGCATATTTCATTTTTCGCATATTGAGATATTGTCATAATTCTTTTTGCTTTTTTCACTGCAATTGGAACTATACATCTTCTATAGATGATTCCAGCTTTCTTATACAGTGAAGGAGCTGCTCCCAATTTCGCTGTCATATAAATCAAATCATGAACCGTAACAACAGTAGAACAGGAAACTTTGATCGGTGCTGTGTTATATGGGCACCACAATATATCAATATTCTCCTTTTTGACACTTCTTGGCAGCACAATCTGTTCCCATTTAAAATAATTTGCTTTTCCGCAGACTTTAATTGAGATTCCATTTTCCTCTAACAGTTTCTGGTATGCTTTATCTAAAGGCTCCGGAGAGAATAGCGTTATTCTGGTATTTCCATCAGCCTTCCAATATTTAAGAACATAAAACACAACAGTTCCCATGCCTGTTTTCTTTCCACATAACAAATTCCCATCTACACCAATGTGCATAACCAATTCCCTCATTCTTAGCTTTTTAACATCTCACTTTAATCAGATCCGCTTCCCCAATCACCATGCATCTCCCGATTCCGGCTGGGATAAACACCGTCTCGCCTTTGCTGAATCTTACTGGTTTCAACTCCGCATTCATCGTCTCCACCTGTCCATATCCGTCCAAACACATCAGTATCTGGAATGATTCTTCCCTCACAAAAAATGAAAATCCTTTCGTTACCTGGATGCGTTCAGCTTCAAAATATTTGCAGCGGCACAGTAACTCTCTTGAACATCCAGCATAATACTTCACCATCCTGGCCTTTTGCTTTATATCTGGTGCAGCTCCCATATCCATGACCTGGACGGCCTTGTCAAAATGCAGTTCCCGCTTCTTACCGTTTTTATCAATCCTGTCGTAATCATAAACACGATAGGTCACGTTAGAGCTTTCCTGGATCTCTGCAATCAATATCCCTGCTCCTATGCCATGTACCGTTCCTGCAGGGACGTAGAATACATCGCCCTTGTGGACTTCTATTTTCTGCAGGTGCTTGTCTAGTGTTCCTTTTGCAACAGCATCTCTCAATATCTCAGGTGTAACCTTGTGCTGGAATCCGTAGATAAGTTCTGCACCTTCCTCTGCATCGATGACATACCACATTTCTGTTTTGCCATTCTGATGCTCGTGTACCTCTGCATATTCGTCATCAGGATGTACCTGTACGGACAGATCCTATTTCGCATCAATAAATTTCACCAGCACAGGCGATTTCCCGTCCTGAACCTTGCTCCCAAGATATTCTGGATGTTCCTCCAACACCTCTGCCAGATTTCTTCCTTTAAATTCACCATTTTCTACGGTACTTGGCCCGTCAGGATGAACAGAACATTCCCACGTCTCCGCCAGAGGAGTCAGGTCGATTTTCTTTCCATATTCATCCCGCAGCCTTGTGCCACCCCACAAATAATCCTTTCCAGCAGGCAGTAATTTCAATATTTCCATTTGCTATACCGCCTGTCATTTCAATTCAAATTTTATTTTGTCTGCAACGCTGATTTCATCACCTATCTGAACCTCTACAATGTCCAAAGCGGTAATGGCTTCCACCATGTGCTTGCAGCCCGCTGCAATAGTGATCACATCGCCGGTGCGGAGCATCTGTTCTATGCCGTCCACAACAGCCCTGCCTTTACCGGAAACAACAGTCCAGACTTCCTCGCGGTAATTGTGCATATGGTAGGTCATTCTCTCCCCGGCTTTCATAGACACTTTGACCGCCATAGACCCCGGCTGCACATCCATGACCGTATATGTCCCCCATGACTTCTCTGCATACATTGCCTCTGTTTCGATTTTTTCCACATACGGTTTCATGTATCCACTACGTTCCTTATCAGAAATTAAAATGCCATCGCCGCTTGCGGCGACGATAAGGTCTTTGCAGCCCATGCAGAGGATCGGGATATTCAGTTCATTCACCACATTGGTGTTCTCACAGGTTTCATCGAGGATTGCCTTGCCTTTGGTCTTGTCAGCCATAACCTCGGCCATCATATTCCAAGTGCCGACATCCTTCCAGTCGCCACTATAGCGCAACACCTGAATGCTCGGCTCTTTCTCAACCACCGCGTAGTCAAAGCTGATTTTCGTCAGTGTGTCATATTTATTGAAAAGATCACGGTAATCCTCAAAATCAATCATGCTGTGGGCTTTGTCCAGCAGATAGCCCAACTTAAAAGCAAAAATGCCGGCATTCCAAAGAGCACTCTGGGCAAGATATTTCTTAGCGGTTTCAGTGTCAGGCTTTTCCTTGAATTCCTTGACCTTGCTGACATTCTCTCCTCTCTCCGGGATAATATAACCGTACTTCTCGCTCGGATACGTCGGCTCGATTCCCATCAGGGTCAAATTTGCATTGCCCTGTTCTGCTAGCTCCTGTAAAGTCTTGACCGCTTCGTAATATGTGTTATCCACATACGGATCGACCGGGCAAACCACAACCACCTCATCCGTTCCAACACTAAGTTCATCGTGGAGATAAGCTGCTGCCAGAGCGATTGCTGGGAACGTATCACGGCGGCACGGCTCCACGCAGATGGATGCTTTTTCACCGAGCTGGTTCTTGATGGCGCTGGCCTGTGATTTGCTGGTTGCAATGGTAATTTTGGCATCGTCATCTACTGTAGTGATTTGACGATAGACCCTCTGTACCATAGATTCGTACTCATCACCGTTTTTAAACAACTTGATAAACTGTTTGCTGCGGACATCGTTGGAAAGAGGCCAGAGACGCTTCCCGCTTCCGCCAGAAAGTAAAATAATATTCATACGTCTTATCCTCCTCTTATTTCAGCCCCAGCTTTGTCTGAATCGTATTCTGGGCTTCTTCCAATTTCTTTTCTGCTTCAGCCTTATCTGTACCCTTGATGCTGTAATAAATTTTGATCTTCGGCTCTGTGCCGGACGGACGAACCGCAGGAACCATCTTCCAGAACATATTTCAGGACATTTGAAGTCGGCAACGTTCCAAATCCTTCTTCCGTTACAACCGGACTACTGAAATCTGTCACAGATTTTGTCCCCTCAAATGGGGAGCCGGAAATACGAAGTTCCATCATCATAGAAGCGATTTTTCCCAGGTCATCCTTACCTTTCAAGGTAAAGCTATCCAGTGCGTCACGGTAATAGCCGTATTCTGCATAAATGTCATTCATCTCATCCAACAGCGTCTTATCATTTGCCTTTGCTTCCGCAGCCATCTCGCAGATTAGCAAACTGGAAACAACCGCATCCTTATCACGGGCGTGTGTTCCTGCAAGATAGCCATAAGATTCCTCATAACCAAACAGGAAATCGTAGTCCTGCTTCCTGTTTCCATTGATCTTTGCCTGCTCAAACTGTGTAATCTTCTCGCCGATAAATTTGAAACCAGTTAATGTAGAGAACACTGTAATACCGTGCTTACGGGCAATATCTGCACCAAGTTCGGAAGTCACAACAGTCTTAACTACAGCGGGATGGGAATACTTGCTCACATCCGTGTGGTTCAGGATAAAATTCATCAGAAGTGCTCCAACCTGATTTCCAGTCATCAACTGATATCCATCAGCAGTTTTAATTGCAATACCCACACGGTCACTGTCTGGATCAGTTCCAAGAACAATGTCTGCATCCGTGCGTTTTGCCTGTGCAATGCCCAGTTCCAGCGCACGGCGATCTTCCGGATTTGGAGAAACGACCGTCGGGAAGTTTCCATCAGGAACCACCTGTTCTGCTACAGCTTCAACCTGTGTGAATCCATCCAGACGCAGTGCTTTCTGAACCGGAACGTGTCCTGTGCCATGTAACGGTGTGTAAACAATCATCAAATTTGCTTTATCAGCAGAATTTCCATACCGGCTCTGCTTCATAACAGCCATGACGAAGTTATCAGTTACATCAGCCATAGATACCAGTGAATCATTTCCTTTGAAGTTAATGGTATGATAATCTGTTATGGCATCAACATAGCTTATGACTTGTTTCGCCTGCCAGGGAACAAGCTGGCATCCGAACTCGTCATATACTTTGTAACCGTTGTACTCTTTCGGATTATGACTTGCAGTTACGACCACGCCAGCCAGTG
Organism: Beduinella massiliensis; assembly: GCF_900199405.1. NCBI lineage: Bacteria > Bacillati > Bacillota > Clostridia > Eubacteriales > Beduinellaceae > Beduinella > Beduinella massiliensis. The sequence continues at coordinate 2,728,319 of NZ_LT963430.1, forward strand.
CATTCCAGAATTTCACAGAGAAATTGAGCTGCGGTGTCGGTCTAGCGTGAGCATGGAGATAAACACGGATACCCATACCGCTCAGCACATTTGCAGCAGTACGGGAGAAAAATTCACTATTATTACGGGTGTCGTAACCAATTACCACGCCGCGTTCCTTGCAAGCATCTGCGCCATAAGTGTCCAGCAAGTATTTACCAAGACCAGATGTCGCCTTACCAACGGTGTACTTATTCATGCGGTTGGTTCCAGCACCCATAACGCCGCGCAAGCCACCTGTGCCAAATTCCAAGTCGCGATAAAATCGATCTTCAATTTCTTTTTCATCAGTTAAATTAGCAAGTTCCTTTCTGGTTGCTTCGTCGAAAAACTTGTCATTTAACCATAATTCATATCTTCCTTTATAATTCATAAATATTAACCTCGTTAAAGATTCAAAGCATTGAATTGCTCAAATATAATATCCCATTGGTACGTTTTCTCGACAAATGCTCTTGCTCTTTCGCCTATCTCGTCACATTTTTGCTGTGATAAAAGCAATTCATCTGTATATTCTGCAATTTTTTGAGGATCATCACTTACATACCATTGCTCACCATTTATTCCTGGTATACCTTCAGCACCAATAGAATTAGTAACTACCGGCAATCCCATTGCCATTGCTTCCAATATTTTTGTTTTGATGCCGGTACCATATGCAATAGGTGCAAGAAACACCATTCCTTCTTCCACATCGACACGCAAGTCTTCTACTTTTCCAGTAAAAAAGACCTTACTATTACTACTGTATTCTTCACGTAATGAATCCGGGCAATTTCCCACCAACACCAAGCTTTTTATATTCTTTGAGTGTGGTAACACTTGATCAATAATATATCTAACCGAATCCGCATTTGCTGGTGTTGCCATATTCCCTACAAATGTCACTTTCCCGTCACATTTCCTAACAGAAATCTTTTCAGAAAAACACGGATAATCGACTCCTAATCCTACTGTTACAGCCTTATCTGTTTTATATTTTCGATTAAATTCTTCTGTTTCAATTGGTGACACGAAAATAACGCGGTCAAATAGTTCAGAATATCTTTTTTCCGCCATTTCCATTCTAGGTATTTCGGTTTTCAATACAATTTTCTTCACAGATGATGCTTGTAGCAATTTCTGTAAAAATTCAGGAAGTTTATCATTGTACTGTCCTGCTATTGTAGTTTTCCCTGTAATGGCATCAAGCTGTCTCTTATAGCGTTTGGAGAGTGTGTCGTCAATATCCAGGATTTTCTTACAATCGTAATTCATTAGCGCAGGATAATATGTAGCCAATCTAATCATGTCAACTATTACTACATCATATTGATTTGCTTTTATCAACGAACTAATTTTAAGCGCGTTTGAATTACTATAATACAACGAATTCTGTATCGGCCATTTTTCACTTGATAAAAAGGACTTAAGAAGTATATTAATCGCCTGTGTTTTTCGTGAAATTTTATCTGCAAAAAATACATTTTTCAAAAAAGAAGGACGTTCATATGGTTCAGCTTTATGAGAATCATCAAACACGAAAACGTCAATTTCATATTCATATTTTTCATGAAGTCCTCTACAATAGTGAAAAATTTCAACTTCGTGTCCTCCCATAGGAGGCCAAAAAACTCGATTACTGATGTACAACAGCTTTTTCTTTTCAATCACAATTTTAAATCCTCTTTATCTCGTTAGTCTCTCTGGAAAATATCCCTTGTGTACACTTTTTCTTTCACATCATCCAGGCACTTATCATATCGATTCGCAATAATCGCCTGGCTCAGTTCCTTGAACTTCTCCAGATCATTTACGACCTTACTTCCGAAGAAAGTCTCTCCATCTTTCAGAGTCGGTTCGTAAATAATCACCGTCGCACCCTTGGCCTTAATGCGCTTCATAACGCCCTGAATAGAACTCTGACGGAAGTTATCGGAGTTACTCTTCATAGTCAGGCGGTAAACGCCAACGACAACCTCTTTTTCTTTGCTCTGCGTCCAGTCATCATTCGCCTCATATGCGCCAGCCATCTCAAGCACACGGTCGGCAATAAAATCTTTTCTCGTTCTGTTGCTCTCTACGATAGCAGACATCATGTTCTGAGGAACGTCTGCGTAGTTAGCAAGCAGCTGCTTCGTATCTTTCGGTAAGCAGTATCCACCGTAACCGAAAGACGGATTGTTATAATGGCTACCGATACGTGGATCAAGGCACACGCCGTTGATGATCTGCTGCGTATCCAGTCCTTTCATTTCAGCGTAAGTGTCCAGCTCGTTGAAATAACTTACACGTAGTGCCAGATAGGTATTAGCGAACAGCTTTACTGCCTCTGCCTCAGTAAATCCCATAATGAGGGTATCGATATCTTCTTTAATTGCACCCTCCTGCAACAATGCAGCGAATGTGTTTGCAGCTTTCACCAGTCTTGCGTTCTCCACATCCGTTCCCACAATAATGCGGCTCGGATAAAGGTTGTCATACAGAGCCTTGGATTCACGCAGGAACTCCGGGCTGAAGATGATATTATCGCAGTGATACTTCTCACGCACAGATGCAGTGAATCCAACAGGAATCGTGGACTTAATCACCATCACCGCATCTGGGTTATACTGAATCACCAGCTTGATAACTGCCTCAACTGTGGATGTGTCAAAAAAGTTCTTTTTGCTGTCGTAATTTGTAGGTGCAGCGATGACCACAAAATCTGCGTCAGAGTAAGCGGCTTCCGCATCCAATGTGGCTGTCAACTCCAATTTTCTGATTCCCGCCACATCCTCTGCCAGATATTTTTCAATATAGTCATCCTGAATAGGAGACTTTCTGTTATTGATCATTTCAACCTTTTCAGGCACAATATCTACAGCAGTCACTTTATTATGCTGTGCAAGCAGCGTGGCAATGGACAGACCTACATAGCCGGTACCTGCAACTGCGATTTTATAATCACTCATATGTATCCTCACTCTCTGACTACCATGATTCAGGAAGTCATCTGCTTCGATGTGCTTATTTCAAAATGTGTCATTTACAAATAAAACTCTTTGTACCATTCTGCAAACTTCCGCAGGCCATCCCGTAAGCTGGTACTCGGCTTAAATCCGAAGTCACGCTCCAGTGCAGTCGTATCTGCATAAGTCACTGGCACGTCACCAGGCTGCATCGGAACCAGCTCTTGGTGAGCTTCGAAATCGTAATCTTCCGGTAGAACACCCGCGCGGATCAGCTCCTGCTGCAGAATGTCCACGAACTCCAACAAGTTCTCTGGGCTATTGTTGCCGATGTTGTATACCCCATAAGGCGGCAGCGGCAGACCATCTTCGCCAGTTGCCCAGTCGGGAGCCTTCTGCATCACACGGATGACGCCCTCGACGATGTCGTCCACATAGGTGAAGTCACGCATGCAGTTGCCGTAGTTGAAGATCTGGATTTTCTTTCCTTCACGTAGCTTGTTCGTAAAGCCAAAGTAAGCCATGTCCGGGCGACCTGCAGGACCATATACTGTAAAGAAACGCAGACCTGTGGACGGGATGTTGTAGAGTTTGGAATAAGCATGAGCCATCAGCTCATTGCTCTTCTTGGTAGCGGCATAAAGAGATACTGGGTTATCCACCTTGTCATCCGTGCTGTATGGCACCTTCTTATTGCTTCCATAAACAGAAGAACTGGAGGCATACACAAGATGTTCCACCGGATAATGTCGGCAGGCCTCTAGGATATTGTAGAAACCGATGAGGTTTGCCTCAATGTAGGCATCTGGGTTGGTGATGGAATAGCGTACACCAGCCTGCGCCGCCAGATTCACCACAACCTCCGGCTTATGCTCCTCAAAGATAGAAGTAATCAAGCTCTTGTCCGCAATACTGCCCTTCACAAAAACAAAGTTCTCGTACTTTTCCAGCAGTTTCAATCTATATTCCTTCAGCGAAACGTCATAGTAGTCGTTCATATTGTCGATACCAATGACTTTTACGCCGTTAATCTCTTTCAAAAGGCGAAGTGCAAGATTACTGCCAATAAATCCTGCTGCGCCAGTTACCAGAACGGTTTTATTTTCTAAGTTCACGATACTCATAAGTATTGCTCCTTTTTCTTGAACACAAGTCATAACCTGCGTGGTTATGTTATCTGTAATTGTTTCAATTGCCTATATATATTCAAAACCGACAATGCCCAATAACTCTACGATTGTCGGTTTAATTTCAGTTTTCAAAATTGTGTGGTTAACTGCTGTGTCTGACGGTATCTAACAAAGCGTGTGAATGAGTAAAGCATTTTCATTTCGCCTATACCTGTACAAGTTCATCTATTGCTTATGTTCAAAACATTTTCGTGTAGTGCAGACTTCCATTCTTTACTCATCACTAAGCAGTTGCTTAGAGCAAGCAATGCGTAAAACATTTCCTTATCGTCTACACCTGCCCAGACCACGCAATCAACATTTTCTAAAACATTTTCCTGTCGTGTAGACCCGTCAAGGTGTACACAAATCTGTTGCTTTTCGAACAGATTCTTCAAGCATTATCCTTAATAGTCACTTTGCACATAAATCATCCATCTACCGGCCATTCCAACTGTGCATTTGTTCCAACTCTACACCTCATCATCCTAGGTCTACCCTTACGGTCGGAGAAACATTGAATCCCTTAATCCCCTCTGCCCCTAAAGGTCGGAGAAACATTGTGGATTTCAATCGTGTTTTGTACATATTTTCTTGCCAAGTTCTGATTGACCACTATTATGTAGGTGTACACTTCACGAAAATGTTTTAATTTTCCCAATGATAGCAGCATCTATACAGGTCTGCCCAACACCAAAATATTTTCCCCTATGTACAAAACAAGCCTTAATTCAAAACACTTTATAAAGGGTAGACATTTGTAGGCCCCGCAATTACAACAAAAACCGCAACTCTATACGTAACCTCTGCGTCAAGCGTTGCTGTCCAATTCAATTCTTTTCCACCAAATATTTTTTGATATATTGTCCCAAATCGGAGGCTTCCGTTGATTGGTCCTCCACGTGATCATCATTTTGGCAATTAATATTTTCTATTGTCACAGCGTATCTTTCATCTGAACTCAAAATCTACTCATCCCCCAAAAACCTGCTTCTCTTGCTTTCCAAGATTCTTTTAACCTTTCCGCATTAATATGAGTAGGTAAGCATCTTAGCCCATAATTTTTAACTTCCCACACATTTACGAAATCATGAACAACTATCGATATGCCCTATTCCATATCCCCCCATAAACGCCGAAAACCGCACAGCTGTTTAAGGCGATTATCCAGCGTGCGGTTTCATTTGAGATATCATGTAATTCTCTGTCCCATTTCGGTTTCAATATTTTCTTCACGTTTCTTCCTGTTATTATCCGCACCGCTTCTTAAATGACCAGCCCATACTTCATCCTTACAAACCAGCATCCAGCGCTCTATTCCCCCTCCGCCGTCAGCATTACGCGGATCGTCTTCCAAACCAGCTTAAAATCGATCCAAAGCGTCCGCTCCTTTATGTACTTCACATCCAACGCTACCCACTCGTCGAACGTGCAGTCATTCCGATGCGGCGTCACCTGCCAGTAACACGTCAACCCCGGCGTTACATACAGCCGCTGTCTCTGATAGGCGTTATATTTCTGTACCTCCCGCGGCAGCGCCGGCCTCGGACCGACGATCGACATGTCGCCCCGAAATACGTTCCAAAGCTGTGGCAGCTCGTCGAGGCTCGTCCTTCGTAGAAAGCGTCCCACGCGGGTAATCCTCGGATCATCCCTGATCTTAAAAACCGGACCGTCCATTTCATTTTTGTGCTGAAGCTCCAACAGTCGTTCCTCCGCATCCACCACCATCGTGCGAAATTTATAAAAATCGAAGAGCACACCGTCTCGTCCGCAACGTTTCTGGCTGAAGATCGGCCCGCCCTTGGGATCGTCAAGGACGATCACGAGCGAAATGACGAGAAGTATTGGAGATAACACGATCAGGGCCGTTCCTGACAGCATTACGTCCAGGAATCGCTTGACGCGCCAGTATTTGCGATGACTTTTAAGCTCATGCTCCCGATGGATCACCACCGGGCTTTCCATGGCTTCGGCCTGCAAACTTCGCTCCATTCTATCTTCCCTCTTCTGCACTTTGCACACCCTTTGCGTTCTTCTTTTCCCCTCAAACAGTCTTGGCATTCTGTCTTTTCTACTGTACAGATAGGTTGAGAATCTCTTCCTGGTTGAGGTCCGTCAGCTGCGCGGCATAGCGAAGGCCATATCGCTCCCGCAATACCCGATAAGCCTCGCGCATATTGACGGCACGAGCGTGAGTATTGTGAGAATCCGTGGCCACGTAGTCGATCATCTGCTCGTGAAAGAGTCTTTCACAAAACTTCTTGACAAAGAAGAATCCATGAGGTTTGATGACGGTTGAACAATTTATCTGCAGCCGCAGGTTTGGAAAATCCCGCAGCTCGTAGACCCGTTCGACATGCCGCACAAGGCAGTCATAACGCTCGATGTGCGCCAGAACGGGATAGTATCCCTCGTTCATGAGCGTTCGAACCGCAGCGTATATCCAGTCAAACGTTACATCCGGTTTGAATTCCAGCAAGACATATCGCGTCCCCGCGAGGGTTGGAATCCTGCCCGCATCCAGAAAGCGAAGCGTCGCTTCCGTATAGAAAATCTCCGCGCCGGAATAGATCGAAAGGGGCAACCCCTTTTGTGCGCAATACGCATTCATTTGTTTTACTTTGGATAGATAATCCGGCAGATCGAATTCCCTGCGTCCGGGGCTCACGTGAGGCGTTGCGATGATCTTCCCGATGCCATTCTTGTAGGCTGCCAGAAGCATTCGTTCCGTTCCTTCCCACGCGGAGGGCCCGTCGTCGACGCCGTACGTCAGGTGGTGATGGATATCGGTAAACCGATTCATTTTGCGTTCGTTCCTTTAATCCCTTTGCTCTTTACCGTTGCACTGCTGCGGCGGATTTTGGTCTGCGCGCTCTCATAATATCCATCCGCATAATGGTTATAGTAGGTCTTGTAATAATACTTCTTCGAGCTGTGCGTATCAAAGGTGACCTTATTGAGAACCGCACCCAAAATCGGGCAACCGGTCTTTTCAATTTGATGCCTCGCATCTGCCAGTTCCCTGCGGGTAACGCTGTCGTTCGATACGACGAAGACCACGCCATCGCAGGACTTGGCGATCTGCGCGGCATCGATGATCACGCCGACCGGAGGGCAATCCACGAGAACGACGTCGAACATTCTGGAAAGCGCGTCCAGGAGATTCGGGAAGCGCTCTGTACTGAGCAACGTAAGGGAATTTGCCACGTCGCGGCCGGAAAGGATCATATAGGCCCCTTCGATGTTCGTCTTGTACAGGATGTCGTCCATCGGGCACATACCGGCCAGATAATGTGTCAGCCCCAGCGGCTTTCCGTCTGTCTTGACGCCATAGCGACTGGCAAGCATGGAACGGCGAAGGTCGGCATCCACGAGCACGACATTCTTGCCGATATTGGCGAGAGAGCGCATCAGGGCCATCGTCAAAAAGCTCTTGCCCTCCTGCGCATGGCAGCTCGTCATCATGATCTTCTTTACGTCGCTTCCTGCGAACGATAAATTGGTGCAAAGGGTATTGAGCGCTTCGTTGCAGGAATAATCCAAGCCGGCAAAGCGGGTCAGTTCAAGCGTCTTCATTTCTTCACCGCCTTTTTCTTCTTGCCGGAGAGGCCATTCTGCGCACTGCGCAGACTTTTATCGTTGAGAACCGGAACGACCGCGAGCGTCGGCATGCCGGCATACTTCATGATGTCGTCCGTCGACTTGATCTTATCGTCCAGGATAAATTGCACGGTGATGACTGCACAGGCCAGCAGAGCACCCAGCAGAGCGCCCAGCAGTACGTTGCGCGTCTTGTTTGGGCTGACCGGAAGGGTCGGTTCCAGAGCTTTCGACAGGATATTGGGCTTTTCCGTAGCCATTTTTTCCGCGATATATTCGCGCACCACGTCCGCATACGCGTTGGCGATAAGTGCCGCCTCCTGCGGACTGGGAGATTTGACGGTGATGTAAAGAATGCGCGTATTGTTCGGATTGGTAATCGTCAGCATTTCATTTAGCTGCTTGTAGGTGTAATCCAGGCCTAGCTTTTCCAGCACGCGTTCATGGACTTCCCAGGTCTTGAACACCTCCTGATAGTCGCTGGTCAGATAGGTACCGATTTGAAGGTCGGATAAATTGACGGCTGAATCATTGGAGTTGAGCACGTACAGCTTCGCCGTGGATTCAAAGATCGGTGTAAGCAGGAATATGGAAATGACGCCTGCCAGAATCGCGCCGCTCAGCGTAGCGAGGACGATATATTTCATCTTTTCCAGCAGCCGGTAGAACAGCTCGATCAGATCGATTTCCTGCTCGCCGTCGCCGCCTTCCTCAAAAAACGGTTCCTGCCTGTTGATTTTTTGCCCATTCTCCATAGCAGCCATATGCTCCCCCAACATCTGAAAATTGTAAATGCTCTGCGCCATTCCGCTGAAACGGAATGGCGGCAGACCCGAAAACTGCGAAGGTTTATGAATGCGTCCCTCTTACGGCAGGCGACATGTCAGCGTTGCCGTCCGGACGCGGCGCGGTGAAACCCGCGCCCACGTTTCACTCGCTCAGAATGGCGAGCGAAGCGGTTCCATTGTTGATGGCTTCGAGCACGTCAGCCGGGAACACGACCTTTACCAGGCCGTTCTCAACTTCCGCGTCGATCGGAACCCAAACCATCTTGCCGTCCGCGCCGACATAGCCGACGACAGCGACGACCTTCTGGCCGTTGGTATAGGTGGACGCGACCTGAATCTTCGTTTCCACATCGCCGTAAGACGTATCGAAATTCTTGGTTTCAATCGCCACGAATTCGTTCATCTTCAGGTAGTTCAGGTTCGTGCCCGCGGGCAGCTTCTCGGCGATGGCCTGCTGCACGTCTGCATCAAAGTACTTGACGGGCGCAGCGGCAACCGTCGCAACGAAGGTCTGGATTTCCGCAAGGATCTTGTCGGTCTTTTCGTCCTGAACCGTGTTCAGCGCGAAATCCGGCTTGATCTGCACGCCTGTAGTGGACTTTACCTCTACCGGCTTTACCATATCCGGAGTGGTCTTGCTCGGAACCGCATAAGCGATGCTTGCCATGCAAAATACCATTGCAAGGGCAAGAGCGAGCGCAACAATCTTCTTTTTCATGGGTATCTCCTCCTTTCCGCATGGCGGCTAGCCAACCATACGAATCAAGAAACTGAAATTTATCATAAAGCCTTGCGGCTTTCGGGCTGTTTATCGGTCATGCGGCAGATAAAACGTATCGAGCACGAGCTTCTCCAGCTTCGCCTGATCGGCGTGAAATTCCATAAACCCGTCGATGCCGATGCCGTGCTCTCCTTCGATCTCAAGCGTCGGCCTTTGCGCGTATTGAACGGCCCGATTGGCTTCGTTTATCATTCTGCCTCGGCTCATGTTCGTCAGCAGGTGATCGCCTATCTCGTCGTACAGATGGCCTACAAAGTTTGCGTTATCCTCAATGCGCTTACTGAGCACATCCGAAATGGCGCTCATGTAGGCACGCTGGCGGCGCATACGGGACGCGTTCGTGCCGTCGCCCACGTCTGTGCGCCAACGCACGAACATCTCGGCCTGCTCCCCATACAGGGTGACTGTCTCCCCGAGCTTCATCGCAGGATCAAAAGCGGTGAAGTCCTCATCCAGCGTTACGGTCACGCCGCCTACCGCGTCGTTCAAAATCGGAATGGAATCCATGTCCATCGCGACATAAAAATCGATGTCGACGCCACAAAGCAGCTTGCTGACGGCGTTGACCGTAAAGGCGCAGCTCTGCGCCTTGCCGTCTCCAAAGCCATGAGAGAGGCAGATTTGCGCGTCCTTGGTTCCCGCTTCGTTGCCCAAGACGCCCAACACTGTAATCGGCGCCATGGTATCGCGGTCGATGTGCAGCTGTGTGAGCGTCTTGTTCACCGGGTCGATAATCGCGAGCATCAGGAAGTCCGCCTGGCCGCCGTTGCGAAAGCCCGAGGTCGAGCCGGGACGTGAAGCCCCCCGATCGATGCCCATGAAGAGCACCGTCGTCAGGCGCTCGTTATACGCATATTGCCGGTCTCCATAGGTGACGAGGCGGAGATCCTCATCGTGCATCGAAAGATCGCCGCGCACTTCTTTACCTTTGTAGGTCGACATTTCCAGGCGTCTTCCGCCCCAGTACGCGGCGGCACAAATCAACGCAAGAACCAGCAAGGCACACAGCGCTTTGAATGCGGCGTGCCTCGAATGCGGCCGGTGCTCTGTTCTGCTCATCGTACTTCCCCCATGCGAATCTTCCGGCGTGTTCCTCATCGGATGTTTTTTAACGCTAAAACAGGCCCGCCCATCGTTCCCTTTGTCGCGATGGCGAGCATAAGCCCTGCCTGACTGCGACAACCGTACGACAATAGATGGGGCGTAAGCCCTTAAAGGGGGGTAAAATACCCGCACCGCATGTTCTTGTCGTCTCTTTAGTCCTCTCAGCCATGCTTATCATTTGTCCTTTGTCTCAAAAAGTAGACATTTCTGTCCAAACTGTGGTAGAATAAGAAAACATCATTTATCGAGTAAATGATCTGTATTTTTGGTATTTTGTTTGTGTATCCATTACATCCAACTCACTTTCTTGCATACATAAGAAATGTCTACTTTATTTACCAATTTCCTGAATTTGAGCATTTTGTTCATGAACCCTATTCAAAAACGTAATGTGGGAAACGCCGATGCACCTCGCCGCTTGGCGGGCCGAAATCCTGCCAGCCTCCCATTCCTCTTTCAAACGCCAGAATTCTTCCGGCATCGATACCCGTGGACGCCCGAATTTCTTCCCACGCATGCGGGCAGCCGCGATCCCTTCTGCCTGACGCTGATGGATAAACTCGCGTTCGGTCTGCGCCACGTAGCTGAGCAGCTGCAGTACGATGTCGGAGATGAGCGTCCCGATGAGATCCTTCCCCCGGCGCGTATCCAAAAGAGGCATGTCGATGACCATGATGTCTGCTTTTTTGTCTTTTGTGATATAGCGCCATTGCTCGATGATCTCATCGTAGTTTCTCCCTAACCGGTCGATGCTCTTGACGTAAACGAGGTCGCCCTCCCGGATCCTCTTCAGCAGACGTTGATAGGCGGGCCTGTCGAAATTCTTTCCGCTGGCCTGGTCGAGGTACAGGTTCTTCCCGGGGATCTTGTAAGGCTCCAGTGCGATCAGCTGCCTTTGTGCATTCTGATCCCTGGCGGATACGCGCACGTACCCGAATATTTGCGGCATGTCAATCCTTCCTTTCTCGCTTAGCACGGATAGAAAAAGGATTCCCTTTGATTGCATTTTTCATGAACCGCCGCCGAATCCCTCCAAAACATATTGCATATTCTAAAAATTCCACTCGAAATCGTCTCTTTTCGAGTGGAATTTTGTTTATTTCACGAACACGGTCCCACAAAATGCCCCGATCATCTTTCCGATTGCCAGAGCCCAGAGCAGCCATGTCACCGATCTGCCCAGGTGCAGCTGGTCCAATGTGTAAGGGAGCACGTCCAGTATCTCGCTCAGCGCCGCCGCAAGCCCGCCCGTAAAGAGGCCCGCGAGGAGCATCGCGACCCCAAAGGCCAGGGACGGAAGGTGAAGCGACCACTGCATAGCGGAAAGCAGCGTCGCTCCGGTGATGCCCAGCGTTAGCGCCCAGGCGCTGACCGCGTCCCCTTCGACGCCGCATACGTGCATGACCCGCATGGGAAGCTTGAGCACCGTGTAAAACGCAGCGCTGCAAAGCCCCACCATTCCGCCCGCGACGACCGCTAAAAAGAGCGCCAGCGCCTCATTCACCGCGCTGTTCCTCCTTGGCCGCGCGCTCCTTCAGGATGGACATCTTGTATTCGGAGAGCTTGACATCCAGCGGGGAGATGGTTTTCTTTCCGATCAGGGCATAATAAAAGGCGACGCCGAGGCCGACGCCGAGCGCATACGGCAGCGCTACGAGCAGCGCGGAGGGCTCGCCTCCGCCGGTGATCGCACGGTACATCTCCTTCTGCGCCTCGAACATGTTGACGTCCGCGTGGAACCACATGATCGCGAGCGCGCTGCCCGCGAGCAAGACGAGAAACGCGGCGGCTGTGCGCAGCGCCAATCCCTTTTTCCGCTTGTCGCGCCTGCGCGTCAGGAGGGTGGTACCCGTCCCCATCAGCGAAACCTGTTCTCCCGGATAGCGCGCGCTGATCGCCCGCACGACCTGCATCGCCTGTACGCAGTAGACGCCCGCTTCCTTGGGAACGGAAACCGTCACATCTTCCAGGTCGATCCGCGCGTCGCAGAGGGTATCGCAGACGTCTTTCACGCGAAGTTCGTCCCGCACGCCGCATTCCACCGTTTCCATCATGCGAAGATATATCATTGCAGCGCCTCCTGCTCAAATACCCACTGGGCATCCACAAAACTGCGGCTTCCCCGTGCCGTGCGTTCCTGCACGAGCGCGCCGATAAAGACCAGCGCCGCCAAAAGCGCCGCGATAAGCGCCGTCACGATGACCTTCTCCCGCGTTTCTTCCATTGCCGCGTCCCTCCTCCATGCTTCCCGGCCGCCTGTTTTTCTGGGCTTATTATGCTGCCGGGCACGCGGATCATGTCGGAATTGCCGAAAGAAACCATGTAAAAAGGCCCCTCGCTTGACAGCGAGGAGCCTTTCATGCGCTCCATCATCGAATTTTACGCTCAATCGCTTCACTGAACCCGAGCAGCGCAAGCGTCAAAAGCAGCAGCGCCGCGGGCACGACCGCAAGCGTCGCCTTCCCCGCGATGGCGCCGACGAGCGGCGGCACGAAGGTCGAGCCCACGTAGGCCACCGCCATTTGCAGCCCCATCGCGGCCTGCGAGGCGCGCTTCCCAAAGTGGCGCGGCGTCTCGTGAATCAGGCTCGGATAAATCGGCGCGCAGCCGACGCCCAGCAGCAGCAGACCGAACAATGAAAACAGCGCCGGCAGCGGCAGGATGAGAATCAGCGCGCCCCCGAGCATGCCTGCGCAGCCGATGCGGATCATCCGCCGCGCTTCCAGTCGCATGCTCAAAAAACCGGAAAGCGCGCGGCCGATGGTGATGCCGCCGTAAAAGCAGGAACCCCACGCCGCAGCCGTAGCCGTATCGAGTGCGCGCATCTCCACGAGGTAGCTGGGCATCCACAGCCCGGCCGTCACCTCGACGCCGCAGTAGCACAGGAAGGACAGAAGTGCAAACGGCATGCCGGGCAGCCGCAGCGCTTCCCGATTGGAAACGAAGTGGACGTCTTCTTCCCCCTGCGCCTTTTCCGGCTGTTCTCCCCGCTTCCAGAGCGGCATGGAAAAGGCCAGTACCGCGCAGAGCGCGAACTGAAGCACCGATATGACGCGATAGCCGCTCGCCCATCCCGTTCTCAGCATGCAGGCCGAAAGGATGATCGGCCCCGCCGTCGCGCCGATGCCCCAGAAACAGTGCAGCCAGCTCATATGCTGCGCGCGGTAGTGCATTGCCACGAAATTATTGAGCGCCGCGTCCACCGACCCCGCGCCCAGCCCCAGCGGCACGGCGAGCAGGCAAAGCCACCATAGGGAGCGTGCAAACGAATAGCCCAGCAGCGCGAACGCCGTCATAAGCACGCTGACGAGCGTCACCTTCCCCGTGCCAAAGCGGCGAATGACGCGGCTGCTCATGAGGCTGGAGACGATCGTGCCGAAGCTTACGATCATCGAGACGGCACCTGCGGCAGAAAGCGGCGCCGCCAGGTCCACGCGCATGACGGGCCAAGCCGCGCCGAGGAGTGAATCGGGCAGACCCAGGCTGATGAAGGCGAGATAGATGACGACGAGAAGCGTACCCACTTCATAATCCCCCCAAATACAAGCTGAAACCCAGTATAGCATAGAAAGGAAAAAGTGCCCACACAGGATCGCTGTGTGGGCACAAAGCTGCTAATTTTCGGAAGGGATGAGCTATTAATACATGCCGCCCATGCCGCCCTGCGGGGCCGCTGCGGGCGCGGGGTTCTTCTCCGGCAGGTCCGCCACCAGGGACTCGGTGGTCAGCACCATCGCCGCGACGGATGCTGCATTCTGCAGCGCGCTGCGGGTGACCTTCGTCGGGTCGAGGATGCCGCGTGCAACCATGTCGCAGTACTCGCCCTTGAGTGCGTCGAAGCCGTAGCCCGGCTTGCGGGACTTCTTGATGGTCTCCACGATGACGGAGCCCTCGATGCCGGCGTTCGCAGCAATCTGACGAACCGGCTCCTCCAGCGCGCGCAGCACGATGGAAACGCCCGTCTTCGCATCGCCACTGTGCTTCGGCAGCTCGGCGGCCACCCTGCCCAGCACGCTCAGCAGCGCGGTTCCGCCGCCCGGGACGATGCCTTCTTCGACGGCAGCGCGGGTCGCTGCCAACGCGTCCTCGATGCGGAGCTTGCGCTCTTTCATCTCGATCTCGGTCGCCGCGCCGACCTGGATGACGGCTACGCCGCCCGCCAGCTTCGCCAGACGCTCCTGGAGCTTTTCCTTGTCGTAATCGCTCGTCGTCTCACCGATCTGGGTGCGGATGGAGTTGACGCGCGCCTGAATAGCGGCCTTGTCGCCCGCGCCCTCGACGATGGTGGTGTTGTCCTTGTCGACCTTGACCTGACGCGCACGACCCAGCATGTTCATGGTCGCGTCCTTGAGCTCTAGGCCGACCTCCTCGGTGATGACGGTGCCGCCCGTCAGCACGGCGATATCCTCCAGCATGGCCTTGCGGCGGTCGCCGAAGCCCGGCGCCTTGACGGCGACGCAGGTGAACGTTCCACGGAGCTTGTTGAGCACCAGCGTGGTCATCGCTTCGCCCTCGACGTCCTCAGCGATGATGAGCATCTTCTTGCCGGACTGCACGACCTGCTCGAGCAGCGGCAGCAGCTCCTGGATGTTGGAGATTTTCTTGTCGGTGATGAGGATGACCGGATCGTCCAGCACGGCTTCCATCTTATCCGTGTCGGTCGCCATGTAGGCGGAGACGTAGCCGCGGTCGAACTGCATGCCTTCCACGATATTGAGCTCGGTCTTCATGGTCTTCGATTCTTCGACCGTGATGACGCCGTCGTTGCCGACCTTCTCCATCGCGTCGGAAACCAGCACGCCGACCTCGTCACTCGAAGCGGAAATCGCCGCGACATGCGCGATGGCGTCCTTGCCCTCGATCGGCTTGGACAGCTCCTTGAGACCCTCGACGGCGGCCGCCGTCGCGTCCTCGATGCCGGCCTTCAGCACCATGGGATTCGCGCCCGCCGCCAGGTTCTTGAGGCCCTCGCGGATCATCGCCTGCGCCAGCAGGGTGGCGGTGGTGGTGCCGTCGCCCGCGACGTCGTTCGTCTTGGTGGCGACTTCCTTCACGAGCTGCGCACCCATGTTTTCAAAGGCGTCCTCCAGCTCGACTTCCTTGGCGATGGTGACGCCGTCATTCGTGATCAGCGGCGCGCCGAACTTTTTGTCCAGCACCACGTTGCGGCCCTTCGGGCCCAGGGTGATCTTCACGGTATCGGCCAGCGCGTTGACGCCGCGCTCAAGCGCGTGACGGGCCTCTTCGCCGAAAATAATCTGCTTCGCCATGATAATTACTTCCTTTCCCACTCGTTATAACTCAAGGATGTTCAGGCTTATTCCACGATCGCGAGGATGTCGCTCTGGCGAACGATGATCAGCTCCTGACCGTCGATCTTAACCTCGGTGCCCGCGTACTTGGAGTAGATGACCTTCTGGCCGACCTTCACCTGCATGGAAACTTCCTTGCCGTCCACCAGCCCGCCCGGGCCGACAGCGAGCACCTCAGCCGTCTGGGGCTTTTCTTTGGCGCTGCTCGTCAGGATGATGCCACCCTTGCTGGTCTCCTCAGCTTCGAGGTTCTTGATGACCACGCGGTCAAAAAGCGGTTTCACGTTCATAATCAATGCCTCCTTGATGGAATGATAAACTTGTTTGGGGTTGTTAGCACTCTCAATAGGTGAGTGCTAAATCATGCTGATAGTTTAAGCCATTCTCCCGTTCATGACAAGTGGGAAAATTGCACAAATTTTTAAGAAATTTGTTATCTTCGTTTTTCCGGATCTCCGCTTCCTTCTGCCAGCGACATGCTACGTTCGAAAATCCGCGTAGCGCAGCGCGCGCGGCTATGCTACAATAGCAGGACGGAGGTTTGCCATGAACAAGACGGAATTTTCGGAGGCGCTGCTCTCCTGGTACGACGCGGAGCATCGCCCGCTCCCCTGGCGCGAAACGCGCGATCCCTACGCCATCTGGGTTTCCGAAATCATGCTGCAGCAGACGCGTGCCGAGACGGTTATTTCCTATTATGAGCGGTTTCTCGCCCGCTTTCCGGACGCGCGCGCGTTAGCGCAGGCGCCGGAGGAGGACGTGCTCAAGGCGTGGGAGGGCCTGGGATATTATTCCCGCGCGCGCAATCTGCAATCAGCGGCGCGCAAAATCGTGCAGGAATACGGAGGAAATCTGCCGGACACCTGCGCAGAGCTGCGAAAACTGCCCGGCATCGGCCCCTATACCGCAGGCGCCGTGGCCTCGATCTGCTATGGCGAACGGGTGGCCGCAGTGGATGGCAACGTAGAGCGCGTCGTCGCCCGCGTCTTCGGCGTGCGGGAGGACGTAACGCAGCCCGCTGTGAAGCGCGCGGTTGCAGATCGCGCGCAAAGCCTCGTGCCGTCCCTTCGCACAGGCGACTTCACCAACGCGATGATGGAGCTGGGCGCGACCGTCTGCACGCCCGGCGCGCCCAGATGCCTGCTGTGCCCGGTGCGCGCGCTGTGCGACGCGTTCGAAACGGGCGACGCGGAACAGCTCCCGGTTAAGAAGAAGGCGCGACCTCAGCGCTCGATACAGGTGGGCGTTGCCGTCGTCTATTCGGGTGGACGCGTGCTGCTGCAAAGGCGAAGCGAACGCCTGCTCGGTGGGCTGTGGGTCTTTCCGCTCTTTGAAGACGCCGTCACGGACAGAGCGCTCTGCGCGCGCCTCGAGGCGCTGGGCGTGCCCGCCATCTATGATGCGCCGCTCGGCACGGCGCGCCACGTCTTTACCCACATCATCTGGGAGATGACGCTGCACGCCTTTCAGGCGGAGAACGTGCCCGCGCCGGACGGCTGCCGCTGGGCGACGGCCGACGAGCTGCGAGCGCTGCCGCTGCCCACCGCCGTAAAGGCCGCGCGAAAGGATGCGCTGCGCCTGCTGTCAAGGCAAGAGGAGGAAATTTAAATTGAACGTCTTTCTTGAAACCGAACGCCTTCTCCTGCGCGAGATGACGGAAGCCGATCTGCCCGACCTTTGCGAGATTTTGCAGGACCCGCGCGTGATGACCGCCTACGAGGGGCCTTTCCCGATCGAAGAGGTTCACTCCTGGCTTTCCCGCCAGCAGGAGCGGTACGCGCGCGACGGATTCGGGCTTTGCGCCGTCGTTCGCAAACAGGATGGTCTCCTGGTCGGCCAGGCAGGCCTTACCCTGCAGGATACGCCGCAGGGCAGGAAGGTCGAGATTGGCTACCTGTTCAAATACGCCTGCTGGCATCAGGGCTACGCGACGGAAGCCGCCGCCGGCGCGATGCGCTACGCGTTCGACGTGCTGGGCGTGCAATGCATTTGCTCGATCATTCGGGACACGAACGAAGCCTCGCAGGCCGTCGCGCGGCGAAACGGCCTCGTCCCCACTTTTACGTTCACGAAACATTATCGTGGGGTGGACATGCCGCACATCGTCTTTGAGCGCCGCCGCGATCCCCGCGCGCCGTTCAAGGCGCTGCCCGGGAATGCCTGGGACGTTTCCTGCGAACATATGGACGCCCTGGCGGACGGCGTCTTTTCCGTGGATGGCGTCCGCGTGCTCAAATCCTTCGCTCGCTTGCAGGACGCAAAAGCGTTTGCCGACGCCTCTCAGGCTTTCCGGGAGGCCGGACTGCCGGCCGCTCCGATTCTGCCGACGCGGACGGGTGACGCGTTTTATACAGCTCCGGACGGTACCGCCTACGCGCTGTATGCGCGTCTGCCCGGCGCGCCGCTGTGCGGATTCTTTGCGCCCGGCGGCGAGGAAAAGCTGCGGCTGCTCGGCGAGGTCAGCGCGCGCATTCACGCGGCGCTGGAAACCTGCTGCGCGCACGGCTTCCGCCGCTGCGACGCGGAGGGCGAAATCCGCCGCTTTTCCCGCTTACAGGGCGTGGACGCGCGCGTGCCACCCCTCATGGACGCCCTATGCGCGCTGTACGCGAAGCTTCCGCGCCAGGTCATTCACCGCGATCTGCATCCTGGCAACGTTCTGTTCGAAGGAACACACTTTTCCGGCCTGATCGACAACGACCACGCGCATGTGAACGCGCGGCTGTACGACATCTGTTACATGCTGCTCGCCGTGCTCGCACACGAAGGCGGCGATGTGCCGAATCTTTCCGCATGGCTCTCGCTCTTTAGCGCATATCTGCGCGGGTACGAAGCCGTCTCGCCGCTGAGCGGCGATGAACGCGCGGCGCTGCCCGGCTGCTGCCTCTACGTGGAGCTCTGCTTTCTCGCCTATTTTGAAGAGATTGGCGACGTCGGGGACGCTTGCATCACCCATCAACTGATCGGCAGGCTTCTGGGCGCGCAGGATGCGCTCGCCCGGCTGTAGGGCGGAAAGGAGCGCTATGACATCCCGTCTCTTTGAAATCCTCTACGTGCTGCTCGAGCGCAGGCAGGTCAGCGCCCCGGAGCTTGCGCAGCGTCTGGGGGTATCCGTGCGAACGGTCTACCGCGACGTGGAAGCGCTGAGCGAAGCAGGCATTCCGGTATACGCCTCGCAGGGACGCGGCGGCGGCATCGCCCTGATGGAGGGCTTCACGCTCTCCCGCGCGGCGCTCTCCGACGGCGAAAAGGACGCGCTGCTCATGGCCGTAAAGGGGCTGGCCGCGTCGGAAGAAGACGCGCGCACGGCGCTTTCCAAGCTGTCGGGCCTGTTTGAACGCGGCGCGAAGGACTGGCTGGAGGTGGACCTCTCCGCCTGGGGCGCAGCCGGACAAAAGGACGAGCGCTTCGCCCTCCTGCGCGAGGCGATCCGCGCAAAGCGCGTCGTCGCGTTCACCTATTGCAGCGCCTATGGGCTTCGCCGCGAACGCCGCGTCAAGCCCGCCCGCCTCGCCTTCAAGTCCGCGGCGTGGTACTTGCAGGCGAAGTGCTGCGAAAAGGATGCCTACCGCACGTTTAAGCTTTCGCGTATGTCGGCCCTCCGCATGTCGGAGGATAGCTTTCCGGACGACATGGCGGACCTCCCCGCGATCGACGTCGCTTACTGGGGCAAGGCCCCCCTCGAACCCGTCGTCCTGCGGGTACAGGCGGATTCCGCCTTCCGGGCAATGGACGACTTTGCGGCGGAGCAGATCCACGAAAACCCCGACGGCTCCCTGACCGTTCACACCCAGACGCCGATCTGCGACGACTTCTTTGCCTTTTTGCTCTCCTACGGCGACGCGCTGGAGGTGCTCTCGCCCAAGTCCGCGCGGCAGCTCATGAGAGACGCCGCGTTGCGCACGGCAAAAATTTATGAGGAATCGTAAAACCTGACACGCAGGTGTCCAGTTAACCCCCGTATCATAAGGGCGTACCTTCAATTCATTTTTAAAGGAGGAACCCCTGATGACGGAGACAAAGTTTTGCCAGAGCTGCGGCATGCCCATGAACCTTCCCGGAAACGAATACGAATACGGAACGGAAAAGGACGGCAGCAAGAGCCCCGATTACTGCGCTTACTGCTACAAGGACGGCTCATTCGTCGGCGGAGACACGACCATGGAAACGATGATCGAGACGTGCATCCCCTTTGTCGTGGAATCTTGCCCCGGCACGACGCCCGAGGAAGCGCGCAAGCAGATGAACGCATTTTTCCCCGAACTCAAGCGCTGGAAAAAAGCGTAACGGCGAAATCTATCAACGCAGGGCGGTACCGCGTCGCAGGCGCGAGACCGCTTTGTTTATTCCAAAACAAAGAGGAGATGCGCTTGAATCAAACCATTCTGTCCGCTCTGCTGGACCCCTATGCGGATTAGGATATGCGCCCACCTCTCCTCCGCGCTGCTTACGCTCGGCCGGGGGGGCAGTTCTGCGTGAAAACCGTATCGTTCACGGAGCAAAAGAATCGTTCTCTCGATGGCTTTGGCGTCTTGCCGGACTGCAGCGTTCAATCCGCGCGGGAGGCGCTTCTTGCGCTACGCGCCGTCCCGGAAGAGGACATTTTGAAGTGGTATGCGTTTCACAAGGGCGGTCATTTCACCGATTAGGACGCGGTGGCTGAAGTGGAAATGGCTTTACGTTCAGGGAAAAAGATGGTATCCTATGGGCATCAACAAAAGGCAAAGGAGTCTTTCCATGTTTCAGAAGCTGGTCGCCATCGAGCCGGTAAGCCTGATCGAAAGCGCCGAAGCGGCGCTTCACCGTTACGCCAAGGAAGTAATGCTTTACCGTGACGTGCCCGCGACGCCGGACGAAATCGTCCGCCGCGCCGAAGGCGCGGACGCTATGCTGATTTCCACCACCTCTACCATCTCCGCGGACATCCTCTCCCGCCTGCCGAACCTTCGCTACGTGGGCATGTGCTGCTCGCTCTACGGGGAAGAGAGCGCCAACGTGGACATCCGCTATGCGCGTGCGCACGGCATCGCCGTAACGGGCATCCGCGACTATGGCGACGAGGGCGTCGCGGAATACGCGGTCTCCGAGCTTTGCGCGGTGCTGCACGGCTTTGGCTGCGCGCCCTGGGACGGCGAGCAGCGAGAGCTGACGGGGATCAAGGCTGGTTTTGTGGGCCTGGGTGCGAGCGGACGCATGGTCGCGGATGCGCTCAGGTACTTCGGCGCGGATATCGCCTACTACGCGCGCGCGCCCAAACCGGACGCAGAGGCCTGCGGCATGCGCTATCTGCCGCTATGCGAGCTACTTGCGCGCAGCGAGGTCGTCTTCACCTGCCTTAACAAGTTCGTCGTGCTGCTGCACGATGCGGAATTTGAGGCTCTGGGCAGCGGCAAGATGCTGTTTAACACGGGGCTCAGTCCCTCCTTTGATAGGGAGCCCTTCAAGCGCTGGCTCTCTTGCGAGCGAAATCTCTTTCTCTGCGACACGGAGGGCGCTTTGGGCGATCCCGAGCTGCTGAACCACCCGCGTGTCCGCTGCATGCGCAAATCCGCCGGGCGCACGCGTCAGGCTTTCGCGCGCCTCAGCGAGAAGGTGCTGCGCAATATCGAAACGACGCTCTCACAGATCGAGAAGTGACGCAGAACCCGGCGGGGCGCCCCCTCCGCGTGAGGCTAACAATAAAAAATACGGTCTGCAATTCAGATCGTATTTTGAGTGTGCAAATACCGTCCACACTTGAAATTCGCAAAAAAATGGTGTATCCTTTCTACGGTTAGCTCGATCTGGTCATAAAGTGAGTCCGCAGGGCGCCTTCCCGGCAGAGCATTCTGCAACTGCTTGCCCTTTGAAACCTGCGCGGCGGATACGATCGCCCTCAAATGCTCACATTAACCGAACGAAGAAAGACGCTTCCGGCACTCCGCCGCGTCCCCGCGTGTATTGAACTGCGCTTGAAGGCCGTTGGTATGCGCCCGCAAAGGGCGGGTATGCCGGACAGCCGGATTCCGTCGGGATTCCGGCTTTTAGAAAGGAGCGATACTCGATGCGCTGCACGCGGAATATCAGCGATTCCGTCGTTTGGGTCGGCGGCTGCGACCGTCGGCTTTCTCTGTTTGAAAACCTTTTTCCGATCCCCCGCGGCGTCACCTATAACGCCTACTTGATTCTGGACGATCAGACCGCCCTGATCGATACGGTCGATGCCTCGGTCTCCCGTCAGTTTCTGGAAAACGTGCTGGGCACGCTGAATGGGCGGCCGCTGGACTATCTGGTGGTCAACCATATGGAGCCGGATCACTGCGCCAACATCGAGGAGCTCATGCTCCGATTCCCCGGCCTGAAGATCGTCGGCAACGCCAAGACCTTTGCATTCATGCGTCAGTTCTACGCGCTCGATCCCGGGAACCGGGCCATCGAGATCAAGGACGGCGACACGCTCCCCCTCGGGAGCCACAGCCTGCGCTTCATGATGACCCCGATGGTGCACTGGCCGGAGGTCATGATGACCTACGAAGAGAGCGAGCATCTGCTCTTTTCTGCGGACGCCTTCGGCACGTTCGGCGCGCTGAGCGGGAACCTTTTCAGCGACGAATTCGACTTTGAAAAGGACTGGCTCGCAGACGCCCGGCGTTATTACGCCAACATCGTCGGCAAATACGGCCCGCAGGTGCAGAGCGCCCTCAAAAAGCTGGCCGGGACGGAGGTCCGAATGATTTGCCCGCTGCACGGGCCGGTCTGGCGCCAGAACATCGACTACTTCCTGGGCAAATACGACCTATGGAGCCGTTATGAGCCCGAGGAAAAGGCGGTGGCGCTGTTCTACGGCTCCATGTACGGGAATACGGAAAACGCCGTCAACGTGCTGGCGAACGAACTGGCAAAGGCGGGCGTGCGAAACGTTTCCGTGTACGACGTGTCCAGCACCCACGTATCCACGCTGATCTCGGAAACCTTCCGCTGCAGCCATCTGGTGTTGGCCGCGCCCACCTACAACAATGGCGTCTATCCGGCGATGCTGAATTTTCTGCACGACATGAAGGCTCTCAACGTGCAGAACCGTACCGTCGCCCTGATGGAAAACGGCACCTGGGCCCCCGCATGCGCAAAGCAAATGCGCGCGATGCTGGAGGAAATGAAGAACATGCGGATTCTCTCGCCCACGGTCACGATCAAATCCTCGCTGAATGCGGATGCGCAGGGCGCGCTCGACCAGCTTTGCGCCGGCATCCTCTCCTCCCTCCAAGCGTCCTGAAGGACGTAAGAAAAAAGATTTCGCCGCATAACGCGAAAAGGGCGCTGCAGCAGAAAAAGTCTGCGCAGCGCCTTTTGTGATTCAGATTAAAACACCACGGGAGACACGATGTTGCGCAGCGTATTCACCACGCTCCATCCCGCGATCTCGCTGGTCTCGGAATATATATCGACGAGCGCGCGCACGCCGGGGCCCTTCACCTCGATGCGATGGTCGTCCCCGACAAAGCCCGGGGTGCTGGTGACGGAAACGCGCGTCTCTTCCGGGCCTGCGCTGGCGAGCGAGGTAGCGACCGCCACGTTCACCTTCGTCGGCAACAGCCCGATCGCCTCCCGCGCCGTCCCGGAAAAGACCTGCTTCTTTTCCCGCTGCAGTGCCTCCTCGTACAGGGGCGTCCCCTTGAGCGAATTCGGCCCCTTCTCCGTCGAGATGGACGCCTCGACATTGCCCATCAGCAAAACCGTGCGCAGGACGTCGAAACCGCCTACCGCGCCCGAAACGATATAAATCCGCGCGCCGCTCTCCCTCGCCGCCTGCTGACAGGCTTCGTAAAAAGCCGTGTCCGCAAAAGCGCCGATGGAAAGCACCACGAGGCTGACGCCCTTTTTGAGCAGCGGCAGGGCGATTTCCCGCACGCACGCGGGCGATGCCGATTCCACGACGATCTCCGGCCGCGTATCGATCAGCGCGTCCAGTCCGTCCGCCACCTCGCAGCCGACACGCGATGCGAACGCTTCCGCCGACGCGCGGCTTCTGCTCATCGCGCCGACAAACGTATAGTCATCCAGCAGCCCACGCTCCATCGCCTGCGCCACGATGCCTGCCAGCTTGCCGCATCCGGCCATGGCAAGCCGCTTCTTTTCCTGATTCATCCTGCTTCCTCCCTCGTTTCAGACGCCAAACGGCGCCATGGTGTCCTGCGGGGCAATCAAGGGCAGCCCTACAAAGACGCCTGCGCCGCGGCGAACCGTCCGACTTTTCCCGCGGCACATTTTTTTAATTATACCATATTTTGACCGAAGATTACGCGCCTGCCGCAAAGATCGACACATTTTTTTCAAATTGATGTAACCTTTAGGCCCCTTCGAGCGTATAACATATAGGAGATACGCTGGGTTCTTTTCTCATGTTCTTTTTATGGGATGTTCGCTTTCAACATTCTATGGAATACGATATAATGTTGTCTGTTTAACAAACGGAAGATCGGAGCGAAAGCATGCCGCAACGCGTCATACGAACAAAAACGCTCCTGCGTCATATTTTTTGTGCCTCGCTGCTCGTGGTGCTGTTGCTGTTGCCCGCGTCCGCCTTGGGCGAGGGCGGTTTTCGTGCGCTCTTCGTGGCCTGCGAAAACTTTCTCTCGGCGGACAGCATCGCCCCGTCGGCCAGCAACAACGTGCGCCTGCTCTCCGGCGCTTTCGCGCAGAGCGCCTCCCCTGAATCCATCTCCATCGAAAACGGCACGATCTCGTCCGTCACCGCGCTGGGTCAAGCGATCGAAAACGCGTTCGCCGACGCGGAAGAAGGCGATACGTCGCTCTTTTACCTGAGCACGCACGGCATCTACGACCCGGCGCGCCCCGACGACCCCGCCCGGCTGCTGCTCAGCGACGGCGCAAGCGAGGATTCGATCACCGCGGGCCAGCTCGCCGCCTTTCTGGACAGGGTGCCCGGCACCAAAGTCGTCATTCTGGACGCCTGCAATTCGGGCGCGTTCATCGGCAAGGGCATGCCCGTCAGCGTCGTACGCTCGATGACCCTGCCGCTCAACAAGGAAGGATATAAGGTCATCACGTCCAGCGGCGGCAATGAGGACGCCTTCTACTGGAACGCGAGCGACGAATACGGCCTTCTGGGCTCGTCCTACTTTGCGCTGGCCCTTTCCCGCGCGCTGACGCCGCACGGGCAATACGGCGCGGACCAAAACCGCGACGGAATCATCACGCTGCGCGAGCTGCACGACTATCTGCTCCGCAGCAACGGCACCTCCACCGCGCAGTTTTTCCCTGAATCCGACGACTTCGCCCTGGTCGCCTACGACCCTGATGAGCCCGCCGACGCGCGTTCGCCGCTTATTTCCCATTTTTCGCTCGGCAACCCCATCCTTTCCTTCGACGACCCCACGCTCACGTTCTCCTTCACCGCCACGCAAGACATGCGCGTTTCCTATCAGATCGTCTATCATCAGCAGGGACGCTGGATGTGGGAAAATGCCCAGCGCATTCTGGACAGCACGGAAAATGAGGACGGGCTCGTCAGCGCCGGGCGCAAGGAACGCACGCTCTCGCTCTCCGTCGATTCGCTCTCGTCGGACGCGGCGGGCTACGCGCTGCTGCAGGTGATCGCGGAGTCCGACCGCGGCCCCGAGGTCTACGAAAGCCGGCTGCTCTGTGTGCAGCCCATCGTCGGCAACCCGCAGCTTTCGCTGTACGCGCCGCTGTCCCTCATTCTGGGCGGCGGGCGCGAGCTGACCGTGGAGGCGCGTCATGACTTCCCCGTCTCGCTCACGCTGGACGTATACACCGTCGGCGGCAAACGCGTGCGCCGCCTCGCGCGCTCCGCCTCGTCACGGCCGATCTCGCTCGACCCGGAGGCGTCCCTCTTCTATTGGGACGGCAAGGACGATTCGGGCGACTTTGTGCCCGCCGGGCAGTACGCCCTGCGGCTGTCCACACGCGTGGGCGGCCGGGAGTACGGCGCCGTGTTTGAATACGTCTACGTACGCGACGGCGTCATTACCGAGCCCGTGCAGCCCGTCGGCTGATCAGTCACGCCGCCGAAAGGGCAGTACGCGCGCGCCCTGCATACCCCAGCTTTCGAGCAGCCCGTCCAGCGCCTGTGCCGCAGCCGCATATCCGGCCTGTTCGCATGCGTCCGAAGCGTCCAGTGACAGCGCGCCGATCCCCTGAGGCAGCTCCGGCGCGATCACATGCACGCGTTCCTCCGCCGGCCGTTCAAAACAGTGGGCCTTGCACAGGGCGCTCAGCGTAAAGGCGTCGCACGTCCGCGGCGCCTGATATCGCGGTGAAACGAGCAAAATCTCCTGCGCACCCATGGAAAGGAGCGCTTGAACGCAGCCGGATGCCTCCTGAACGGCCACGAGAGGCACCTCCATCCACTCCACGTGCGCGATGAGCCCCGGCGTGCTCATCGCCGCCCGTACCGCAAACCAGAGCGGTGCCTCCCGCGTGAAGACCACGCTGCGTGAACGCATGCCCGGCAGCGAGGTAAAGGCGAGGGTCTTGCCCGACAGCGCCGCGAGGCAGGGCACCGCGAGCGGACGTACGCAATCGCTCATCGCCGCGCCCTTCGTGATGGAGAGCAGAAATCGGGAGATTCCCCGTCCCTGCAGCATGCCGTCCGTCCGTCCCGAACCGGGCAGCGGATAATCCAGAAGCCGCCTTTTTTCCTTCGCCGCGCGCCGCGCGGCGTTTTGCATTTCATCGCGCGAAAGTCCCATCGCGAATAACGCGGCGGCGATGGACCCGCTGCCCGCGCCGCTGACCGCGTGCACGTCGACCGCCCGCTCCGAGAGCGCCCGCAGGACGCCCGCGTTCGCCGCCGCCGCGACCCCTTCTCCGCATAGCACGAGCCCCAAACGCAAGGCCTATCCCCTCCCACCATCCGGCGTTTCGCCGCGCGTTTGCGCCCCACGCCCCGCGCGGCGGTTCACCGTCCTTTCAGCCTATGCATCCGAAGGCCAAAAAGGACAAAAAAGATTCTTTTCATGTGAAACGCATCGAGGTATTGGCTCGTCTTATTGTTGTGTGGTATAATAGAAGTTAGAAGTTCGGCAGGCGGCTTCCCGCGGTCTTGAGCTTACGACAGAAAGCGGCGGGATTGCGCCGCTTTCAGGACCTCAGAAAGGTGGAATTTTTCACATGCGATCAAACCGCTCTCAGACCTCGCCGCCCGCAAAGGGCAGACGCGGCGCGCGGGCGAAGCATCCCAGGGGCATCGTGCTGAGCATCGTATTGTTTGCTGCCGTGCTGGCGGTATTCGTCATCGTCGCGCCGAAGGAGCCGACGAAGGTCGCCTCCGCCAACGTGTCCGGCACGGAGACCGACGCGGCGGCCAGCACCGGCGATCCGTCGCTGCACATCACGGAGGCGATGTCCTCCAACAGGACGGCGTATCCGGATGAAACGGGCAGCTTTCCCGACTGGATCGAGCTGACGAACGAGGGCGACGCCCCGATCGACCTGGACGGGTACGGCCTTTCCGACAGGGAAACAAAGATCGCCTTTGTCTTCCCCAAGATGACGCTCGAGCCCGGCGGACGCGTCGTCGTCTTCGCGTCGGACGAAACCCGTTCTGAAGCGGGAAAGCCCCTGCACGCCAAGTTCAAGCTCTCCTCAGTAGGCGACAGCGTCGTGCTCTTCGGCCCGGACGGCGTTGTGATGGAAAGCATTCAGATTCCCGCGATGGATTCGGACACCTCCTACGCGAAAACGGACGAGGGCTTCATCATCACCGACATGTACACCCCGGGGTATGAGAATACGCAGGAAGGGTATGCTCAGTTTCTCGCCTCCTCGTACCTTGAAACAGGCGTGCTGGTCATCAACGAAATCGTCGCTTCCAACGTCAGCGTATTGCAGGATGAAGACGGCGATTTCCCTGACTGGATCGAGATCTACAACACCTCGTCCCGCACGATCGACCTGTCAAATTACGCGCTGTCCGACGACCCGGCCAGCCCGCTCAAATTCCGTTTCCCGCAGGGAACGGTGATCGAGCCGCACGGCTACTACGTCGTCTATGCCTCCGGAAAAGACCGCGAGGCGGTCGAGGGAGGCTGGCCGCACGCGCGCTTCAAGCTGCGTTCCAATGGGGAAACGGTGGTGCTTTCCGACATTCAGGGCAGGCTTCTCGACAAGGTGACCTACGATCTGCTCGAAGCGGATACCTCTTGGGGCCGCAGCCCTGACGGCACCGGCAACTTCAGGACGTTCCGCCAGCCCACGCCCGGACTATCCAATACGCAGGAGAGCGCGCTGATCATGGATCAGCGCCTCATCGCTGCGAATACATCCGGCCTTTTCATCACGGAGGTCATGTCCTCCAACCGGACTACCTCGCTGCCCGGCGTTCAGGGCAAGTACGACTACATCGAAATCTACAACATGGGCGGACAGGCCGTGAACCTCAAGGATTACGGCCTGTCCGACAACGTGAAGAAGCCGCGCAAGTGGCGCTTCCCCGACATCACGATTCCCGCGAACGGTTATGTGCTCGTCTACTGTGAAAAGGCGAACCTGTCGCTCGCGACCGATACGGTTCTCTACGCGAATTTCAATTTGAACGTCGGCGGCGAAACGGTCGTCCTCTCGACCCCCGAAGGCAAGGTTTTGGATAAAATTGTGACGCCGCCGCTCTACAGTGACGTGTCTTATGGTAGAACGCTCGGCCGCTACGGCCTTTTTTATTACAGCACGCCCACGCCCGGCGAGCCCAACCAGGGCGGCTTTGAAGGGTTCAGCGAAGCGCCCGAGTTCATAACCCGCGGCGGCATGAACGACCGCCCGATCGAGGTGGAAATCAAGGTGCCGGAGGGGGCGAGCGTGTATTACACGACCGACAGCTCCGATCCCAACCAGTATTCCACGCTCTACGAAGGGCCGATCCCCGTCTCGCAGACGACGGTCATCCGCGCCCGCGCCTATCAGCCGGGGCTGGAGGGCTCGCAGATCGAGACGCAGACCTTCTTCATCTCGACCTACCATTCCATGCCCGTCGTCTCGCTGGTGACCGATCCGGACAACGTCTGGAACGAGGAAACCGGCATGCTGGCGGACGGACCCGAACTCAATCGCGAAGAGCAGAAAACCCCGTGGAAAAAAGCAACGTATTGGAAGAAGCCTCACTATTCGGGCTACGTCGAATACTACGACACGGAGGGCGTGCAGCAGATTTCCCAGGGCATGAACTTCCACGTCATGGGGCAATTCTCCCTGGACATGCCGCAGAAGTCCTTCGCCGTGCGCGCGGACGCGCAGTTCGGCGTGGACGCGTTCAATTACGCGTTCTTCGAGGACAGGCCCTATACCTCCTACCACGCGTTCGTCCTTCGAAACGGCGGGCAGGACGGCCTCTACACCCGCGTGCTGGATGGCCTGCAGGCCCGTCTGGTCGAGCAATCCGGCTCCTCCGTCGTCACGCAGGCCTGGCGTCCGGTAATCGTCTATCTGAACGGCGAATATTGGGGCCACTACAACATGCGTGAGCGCGTTGGCGCGGCGATGATCGCGCAGCACGAGGGTTGGGCGAATCCGGACGCCATCGACATTCTGGAATCCGACGGCACGAGCTCCTCGCAGGTCAACCAGGGGTCCAACAAGGATTACAAGGACCTCGTGGAATACGTGAAAAACCACGACCTCGCAAGCGACCCCGAGGCGCTGCAATACGTGCTCGACCGCGTGGATCTGGACAACATGATCGACTACTTCTTCTTCGAGATGTTCTTCGGCAACACCGACCCCGGCAACATCCGCTTTTACAAGAGCGACGAGGAGGACGGCAAGTGGCGCTACGTGCTCTACGACGTGGACTGGGGGCTCTACAATTCCCAAGCAGGCGGCCCATCTTTTGTGCTCAATGAAAAGGGCATGGGCTCTTTTAAAATCAAATCAAATGTTCTTATTTACAACCTACTGAAAGTTCCAGAAATAGAGGATCAATTCCTACGCCGCGCCGGGGATGTCTTTCAATCTGTGCTGACGACGGATAATATGATCTCCCTGCTCGACGAAATGACCGCCGAGATTGCGCCAGAGATGGACATGCACTTCGACCGCTGGGCCGCGGAAATGCACCCTAAAATAAGCTTCGACCAGCCCAAGAACGGTCCGGGCGCAAAATCCTACTGGCAGACGCGCATCGCGCGCGCCAAGAACGTCATGAAAAAGCGTCCGAACATCTTCTGGGGCATGGTGCAGGAGTATTTCCAGCTTTCCGAAACAAAGATGACGGAATACTTCGGGCCGCGGCCTGAGATGCCCGCAGACGCCATCTAAAATTCACTATCTTACGACACGAGGAGGAACCCCAATGAAAAGCATCATCCAATCCGACGCCGGCGTGCTGAACTGGTTCTCCGACCAGTTCGCTCAGCTCACCCCGCTCAAGATGGTCATCGCGCTGGCGATGGGCCTACTGGTCGGTCTGATCATCGCCTTCGTCTACCGCAAGACCTATCGCGGCGTGCTGTTCAGCCCCAGCTTCGCGACGACCCTCATCATGCTCACCATGATCACGACGCCCGTCGTGATGTGCATCAAGTCGAACATCGCCCTTTCGATGGGCATGGTCGGCGCGCTTTCCATCGTCCGCTTCCGCACCGCGGTCAAGGATCCCATGGACACCGCTTACATGTTCTGGGCGCTGACGATGGGCATCCTGCTGGGCGCAGAGCTGTACATGATCGCGCTCGTCGTCGTCGCGGGCATCGCATTGGCGATGCTGATCCTCTCGTTCGTGCGGATGAAGAGCCCCAACACCTATCTGCTGGTGGTGCACTACGACGAGGACGTAGAGCAGGATGTCAACGGCACGGTTTCGCGCATTCGCAACCGCCGCCTGCGCTCCAAGGTCGTCAGCCGCGGCGGCGTGGAGCTGACGGTCGAGGTGCAGCTCGGCGAGCGCAGCGACATCGTAAACCGGATGCTCGACATCGAAGGCGTGCACAACGCCACACTGATCGCCTGCCAGTCCGAAGCGGGCAATTAACGGAGGCCCGCCATGGCGATCACCACCTATCCCCTGCGTCACGAGCTGAAATACCTCATCAACCCGGCGGAGCTCGTATACCTGCGTTCGGTGCTGGACGGCATGCTGATGCGCGATCCGAACGGCAACGCGGACAACGAATACCACATTCGTTCGCTCTACTTCGACACCTACAAGGACGACGCGCTGTACGAGAAAATCGCCGGCGTGGGCAACCGCAAGAAGTACCGCATCCGCATCTACAACTTCTCCGACCGCCTGATCCGTCTGGAGTGCAAGCAGAAGATCGGAGATCTGATCTCCAAGCAGTCGGTGCGCATCCCGCGCGACCTGGCCGAGCAGATCATCGCGGGCGATCCCTCCGGCCTGGAATACATGCGCCATCCGCTGCTGCGCGAGATGTTTGTACAGATGCGCACCCGCCTTCTGCATCCCGTCGTGATCGTGGACTACATCCGCGAGGCTTACATCACGGACGCGCAGGAGGTGCGCATCACGTTCGACAAGCAGCTGCGCACGGGCCTTTACAGCGACGATCTGTTTAATCCTAACCTGCCCACTTACCCGGTCTTCGACGACATCAAGGAAGTGCTTGAAGTCAAGTTCGACCAGTTCCTGCCCGCGTACCTGCAAACCGTTCTCTCCGGCGTAACCGCCGAGCGCAGCGCGGTTTCCAAGTACGTGCATTGCAGGCGGTACGAAGAAAAGGAATACTGACGGTGTGTCTTCCTAAACCAAAGGGCTTCGCGCAAGAATTAGCGCGAAGCCCTTTGGTTATAGGATTCCTTCGATCCAGTGCATCAGCGGCACCACGACGATGGGCATGAACATCGCGGGCAGCAGATTGCCCACCCGCACCTTGCACAGGTTCATCATGTTCAGCCCGATCCCCAGGATGAGCAGGCCGCCGACCGCCGCCATTTCGGAGATGACCAGCTCCGTCAGAAACGGCGCGACGTACTGCGCGAGCACCACAATCATTCCCTGGTAGAGAAAGACCGCCAGGGCGGAAAGCATCACGCCCGGCCCCATCGTGGAGGCGAAGATGACCGCGCTGACGCCGTCCAGCGCAGACTTGGCGATCAGCGTGCTGTGATCGCCCCGAAGGCCTGAATCCATGGCGCCCACGATCGCCATCGCCCCCACGCAGTACACCAGGCTCGCCGTGACAAACCCCTGCGCAAAGCTCTGATCCCCGCCGTTCCCGGAAAAAATGCGCTGAGCGCGCGCGCCCAGGTTTTCCAGGTGCCGCTCGATGTCGATGCCTTCCCCCGCAAGCGCACCCAGCACGACGCTGACGATGACGATCATGCTGTCCATCGTCTTGAGCGCGCCGCTGACGCCGATCAGCATTACGCAAAGCGCAAGCCCCTGCATGACCGTGTTTTGAAATTTTTGCTTGATGCCGCCCCGCAGCAAAAGCCCGATCAGACTGCCCGCGAGGATCGCCGCCACGTTAATGAGCGTTCCTACCATCCTGCCGTTCCTCCCTTACTCCCGCGCACAAATAAAAAAGAGAGGCCATCACGCATGAACGCCCTTTCAGCTTTCACCATGACAACCCCTGCTTTACGTCTTCTGTTACTGCGCCTTCGGATAGACGCTGCACTGCGTCCTGTCGCGGCCAAGGCGCTCGTAGCGCACCACGCCGTCGATCTTCGCAAACAGCGTATCGTCATTGCCGAGGCCGACGTTCTGACCCGGATGGATCTTCGTGCCGCGCTGACGGTACAGAATGTTGCCCGCCAGAACGAACTGACCGTCCGCGCGCTTCGCGCCCAAGCGCTTGGCCTCGCTGTCGCGGCCGTTGTGGGAAGAACCGGTGCCCTTTTTATGGGCGAACAGTTGCAAATTCATCGTAAGCATTGTCTTACCTCCATTCTTTAAACAGTACCCGTACATGCTTCGGGTAGGTTGTCTGGATGTCCATCAGTCCCTGCGTCACCGTGCGAAGCACGACGTCCGCAGTCCTCGCCTGCGCGGCCTCAAGCCCACCCGGCAAAAGGCATTCGAGCAGACCCTCTTCCTCGTCTACGGTCGGGCGGGTTTTAACGCCCGCGACCGTTTCCAGGGCGTTTACCGCAGTCTGCGTCAGCGCGGAGACGGCGGCACAGACGATGTCGTGCCCGTACGTCCCAGCGTCCGCATGGCCCGCCGCGCGAAACCCGCACAGCCGTCCGTCTTCCCCGCGGTAAACCTCAACGGTGGTCATCAGGCGTTGATGCCGGTGATTTCCACCTTGGTGAACGGCTGACGGTGACCCTGCTTGCGACGGTAGTTCTTCTTAGACTTGTACTTGAAGACGGTGATCTTCTCGCCGCGGCCCTGCTGAAGGACCTTGCCCTCGACCTTCGCGCCCTCGACGACGGGCGTTCCGACCTTCAGGTCGCCGTCCTTTTCCACGAGCAGCACGTCAAAGCTCACAGAAGAATTCTCGGCAGCGTCAAGCTTTTCCACGTAGATGACGTCGCCCTGCGCAACGCGATACTGTTTGCCACCGGTAGCGATAATAGCGTACACGGATAGCACCTCCCAATTATGGACTCGCCGGGATAAAGGCAGCCGAAAATGGCATTTAGACAGACCTATCCCGAGCGGCTTACCGATATATGATAACAAACCGGCGCTGTTCTGTCAAGACAAACCCCTGTTTTTCCGCCCCGTTTTTTGCGCAGCTTTGGGAACTACCGGCAGGATTTTTCAGGATGCATTGACACCATCCCGCCGGTTTGCTAAACTGATGCCAATGGCGCGGTCGCCAACATTTCGTGCCATCTGTGCGAAGACAATGAGGAGGAAAAAACCGATGAAAAGACTGCTTTCCTGCATGCTCACTCTGGCCCTGCTCTGCTTTGCGCTGCCCGCGTTCGGCGAGGACGCGGCGACGCCCTGGTTTCAGGCGCCCATCACCCTGTGCGGCAAGGAATACTCCCTGCCCGTGCCGCTGAGCGATCTCATCAGCGACGGCTTCGTGCTCGAGGAGAGCGACCTTGCGGAAGAACTCGGGCCCAACTATTATACCCTTTTGACCGCCAAGCTGGACGGGGTGCGCGTGACACTGGACGTCATCAACCTGGGCATCGACGTCAAGACCGTGTCCGACTGCCTCGTCAGCGGCGTTCGGGTCAGCGCCTCCGACATGAAGAACGGCGCAACCCTCATCGCTGGGACGCTGGAGCTGGGCAAGACCACGCAGGACGAGGCGCTGGCCGCCGTCGGCCCTGCCGCTAGACTGTACGAGGGAACGAGCTACACGAGCCTGGACTTTGGCGATGGCAGCCTCGTGGACATGGGCACGCAGTTTGAAGACGGCGTTCTCACCTCTCTGGAGTTCAGCTATCGCGTGACGCCGGAGGGCTACAACGACGCGGCCTACGCCGCCGAGGTCTCTGAACCTGCGGACATCGCATCCTACGCCGCGCCCGAAGCGCTGGGCACCGATCTGACCAGCGGCGTGTTCCGCCTGAACGGCGTGCTCTACAAGATGCCGGTTCCCTATAAGGTGTTTCTTGAAAACGGCCTGACCGTCCTGCGTCAAAACAGCGCCGCCAAAATCGCGGCGGGCGATTCGGACATCATGGGCGGCCCCACGCTGCTGCTGGGCGGCTATCCGCTCGACGTTTATCTCAAGAACCCTCAGAAAACCGCCATGCCGCGCGAGTATTGCTTCGTCACCCATCTGCGCGTGGATGGCACGACGGTGGACTTCGAGCTGCCGGGCGGCATCAAGGTGGGCATGTCCACGGCGGACCTGGAAAACGCGCTGTCCGGCGTGACGTTTGAAAAGAGCGGTTCCAGCTACGAAATCTCCCTGGGCGAGAGGAGCTCCATCGAGATTTACACCTATGAGGACGCAGTCTCCTCCGTCACGTTTGATCTGTCGTTGTAATACAACAAATACAAAGGGGCATACATTCCGATGAAAGAAAGAGAACGTTTTGCATCGCGTCTGGGCTTCATTTTGATCTCCGCAGGATGCGCGATAGGGCTCGGAAACGTCTGGCGCTTCCCCTACATCACGGGCAAGTACGGCGGCGCCGCCTTCGTGCTGGTCTATCTGTTCTTCCTGCTGGTGCTCGGCCTGCCGATCATGGTCATGGAATTTTCCGTGGGCCGCGCCAGCCAGCAAAGCGCCGCGCGCTCCTTTAACGTGCTGGAGCCCAAGGGCACGAAGTGGCACTGGTACGGATACGGCGCCATGGCCGGCAACTACCTGTTGATGATGTTCTACACCACGGTCGGCGGGTGGATGCTCAGCTACTTTTTCAAGATGGCGACCGGCCAGTTCACGGGCCTTGACGCCGCGGGTGTGGGCGACGTCTTTTACGGCATGCTGGCAAGCCCCGGGCCGATGACGTTCTGGATGGTCGTGGTCGTGCTCGCCTGCTTTGCGGTCTGCTCGCGCGGCCTTCGCGGCGGCGTGGAAAAGGTCAGCAAGGTCATGATGACCTGCCTGCTGCTGGTCATGGTCGTGCTGGTCGTTCGATCGGTCACGCTTCCCGGCGCTGGGGACGGCCTTCGCTTTTACCTGATGCCCGACTTTGGCAAGATGATGGAAGCGGGCGCTTTTGAGGTCGTGTTTGCGGCCATGGGGCAGGCGTTCTTTACCCTGAGCCTGGGCATCGGCGCGATCGCGATCTTCGGCAGCTACATCGGGCGAAGCCGCTCTCTGATGGGCGAGGCGGTCAGCGTCACCTGTCTGGATACGTTCGTGGCGATCATGGCGGGCCTCATCATCTTCCCCGCCTGCTCCGCCTTCGGCGTCAGCCCCGGCGAAGGCCCCGGCCTCGTCTTCGTGACGCTGCCGAACCTCTTTAACGCAATGCCGGGCGGAAGGTTCTTCGGTTCCCTCTTCTTCATCTTCATGTCCTTTGCGGCGCTGACCACGATCATCGCGGTCTTTGAAAACATCATCTCTTTCGCCATCGACCTGTGGGGATGGAGCCGGAAGAAAGCGGTGTGCGTCAACCTGGTGGCCATCATCGTGCTGTCGATGCCCTGCATCCTCGGATTCAACGTGTGGAGCGGCCTTTCGATCCCCCAAATCGGCAACATTCAGGACCTGGAAGACTTCATCGTCTCCAATAACCTGCTGCCGCTGGGCTCGCTTATCTATCTGCTGTTCTGCACCTCCCGCTACGGCTGGGGCTGGAACAATTTTCTGGAGGAGGCCAACGCAGGCGAGGGGATCAAGTTTCCGCGCGGCCTGCGCGTCTACGTCAGCTACATCCTGCCTGCGATCGTGCTCTTCATCCTGATCGTAGGCTACGTGCAAAAGTTTACAGCCTAAGGATTCGTCAAGGGGCGCGGAACGCATCCGCGCCCTTTTTTGTCATATTGCGGCAGAATCTGCAACGGATCGCCGCGCTCATTCGTCCTAATGGCAGATGGGTCACATGTGATGAAGGAGGGATCCCATGCCTTTTTCCCTGCGCCGCCTTCCGACGGTGCTCTCCATATTGCTCTGTTTCTGCCTGCTGGCGGCCAGCATATCCGCCCGGGCGGACGACGCCGTCGTCGACCGCGGGGTAGAATACGCGAACCTGCGCAGCGCGCCATCGCAGGATGCGCGCGTTATTGCCCGAATCGCCAATGGCTCAAGGCTTCGCGTGCTGGACTCGGACGGGGAATGGGTTCACGTGGCGTTCGGTCCACTCGAAGGGTACGTCCACGCGGACATGCTCGAGGCGTCGGGGGAAGCCGTGCTTGCGCCGACCGCAGCGCCTCTCAGTGCGCCCGGCAACCCTTACCTCTTTTCCATAGGGGATACGCCGCTTACGCAGCAGGTAGGCTACGGCGAGTCTCTGGTGGACTATCAGGTGCACCTTTCCACCTCGATTTCCTATCCCGTCACCGGCATCCCCCGGATGGACGAGGCGATCTCAAAGTGGGCAAAGGACATTCATGCGCAGCTTCTCTCCGAGCTGGAAGACCTTGTGTACACAAATCCGGCGGAAGACGCCGAGAGCGAGCTGACCGTCCACTACAGCTCCTACCTGACGGATCGCTACGTGGGCGTCCTGGAAGCCGGTTGGTACGACAGCCCGTTCTTTGCGCGAAGTCTCGATATTCTACGCGCCTTTAATGCGGACCTTGCGACCGGGGAGCTGATCGCGGGGGAAGACTTTTTTCTGCCCGAGCACCTGCCGGACGTGTACGCCCTGATCGAAGCGAAGCTCGATCAGATTCCCGAAAGCACGCTGCCGGCGCGCACCGTTCCCGTGGACGCCAGCTGGCTCGACAACGCGCTGCTCACGGATACGGGCGTCGCGATCGCCCTGACGCGCGGCGATTACCTGCCCGAAGCCATGGGCATGCAGCTCATCGAACTTCCCTACGCGCAAGTTGAACCGTACCTGCGCATACCCATGCCGCAGCAAATCGTGCAGCCGCACCTGACGCCGCGCCCCGGCACGGCGCAGCCCGGCACGCGGGTGATCGACCCCTCGCGTCCCGTCGTCGCGCTCACGTTTGACGACGGGCCCAGCGAGTATACCGAGGGCATCCTTGAACTGCTCACCGCCTATGACGGCGCCGCGACGTTCTGCGTCGTGGGCAACCGCGTCTCCAACTATGAGGATCAAATTCGCGCCATCGCCGCGCAGGGGAGCGAAATCGCCACGCACACCTGGAGCCACAAGAAGCTGACGACCCTTTCCGCATCGGAAATGGAGCGGCAGATCATGCAGGCGGTCGAATCTGTGCAGAAAATTGTGGACGTGCCCGTCCGCTTCATCCGTCCTCCCTATGGTTCGGTGAACGACGATGTGCGCGCGGTGGCCCGGCGGCTCGGCATGCCGATCGCCGAGTGGTCCATCGACACGGAGGACTGGCGCACCCTCAGCGCGCGCAAGACGGAAAAAGCCATTTTGGATAACGTCAAAAACGGCAGCATCGTCCTCATGCACGACATCCACGCGCCGACAGCCGAGGCGATGAAGCGCGTCATCCCCGAGCTGTCAAGGCGCGGCTATCAGCTCGTGACGCTTTCGGAGCTCTTTTCTCTCCGCGAAGGCGACGCGCAGGCCGGCGTCGTCTATAGCCATCTGGACCCCAAGAAGATCAAAACGACGCCCTGAAGGCTTGGCGGTCGCGGCGCATGATGCGCCTCGGCCGCTTTTTGCTCGTTTCTTCTTTTGCACCGCTAAAAACCGGGCTCTTTCTTGACGCCGCTCCACCCGCACAGTATAATGAAAATCATCTCGCGGCGAATCGCTGCGACGATTCCGTCTGAATGGAACAGACGACCTCATGGAGAGCGACCCTTTCGCCGCCTCCCCGCAAAGGATGAAGACGATATGTCGCTGAACGCGTATTGGGACCCGATCAAAACCGCGCTGATCCTTTTCCCCCTGATCGCAGCGCTGTTCACGCTGCCCTACGTCATCGTGCAATACCGGCGCTATGGCGCACTGCTGGGTTTTCGCATCTTCATCGTGTATTCGTTTATCCTCTACCTGATGTGCGCGCTCTTTCTCGCGGTTCTGCCGCTCCCCGACCCGGAAAAGGTTCGCAGCATGACCGGACCAGTGGTTCAGCTCGTCCCATTTCAGGCAATCCTCGACATCGGCAAGACGAAGGGCTTCGACATATCAAGCCCCGGCACCTACGCGCTTGCGCTGCGCTCTCCGGCGCTGTTTCAGATAGCCGCCAACCTGATCATGTTCGTGCCGTTGGGCGCGTATTTGAAGTACTACTTTCGTTGCAGCCTGAAGAAAACCGCTTTACTCGGCTTCTGCTTCAGCCTGTTCATCGAAATCACGCAACTGACGGGCGATTTTTTTCTCTACCCGCGTCCCTACCGTCTCTTTGACGTGGACGACCTGATGATCAATACCCTGGGCGCGTGCGCCGGGTATTTGCTGGGGGCGCTGGGCGCGCGCGTGCTGCCCAGCGTGGAAGCGATGGACCGAAAGTCCTACAAAAAGGGCACGCGACCCTCGCTTACGCGCCGGTGCCTCGCCTATCTCATCGATTGGACGCTTATCCTGCTGATTGTGGCGATCCTGCCGGTACACATCGACCGCGAACCCGGGCGTTTCGTCGTAATTGTGCTCTGGTTCGTACTCATCCCCACGCTGTCCCGGGGCTATACGCCCGGCAAATGGGTGGTCAAGCTGCGCGTCGTCACCGACGGCGGCAGCGTCCCCTCCCTGCCTCGCTACGCGCTGCGCTACCTTTCGCTTTACTACATCTTTCTTCCCTCCGCTTCCTATGCGTTGGACGCCTTTGTCCTCGCCGGCAGCGAACCGGGGCTGCACATGATTCTCTCCTACTGCATAAGCGCTCTGTGCTTCGCCGTATTCGCCGCCTTTCTTTACTGCGTCGCGCTCTACGGCTTTACGCACCAAAGCCACCTGCCCCACGACAAGCTGAGCCGAACGGTCAACCAAAGCACGGTCGCACTTCCGAGCCGCCGAAGAAAAGCGCGGCAATTTACAAAGGCCTGATTTGTTTTTCATATCCGTGTGATATACTAAGGCGTATGATTGAAGCAGAATGGACGTGAAACGCCTTGATTCGTTATGAAGACATTCGCAGTAACCTGGAAATCAACGCCTATATCGACTCCGGAAACGCCATGTTAGGCGTGCTTGGCTACACCGAACACTCTCGCGCGCATGCCGCGAAGGTCGCGGAGGAGGGCGGCGCGATCTTGACGGCGCTGGGCTACCCGCCGCACGACATCGAGCTTTGCCGCATCGCGGGCTACATGCACGACATCGGCAACGCGGTCAACCGAACCGATCACGCGCACAGCGGCGCGCTGATGGCACGGGAAATCCTGAAGGGGCTTGGCATGGACTTCGCGGACATCGCCGCGGTCATGGCCGCCATCGGCAATCACGACGAAAAGACGGGCACCGCCGTCACGCCCATCTCCGCCGCGCTGATTCTTGCCGACAAGGCGGACGTGCGCCGCAGCCGTGTTCGCAACAAGGACATGTCGGCTTTCGACATCCACGACCGCGTCAACTACGCGGCCATTGCCTCAGAACTCGCAATCACCAAGGATACCGCGCACCTTAATATCACGCTGGACGAAAGCATCTGCTCCATGCTCGATTACTTTGAAATCTTCCTGCAGCGCATGCTGATGTGCAGGCGCGCCGCAGAACTGCTGGGCGTGCGCTTTAAGTTTACCGTCAACGGCAGCAAGGTCATTTAAAGTTCGACCGCGCGGGCGCGTCGGGCTTTCATTCGCACGAAGGAGGAACATACATGCACGTAACGCACATCGAAAGCACCGAACAGCGCCGTTGGGCGCAGGCCCCCATCGCCGCGCTCGATGAGGACGCCCTTACGCTCACCGGAGAGAGGCGCCAGAAGGTGCTCGGATTCGGCGGCTGTTTCAACGAGCTCGGATGGGAGGCGCTTCAAAAGGCTGCGCCAGCGGACCGGGATGCCTTTCTGGACGAGCTCTTCAGCGAAGGCGGCTGCGGCTTCAACTACGGCCGGGTGCCGATCGGCGCGAACGACTTCATCCTGGAGTGGTATAGCTGTGACGAAACGGACGGCGACTTCGCGCTCGATCACTTCACCATCGAGCGCGACAGGCAGTATACCCTGCCCTATGTGCGCGAGGCGCAGAAGCGCCAGCGCGACTTCACGCTCTTCGCCTCGCCCTGGAGCCCGCCGACCTGGATGAAGACGAAGCGCGCCTACAACTTTGGCAGGCTCCGCATGGAGGATGCGGTGCTTTCCGCCTACGCCGACTACTTTGTCCGCTTCGTCAAAGCCTACGCGGCGGAAGGCGTCCGCGTCTCGCAGGTGCACGTACAGAACGAGCCCATGGCGGATCAAAAGTTCCCCTCCTGCCTCTGGCGCGGCGAAGACATGCGTCGCTTTATCCGCGATTACCTGGGCCCGGCCATGGAAGCCTCTGGATTGGACACGGAAATCTGGCTGGGCACGATCAACGGCCCCTTTTCCGACTTCATGCTGCCTGGCAGCTCCGCCCCGTTCTCCGAATTCTACGACCAGTTCGCAGGCACGGTGCTCTCGGACGAGCGTGCCCGGCGCTACATCACGGGCGTAGGGCTGCAGTGGGGCGGCAAGCACGTCATGGAAGAGATCACCGCCAGCTATCCCGAGCTGCGCTACATGCAGACGGAAAGCGAATGCGGCGATGGGCGGAATACTTGGACGCACATGGAGTACATCTTCCGGCAGATGTGGTTTTACCTGCGCCACGGCGCCGAGCGCTATACCTATTGGAACATGGCGCTCCTGGAGGGCGGCGTGTCCACGTGGGGCTGGGCGCAGAACTCCCTGTGCACGATTTGCCCGCAGACGGGCGCGCTGACGCTGCAGCCCGAGTTTTACCTGATGAAGCACGCAGCGCACTTCGTGCGCCCGGGCGCGCGGATGCTCGTCACGCAGGGACACTGGACCAGCAACACCCTCGCCTTTGAAAACCCGGATGGCTCGCGCGTACTGCTCGTCGGCAGCAATATGGATAGGGAGCGAACCTTTTCATTCGAGGACGGAGACGTTCGCTTCTCCGCCCGCATTCCCGCGCACAGCCTGCACACGTTCTTGATCGAAGCGTAACAGCCGCAAAACAGGAAGGGGCCGTGGAGCAAAAAACTCCACGGCCCTTCCATGTCCGTCTTACAGCAGCTCTTCTTCCTCCAGCTGCTTCTGGCAGGCGTCCAGCGCGTCCTGCGCGCTCATGTCGTTCATCTCCATGGGCTTGAGGTACGAATCGATGATCTCCGCGACAGCCGCCTGCTCCTTCAGCGCGGGCGGCGTGGCCGCATAGTCCATGCTCTCGAACACGGCCTTGCGGTTGGCGGGCGGCGTAACCTCGAGGTACTGCGAAAGCATCGCCTGATCGGCGATCGTCGGCAGCTCCCAGCCCGCGTCGAGGCGCAGCTGCACGATGTCGTGGTCGGAGCCCATCGCATCGATAAAGCGCGCGGCAGCCTCCTTCTGCTTGCTGTCCACAGACACGCAGTTCACGTTGGCGAAGAAGTGCGTCGCCTTCTGCTGAATGCCCGGTTCCACGACGATGTCCCAGTCAAAAGCGCACTTTTCCGTAAAGGTCGGGAACGCCCAGATGCCGGTGTGGATCATCGCCAGCTTGCCCTCGGTGAAGAGGTCCCAGTCTCCGCGGCCCGCCATGGCTTCCGTGGTGGGCATGACCTTCGACACGCGCACGCGGTCGATCATCTGGCTGAGCACTTCCACGTTTTCAGGCGTGTTCAGGGTGAAGGCCGTCATGTCGCCGTTTAGCAGGCTGCCGCCGTTCGCCTTTGCGGTCTTATAAAATTCGTTGTAGGTAATGGGCTGGTAGATGCCCCAGACATCCTCTCCGCCGGCAGCGACGATCTTTTCCGCCGCAGCCTGCTCATCCGCCCAAGTCCATTCGTCCGTCGGATAGGCGATGCCCGCCTGATCGAAGAGCGCCTTGTTATAGAACATCACGACCGTGGAAAAGCTCATCGGCACGGCGTACAGCTTGCCGTCCTTGGAACAGGCCGCGAGCGTTCCCTCGCTGTAAGCGCTGCGATCCGCGATCAGGCCGGTCAGGTCCGCCGTCGCCCCGCGCAGCATGTAAGCGAGGAAGTTTTCCATGTTCATCTCGAATACATCCGGCGGGTTTCCGCCCGCGATCTGCGTGGCGAGCTGGGTGAAGTAGTCGTTAAAGCCGGTAAGCCGCACGTCGATCTTGATGTCCGGGTTCTTCTCCTCGAAGACGGCGATCATCTTCGCGAGCGTCTCCTCCTGCGCGCCCGCCGCAGAGAACGTCGCGTAGGTCAGGGTGACGGGCTCCTCCGCAAGCGCGGGCAGGATGCCCAGCGCAAGCAGCAGCGAAAGAAACAGTGCCATAGCCTTTTTCATGAAAGATACCTCCCAACATTTTATTCTCACGGGCGTACTTCCCGCCCGCAGGAATTCACTTGAGCCCGCCGACCGCGATGCCCGCATCGACATAGCGCTGCGCGCACAGGTATACGGCGAGCACCGGCAGGATGGTGAGCACCGCGCCCGCCATCATCACGTGCTCCTTGCTCTTGTACTGCCCATTCATGTTGCCCAGCACCACCTGCAGCGTTTGCTTCTCGTTGCTGGAGAGCACGATGAGCGGCCAGAGGTAGGAATTCCAGGAACCCATGAAGCTCAGCAGAATCATCGTCGCCAGCGTCGGCATGACCATGGGCAGCAGAATCTGCGCGAAGATGCGCCTGAGCGTCGCCCCGTCCAGAAAGGCGGATTCCAGGTAGGAATCCGGAATCGTCATCATCGCCTGACGCATTAGAAACACGCCGAACGCGTTGGAAAGGGACGGCAGGATGAGCCCCGTAAACGTATCGAGCAGGCGCAGGTAGCGCAGGATGATGTAATTGGGCACCATCGTCACCGTGCCCGGGATCATCATCGTCGCGAGGAACAGGCCGAACAGCTTGCCGCTTCCCTTAAAGGGCACCTTGGCGAAGATAAACGCGGCCATAGAGGCCGAAACGACGGAGACCGCCGTACACATGAGCGCGAGGAACAGGCTGTTGAAGGCCGCGCGCGGGAACGAAAAGCTCGTCATCTGGAATACCTGACGATAGCCCTCCAGCGAAGGGTGCTCTGGGATCCAGCGGATGGGCAGGGTGCGGATGGTTTCCGCGCTCTTGAAGGATGAGGAGAGCATCCACGCAAACGGCAGCAGCGTCACGACCGCGAGCAGGGTAACCGCCAGGTAGAAGAGGCCTGTTTTCAGCCTTTGTCTCATCATCTTAGGCATCGTAATTCACCCACTTGTTTTGCAGCCTGAATTGAAGGAGCGTGAAGACGAGAATCAGCGCGAAGAGGATCCACGAGTACGCAGAGGCCATGCCCATCTTGTATTGCTTGAAGGCATAGTTGTAGATGCGCTCCAGAAACACCGTCGTATGAATGGCGATCGGCTCGCCGGAGGTCATCACGAATACCGAATCGAAGACCTGAAGGCCATAAATCACGTTGATGACGAGCAGCAGGAACATCGTCGGGGAGATCAGCGGCAGCGTGATGGAGGTGAGCTTTTTGAAAAAACCCGCCCCGTCGATGTCCGCCGCCTCGTAATAGGCGGGATCGATGGATTTGAGCGCCGCCAGCACCATCAGCGCGTAATACCCCATGTCCTTCCACAGCGCGGCGATGACGATGCCCGGCATCGCCCAGGCCGGGCTGGAAAGCCATGCCGGACCGCTGATGCCGACGGCCGCGAGCATCTGGTTGAGCAGACCGTACTTGCCCGAAAGCACCCACTTCCACACGACGGCCGCCGCCACCCAGGAGGTGATGACCGGCGTATAGAAGATCACGCGGTAAACCGCCCGCCCCCGAAAGCCCCGGTTCAGCGCCAGCGCCTCGAGCAGGGCGAGCAGCAGGATGAACGGCAGGTAGAGAAGCAGGTAGGTCAGCGTGTGGCTGAGCACCTGCGGAAATTCCCGCCCCGTCAGGATGCGGGCGAAGTTCTTTACGCCTACGAACTTCGCCTGAGAAAAGGGCACCAAAATGTCGTAATCGTAAAAGCTGTACACGATCGAGGCCGCGATGGGCACGAGGCAGAAGACCACGAGCCCCACCAGCGCGGGCGTCAGGAACAGCGCGATCGTCGAGCGCCGCCCCGCCTGCTTTGGAATGTACATCCCCTCATCCTCTTTCAAAGACGATCGCCTGCTCGAGCGAACAGGGAACGTCGATTTCCGTCTTGCCCTCGTACAGGCCGCCGTCAAACAGCGCGCGCCAGCGCCCCTTGGGTAGGTACACGCTGCGGCCCTTCGCGCCCGGAACGAGCACCGGCGCTACGAGCAGGCTGCGCCCGAGCATGTATTCGTCGTCGATTTCCCACGCGGCGGCGTCCTCCGGAAAGTCGTAGCACAGGTGCGCCATCATCGGCCGCCCGCTCTTCGCGCAGTGCCGCGCTTCCTCGTACAGGTAAGGGCGCAGCGCCTCGCGCCTTCGCGCGAACTCCGCGGCGATCTGCTCGATGCGCGCATCCTGCCAGTAGGCCGCAAGGTTCCAGGGGCTTCGGTCGTTGTTGAAGCCGTCCTCGTGCGTCGCGTAAAATTGCCCGCTGCGCGGCTCCGCGTGCCACTGCAT
This sequence comes from Beduinella massiliensis, assembly GCF_900199405.1. Lineage (NCBI taxonomy): Bacteria > Bacillati > Bacillota > Clostridia > Eubacteriales > Beduinellaceae > Beduinella > Beduinella massiliensis. Next base: position 2,773,110 of record NZ_LT963430.1, read on the forward strand.
GACGGGGCAGTAAGCGGCCATTGCCGTCGCGCGAAGGTACAGTTCCGCATCCGGCAATTCGCCCGCGAAGCCGCCGATATCAAAGCTCCAAAAGGGAATGCCCGACAGCCCCGCGGACAAGCCCGCCGTGAGCTGCGCGCGCAGTTCGCCAAAGCGGCTCAGCTGGTCGCCCGCCCAATGAATGGGCATACGCTGCGCGCCCGTATAGCCCGCGCGCGAAAAGGTCACGCCCCGCACGCCGTTTTCCCGCAGGAATTCCTGATACGCGCCGACATAGCGCAGGGGGTAAAGGTTTCGCGCCTCATCACCGCCCGTGCCGTCGTATAGGCGCGCCGTGCGGTCGTAGACCATCTCTCCGCCGTCCGTCTTGAAGCCCTCCACGCCCATTTCCAGCAGATAGCGGCGCTTTTCAAACCACCAGGCCCGCGCCCGGGGATTCGTAAAATCCAGCAGCAGGCTGTCTTTAAACCAGTTTTCCGGGATGCGATAGGGCGTTCCATCCGCGTTCCTGACGCAATAACCCTGCGCGACGGCCTCCGCCTCGTCCGCGCGAAGCGCCTCCCCCGCAGCCTCGTCCGCCTTGATGACCGGAATCTGCCAAAGCACCGGGTGAAGCCCCGCATCCCGAATGCGGCGTATGAGCGCTGCCGGGCTCTTCCAATGCTTCGAATCGTTCCAGCGGTAAAACGTCTGCTCGTCGCTCCACGCCTCCAGCACCATCACGGAGGCAGGGTAGTGCAGACGCTTCATCGCCGCGAGCTGCGCATCAACTTCCGCGTCGCAGTTCCAGCCGTTGGCCGAAATCCACACGCCGAACGCCCATTCCGGCGGGAGCGCGGCAGGGCCCGTTTCCTGCTGCAGGTCTTTCAGAATCTGCGCCGGGCTGCCGAGGAAGAGCCTGTCTTCGCAAAGCACGTCGAGCCCCTCCGTCCGCTGAGCAATCGAAAATCCTTCTGTGAAGTCCATCTCTACGCTGCGCGCCGTCCGGCGCAGGAAGCCCACGCCCGTCTCCGTAAAGAAAAACGGCACCGGCAGGTAGGTCTGCTCCCCCTGCTGCGTGAAGCGCTCCACGACCCTGGCCTCCGGTCTGCGGCCGCGCTGGTTCACCGCGTCGAACTTCTCCCCGAGGCCAAACACGCAGCGCGCCGCCAGATCAAAGCGCTGCGTCAGCGCGAGCACCTCTCCCGCCGCGTTCAGGCGCGCCTCCCAGGGAAAACGCAGGGTAAAGATCGGAAGACTTGAACGTTTAAGTAAAAGGGTAAAAGAAAGAGCGTCGAGGTCGAGCAAAAAATCGTCTTTCAGGTCAAAGGAGGCGCTCCGTGTCGCCGCGCCCGCTGCCTGCCCCCTGCGCACGCGCAGCACAAGCGGCGAGGTTTCAACCTCCAGCACAAGCCCGCAGGTGAGCTGCACGCCGTAGCCCCGTTTTGTCCTAAGCGCCGGGCTTATGGGGCTTACCTCGACGATTCTTTCAACGTCAAAGGCGTACGTCCGTGAACGCTCCGTCCCCGCACGAAAGCGATAGGTTACGCGGCAGGTTCGGGAAAATGCCTCCAGATCGAACCGGTACTGCCGCTCCCCCTCGCGCATGGCCTGGCGCTCTGGCTGCGCCGCACCATCCACCCACCAGCAAAGCACCGGCGGCTCCGACGCCTCTGTGCGTACGCGTATCGCGATCGTTTCGCCCACGAGGGGCGCATACGGCCTGCGGTCAAAGCCACACGCCTCGTGCGGCACCATCCCCTCCGGCAGATGCTTCATTCCCGTGCCTCCTCTTTTGTCAAGGTTTTGATCGAATCGCGCTCCACGATGGAGATCGGCAGCAGAATGGTTTCGCGTTCTTCCCTCTCCTGCGCGTGCAGCAGCAGCTCGACCGCCCGCTCGCCCTTGAGTCGGATGTCCTGGCGCACGGTGGTCAGGGATGGATCGCAGATTTCCGCCAGGTACACGTCGTCAAAGCCCATGACGGACAAATCCTCCGGTACGCGTCTTCCTTGCGCACGCACGCCCTTCACCAGACCGACTGCCAGAATGTCCGCCGTGCAGATCGCCGCCGTCTCTGCAAAGCCCCGCTCCCGCATCTCCTGCGCGGCGCGGATGCCGTAGGCGTAATCGACCTCGCCTGCGTACACGCGGCGGGCGAGCGGATCTATCCCTGCCTCCTGCAAGGCCGCGCGATACCCCTGATAGCGCTTGTCGTTGACGCCATGCTCTTTAATGATGCCGGAAACAAAGGCGATCTCGCGGTGGCCCCGCTCCAGCAGATAGCGCGTGGCGAGATAACCGCCCCGCTCGTCGTCGATGCCGATGGTGTGGAAGTAGGCGTCCTTGATATAGGCATCGACCAGCACCACCGGAATGCTGAGCTGCTTGAGCTCCTCGATGAAGCCGCTGGGGTAGGTGCCCACGAGGATGATGCCGTCCACGCCGCGGTTGCGGGCGATGCGCAGGTACCCGTCGTTCGCCTCGGTGCCCGAGATGAGCAGGTGATAGCCATTCCGCCTTGCCGTGTACTCCACGCTGGATAGGAACTCGCCGTAAAAGGGATTGCTAAACATGAACTCCTTGCCCGGCTCCGTCTGCGGGATGATGACGCCGATCAGGTTAGAGCGGCGGCTGATGAGGCTGCGCGCGTTCAGGTTCGGCACGTAGCCCAACTTTTCCACCGCTGCCCATACGCGTTGCTGTGTGCCCGGGCTGATGGACTCGCTCTCCTTGTTGTTGAGCACGTAGGAAATCGTGGAGGTGGAGACGCCCGCCTCCTTCGCCACGTCCTTGATGCTGACTCTCTTCATGCATTTCCCTCAAAATTCCGATCATTTCTCTGTAACTTAAACCTTTAAGCCAAGTATAAACGCGTTGGGTTCCTTTGTCAATAGGCGAACGGTATTTTTCTGCAATCAAAAACTGCGCGGCACAAAGCCGCGCAGCCGAAAGAATTACTTGATGTCGCCCCAGGGCTTCACCAGCACCTTGATCGATTCTGCGCTCATCTGCATCTTGATCGCGCCCTCCACCTCCGTAAGGGGGAAGCGGTGGGTGATGAGCGGCTCAATCTGCAGCCTGCCCGCGTTCAGCAGGGCGACCGCGCGCGCGTGGGTATCGGGATTTACCATGGAGCCGCGTATCGTCAGTTCCTTCTTGAAGATGTCAAACAGCGGCAATTCGTACGTCGCGCCGACGCTGGGTACGCTGAAGAGCATCAGCATCGCGCCCGGAGCGGCTGCCTCGACGGCCTGCTTCACCGCAACCGGCTTGCCGACGCACTCGATCACGACCTCCGCGCCGTCCCGCCCGGTCAGCTCCTGAAAGCGCCCGCGCACGTCCTCGTGGATCGGATCGATGACGCCGTCCGCGCCCACCTGCACGGCGATCTTGCGGCGCATTTCGATCGGCTCGCTGACGACGACGCTGGCCGCGCCCGAAAGGCGCGCAAGCTGGGCCATGATGAGGCCGATGGCCCCGCCGCCGATGACGAGCACCCGCTGGCCAGGGCGAATTTCCGCCAGGTCGATGCCGTGCAGGCAGCAGGCGATGGGCTCCGCCATCGCGCCTACCTCGTAGGGCAAATTCGGGGCGAGCTTGAAGCACTGCCCCTCCGGCACCACGCTGTGCTCGGCAAAGCCGCCGTCGAAGTTTACGCCCACGGCGACCATTCGCTCGCAGAGCTGCTTCTTGCCCGCGCGGCAGTTCGGGCACTGGCCGCAGTACATGTTGGGATCGACCGTCACGTGGTCGCCCGCCGCCACGGCGGTCACCTCGCTGCCCACCGCCTCGACGAGGCCAGCATACTCGTGACCGAGTATGACCGGCGGCGTCACGGCTGCGGACCCCTCCTCGCCGTGATAGATGTGCACGTCCGTGCCGCAAACGCCCGCTGCCATGTTGCGGATCAGCACGTCGTGGGCACCCAACGCCGGAATTTCCTTTTCCCGAACCTCAAACCGGCCGTTTCCCAGAAAAAAGCTGCCTTTCATCGTCGCATCTCCTCTTTACTTCTGCACGTCGATGATGACCTTCATCGTCGTTTCACGGTTCTCGTCGATGTACCGGTACGCTTCCAAATAGTCCCTGAACGCGAAGTGGCGGCTCACCAGCGGCGCCAGCCGCACCTTGCCCTCGTTCACGAGTTCAATCGCCTTCAAGTAATCCTCGCTGCGGTACATCATGGTCGTGTTCAGGTCGAGCTCGTGATCGTTCAGGACGGCCAAATCCACCTGCGCCATCCCCGCGAATACCGCCACCAGGATGATGGTCGATCCCTTGCGCGCGTACCTAATCGCCTGGCCCATGGTAACATTGTTGCCCGCGCAGTCGTAGATCACGTCTGCCTTGTCGGGCCCGAAGGCCGCGAGGATCGCTTCGCCCAGATCTTCTTTTTTTGTGTTGACGCAGTGCTGCACGCCGCAGTCCGCTGCCTTCTGCAGCCGCCAGTCGCTCACGTCCGTGATCATCACGTCCGCCGCGCCCATGCCCTTGGCCGTCTGCGCCACGAGGTTGCCGATCGGCCCCGCGCCGAGCACCACGATCTTGAGGCCCCGCATGTCGCCCGCCTGGCGCACCGCGTGCACCGCGACGGCGAGCGGCTCGATCATCGCGCCGTCGTCCAGCGACATGTCTTCCGGCAGCGGCGTCACCTTTTCGGCCTCCACCGCGAAGTAGTGCGAGGCCACGCCCGTCGTCTGAAAGCCCATGACCTTGAGTTCCTCGCACAGGTTGTACTTGCCGTGGCGGCAGGGATAGCACTTGCCGCAGACGACCTGCGGCTGAATCGTCACCTTCTGCCCCGGGCGAAGGCCCTCCACGCCCTCACCCAGCGCCTCCACGACGCCGGACACCTCGTGCCCCTGCGTCACGGGATAGCGGGTGAACGGGTGCTCGCCGTGATAGACGTGAATGTCCGAACCGCAGATGCCGATTTTCTCGATGCGCACGAGCGCCTGTCCCGCGCCCGCCTTCGGCGTTTCAACCTCCTGGAACACGATGACGCCGGGTTCCGTCATGACCTGCTGCAGCATGGAACCGCCTCCTTGGATTTACTTTGTTAGATTGCTTTATGTAAGTATATTTTGCAGCAGAAAAAAGGGTTTGTCAATCCCCTGCGCATGCGATATAATGAAAAAAACGGCGTTATGCGCCTGCCGCGGGCCTTATGTCCCGTCCGGCTGAACAGGGGGAGGGGACATATGGAGGGATGCTCCGCGCGCAACCGGGTTTTCTCATTTCTGTGCAGGCGCGATCAATCCTCCCGACCGGAAATTGCGCAGGCCCTGTCGCTCAGCATGCCGACAGTGCTCAAGGCCTCGCGCGAGCTGCTCGATCGAGGCCTGATTTACGAAGCGGGCGAGCTCGCCTCCACAGGCGGACGAAAGGCGCGCGCGCTGTCCTGCCGCGGGCGATGCCGCCACGCGGTCGGCGTCGATGTGACGCGCGGGCACATCAGCTTCGTGCTGGTGGATGTGCAAGGGCAGATCGTTCAGTCAAGGCGCATACAGCGCCCCTTCGTGCTCGGCGCGGAATATGCCGAAGGAATTTCCCGCGAGGTGAAGGCCCTGCTGCGAGAATCCCGGACGCCGGGCAGCTCTGTGCTCGGCGTAGGCGTCTCCGTCCCCGCCATCGTGGACACACAGGGCAGCCGTATCGAGGATTCGCACGTCCTCTCTCTTGCGGACGTCCCGCTCGAGCGCCTCGTCGGCGCGCTCCCCTATCCCTGCACGCTGCTCAACGACGCGGACGCCGCGGCCGCCGCGCAGGTGCACGGTCAGGGCGAGGTGACCGACCTGGTGTACCTCTCGCTCAGCGGCAGCGTCGGCGGGGCCGTCTACGTGGACGGCCGCCCGTATCGCGGGCAAAACCAGCGCGCGGGCGAGTTCGGCCATATGTGCGTGCAGCCCGACGGCAAGGCGTGCTACTGCGGTAAGCGCGGCTGCCTGGACGCCTATTGCTCCTCGCATGCGCTCTCCTCGCACGCGCCGGACGGCAGGCTCGAAACGTTCTTCTCCCTGCTCGACGCCGGTGTGCCCGAAGCACAGGACGCGTGGCTGACGTATAAAAAGGCGCTCTTAACGGCGATCAACAGCCTGCGCATGGTGCTGGACTGCCCCATCGTCCTCGGCGGCTACGTCGGCGCGCAGCTCGCGGGGCGCATGGACGAAATCCGCCTTGACGCCGCGGCGCTCAACACGTTTGAAACCGATTGCGACTATATCCTCCCCTGCCATCATCGTTACGAAGCCTCCGCGCTGGGCGCGGCGCTGCACTTCATCGACGCGTTCATCTCCGGCGTCTGACCGGGCACGTTCAAACACAGTCAAAAAAGGAGCTTTCGACCATGCGAAAAAAGCTGGCAGCCTTCCTCTGCGCGACCCTGCTGTTCGTTTCCGCGCTGTCTGCCGCGTCCGCATCGAACTTTTACCTCATTGCGGACAGCGACACGCGCGAGCTCACGCGCGACGAGCTTTGGGAATGGCAGTACGAGGCGCTGGGGTACATCCTCAACGAAATCTTTGCGCGCCATGGCTATCACTTCATTCCCGGACAGAAATACGACAATTACTTCCGCGCGCAGACCTGGTACCGCGAAAACGAGCAGTACGACTCCAATCAGGGCATTTACAAGCGTCTGATGACAGACGTCGAGTGGCGCAACGAACGCCTTGTGAAGGACGTGCGCGCGGAAATGCGCGCGCTGGGCACGACGAACCCCGAGGGAAAGCCCCTGCCGCCCGTGTCCTATGAGCCGCCGCTCGACGGCGCATTCTCCTCCTTCGTTCAGATGGCCTTTTCGCCCGACCAGCGTCTGAATGTCTACTCCGGCCCCGGCACGGGGTACTACCGTGCGGCGGGCGGCAAGGCCATGGCCAGCACCAACGGCGCCATCTACGCAGGCGGCTGGGAAAACGGCTGGCTGATGGTCATGTACTGGACGAATGGCGGCAACGTGCGCGTGGGCTACGCGAGCAGCGCGGACTTCTCCGACCGCGTCAACGCGCCGATGCTCTCCTTCGACTACGCGGAGGCGGCGGTCGTCCGCCGCTGTACGCTGACGGACGACCCGGTAGCGACCTATCAGAGCATGGCGCAGCTCGAAGAGGGCGTCTCCGTCACCTACCTTTCGGAATACGTCAACGAGCAGCGCTGGGCCTACATCGAAACGACCGTGGAGGGCAGGCCCGCGCGCGGGTTCGTCCCTGCGGACTGCGTGCAGCGCCTCTTCATGGAAGAAGACAAGGACGTGCACTAAAAAAACATTCCGCGAAGAGCGTTCCTTTAGCGTGACCGACGCTGTCCCGCGCTTCTGACGGCTGGGCTGCTCCGTTTCGGGAGCAGCCCGGCCGTCTTACATTTTATCCACCGCCAGCACGCGGTCGGCCCAGCTCCTGTAGAAGGTCTCCTCGTGAGATACGAGGAGGACACAGCCGGAAAAGCGCTCCAGCGCCTGCGAAAGCGCCTGCTTGGCCTGAGCGTCCAGATGGTTCGTCGGTTCGTCGAGAATCAACAGGTTGGACGGCCTGAGCGTGAGCAGGCAGAGCTTCACCTTCGCCTGCTCGCCGCCGCTGAGCGTGCCGACCGGCTGCTGGGCGTGGTCCGAACCGATGGCGCACTGAGCCAGGCGCCTGCGCGCGTCCTTCTGCGTCATGCGTGTATCCTGCTCCATGAGAAGCTGGACCGGCGTGCGGTCCGGCGCATCCCATCGCAGCGCCTGCGCGTAATAGGCGGCTTTCACCTGCGGCGCAAACGCGACGCTGCCGCCGAGCGGCGGGAGCTCGCCCATCAGCGTCTTGATCAACGTCGTCTTGCCGATGCCGTTGAAGCCCGTGACGGCGACCTTTTGACCGCGCTGCAGCGTGAAATTGAGCCGCGGCAGAAGCGGGTAGGCGTAGCCAACGGTAAGACCGCGCGCGCAAAGCACCTGCTGCGCCGAAAGAGGCGCTTCAGGAAATAAAAACGTGGGCTTCAATTCGGCGTAGGTCGGCGGCGTGATGCGCTCCAGCCGCTCCAGCTGTTTTCGCCGACCCTGCGCCATGCGCGTGTTGACGCCGGCGATGTTGCGCCGGATGTACTCCTCCGTGCGCCGGATATATTGCTGCTGCGCATTGTACTGACGGATATGATCCTCGCGCAGATGTTCCTTCTGTTTGAGGAATTCCCCGTAGCGGCCGTGATACTTGCGAAGCGCTCTCCCCTCGACGTCCAGAATGCACGCAGAAATGCGGGCGAGGAAAGCGTCGTCGTGCGAGACGACGATGAACGCGCCGGGAAACGTGCCAAGGTAGCCGGACAGCCAGGCCACGTGCTCTTTGTCCAGAAAGTTGGTCGGCTCGTCCAGCAGCAGCACGTCCGGCTGCACGAGCAGCAGCTTGGCCAGGATGACCTTCGCCCGCTGCCCGCCGCTGAGCGCGCCGAGCCTTCGTTCCTTGCCCAGGGCCGAAAGGCCCAGGCCTTCGCTCACCCGCGCGACGCGCGTCTGGGCCTCATAGAGCCCGCGCGACTCCAGCTGCGCGCGGCAGTGCTCCGCACGCTCCAAATCGCGTTCATCCAGCGACGACGCGTAGCGCTCGTACAGGCCGTTCATGCGCCTTTCCAGCTCAAACAGCTCGGAAAAGGCGGTGTTCAGGTAGTCCTCGATGGTAAGCGCATCGTCCGTCTTCGCGTATTGATCCAGATGACCGATGCGAACGTCCGCCTGCCAGCGAATGTCCCCCTGATCCGGTACGATCTCCCCGGTCAGCAGGCTGAGCAGCGTGCTCTTGCCCGCGCCGTTCTGTCCGACGACGCCCATGTGTTCTCCGCGCTGCAGCGCGAAAGACGCATCTTCATACAACACCTTGTCGCCATAGGCGTGCGACAGGTTCGTCACTTCCAAGAGACTCATTTTAATCACTTTCTTTCTCGATATAAAACAGAGAGGCCGCAAAAGCGCGGCCTCCCCTCTGCATTTCCCGTATATAGGCATGCAAAAAGCCGCGGACGAAACGTCCGCGGCTACAAATCCACAGCCCACATCGGGAAACAGGGTACACAAACCAAGCGTACGCTAACGCCCACGCACCCTGTCTTCCGATGAATTAGGGGTCACAGACCCCCATTAGGCTCCGCACAACGCTTCATCGAGTTCATTTGCGCGGAGCTGATTCTTCTCGTCATCTGATCCAGCACGATGCGGTTCATCGCACGTCATCCTTTCCCGCGGCTTCGCCGCCTGCATGCCTAACAACATAACAGCTTACGAGTTGTTTGTCAAGCAAAACTTAATGCCTGACCGGCGCGGCATGAATCGCGCGCCCCTCCACTGCCTCTAGCGCCTCGGTGATCGCCTCTTCAAACGTCGGATGCGCCCGCACGGCCCGCAGCATCTGCGCGCGCGTGAGACCGTTCGCAATCGCCGCGTTCATCTCGCCGATCATGTCCGTAGCCCGCCCGCACATCATCTGCGCGCCCAGCAGCACGTCCGTCTGCGCATCCACGACTACCTTCACAAAGCCTCGCGCGCCGCCCGCAATCTGCGTGCGTCCGTTCGCCCCCATAGGCACCTTGCCGATCTTTACCTCGAGCCCTTTCGCCTTTGCCTCGTCTGCCGTGAGGCCGACGCTCGCGATTTCCGGGTTCGTGTACACGCAGGAGGGAATGAGATCCAGCCGCAGCCCGCTCTTTTGTCCGGCGATGCCCTCCACACAGGCGATGCCCTGCGCAGACGCGGCATGCGCGAGCTGTATGCCGCCCGCCACGTCTCCGATCGCGTAGACGCCCGGGACGTCCGTTTCAAAGCGCTCGTCCACGAGGATGCGTCCGCGCTCCGTCGCGACGGTGAACCCCTCGGAAAACAGCCCTGCCGTATTCGCCCTGCGTCCCACCGCCGCGAGCACCGCCTCTGCCTCGCACGCGCCCGGCTTGCCCTTGGCCTCGAACTCGATCCGCAGGCCGGCCTCCGCGCGGCATATGCGCGTCACCCGCGCACCGGTATGCACCTGCGCGCCCGCTTTTTTGAGGTTCATCGAGACGCTCTGTCCAAACTCGCGGTCGAGCGGCGGCAGCAGTCTGTCCAGCGCCTCGATCACCGATACGCTGCGGCCCAGCATCGTGAGCAGCGAAGCGAATTCCACACCGATCACGCCGCCCCCGACGATGACGAGGCTCTGCGGAATCGCCTTTGCGCCGAGCAGGTCGTCGCTCGTGGCGGCGAGCTCGATGCCCTCGATGGGCGGCAGCGCGGGCACGGAACCCGTCGCGATGAGGATGCGCTCCGCTTCGATTACGGCTTCGCCCACGCGCACGCGGTGCGGCGCTTCGATGCAGCCCGTACCTTCGTACAGATCGATCCGGTTCACCTTGACGAGCTGCGCGATTCCCTGCCGCAGGTTCCCCACCACCGCGTCCTTGCGCGCAAAAACAACCGCCTCGTCCAGCGACAGCTCCTTCGCACAGACGCCGAACGCTTCGCCCTCTTTTGCCGCCTGATATACCTCCGCGGCGTGCAGAAGCGCCTTCGTCGGAATGCACCCCCGGTTGAGGCAGGTGCCGCCCAGCGCGTCCCGCTCGACGAGCGCGGTGCTGAGCCCCAGCTGCGACGCGCGGATCGCTGCTTCGTAGCCGCCGGGTCCCGCGCCGATCACCGCCAGTTGATACATTTCGTTTCCCTCCGCCCTATAATTCCTGTTCGTTTAGAAACCTCTGCACGTCTCGGACGGGCCCGGCGCATTCTCCCAAGAGGCCGTCCAGCGCTGCGCAGAGCGCCTTCCCGGAAAGCGCGCAACCGGTCAGCCGCTCCGCAATGCGGGGAGCCAACCGCTCGTCCATCGCATCCGAATAGCAGGCACATCTTTTCACTCGGCCGCCCTCGACTTCAAAGCAGATCTCCAGCTCCCCCCAAGCAAAGCGCCGCGCGGCCCTCCAGGTAAACGGGATGGGCCGCCCGAAGTTCCAATCCCAAGAGCCGAACCGCGCCTCCAGCGCCCGAAGGCGGCTCTCGTCCATCAGGTTTCTGTCCACGTCCCGCGGTCGTCCGCCATAAACCTCTCCAAAGGCCTGTATCAGCGCCGTCCGCATCGCATCGACCGTGATTCGTGGCTGCAAATCGCACAGGTTTACCACGCGGGCGCGCACCGAATCGACGCCCTTGCCCGCCAGTTTTGCCGGGTCGGCGTTCAGGTAGCGGCCCATTCGCTCCGTATCCACATGAAGCAGCAGCGTGCCGTGATGATAGGCACGCCCGGCGTGCCTGTAAAACGCATTGCCCGAAAATTTACGCCCGTCGATCTCGATGTCGTTGCGCCCGGTGACGCGCGCGTCCAAACCGAAGGAGCGCACCGCGCGCAGGATGACCTCCTGCTGCCGTGCGAGGTCGTACTCCCTTTCAGGCAGCAGGAAGGTAAAGTTCAGGTTGCCCAGGTCGTGGTAAACCGCGCCGCCGCCCGAAAGACGGCGAACGAGGTGTCCGCCGTCCTCCCGCAGCGTCGCGACGCGGCATTCCTTCCACGCGTTCTGGTTGCGTCCGATGACGACCGTGTGCGCGTTCTGCCACAGGTAGAAGACGCAGGCGTCCTCCGGTACGGTTTCCAGCAGGTACGCCTCCATCGCCAGGTTGCGCACGGGGTTCGTACCGTCCGCCGTCAGGGTGCGAAGCCGCCGGATCATGGGAAGTCGTACCGCAGCTTCGGATTCCGGGCGGCGGTGACCTCGTCGAGGCGGCGTACCGGCGTGTGCAGCGGCGCGTCGTGCAGAGCCTGCGGCGCGTCCTTCGCCTGCTGTGCGAGGGCGAGCAGCACGCCGACCGCCTCGTCCAGCGTCTCGCGGCTCTCGGTCTCCGTCGGCTCCACCATCAGCGCTTCGTGCACGATGAGTGGGAAGTACATCGTCGGCGGATGAATGCCCGCGTCGAGCAGTCCCTTGGCGACGTCCAGCGCGCTCACGCCCGTCTCCTTCTTCATGCGCTCCAGCGTCATCACGAACTCGTGCATGCAGACGCGGTCATACGCCATGTCGTAGGCGTCCTTCAGGCCGTGCATCATGTAGTTGGCATTGAGCACGGCGTTTTCCGCCGCCTCGCGGATGCCCGACGCCCCCAACGTCAGGATGTAGCACAGGGCTTTGAGGGCGACGGCGAAATTGCCGTAAAAAGCGCGTACCTGCCCCACGCTCTGTTCGCCCGGACGCCCGCCGAGACGGCTGTCCGGCAGAAAGGGACGAAGGAACGCCTTGCAGCCCACGGGGCCGCTTCCCGGCCCGCCGCCTCCGTGCGGGGTGGAAAACGTCTTGTGCAGGTTGAGGTGCACCACGTCAAAACCCATGTCGCCGGGACGCACCACGCCCATGATCGCGTTGAGGTTCGCGCCGTCGTAATAACAAAGACCGCCCGCCTCGTGCACGATGCGCGTAATTTCCAATATATTTTCGTCAAACAGCCCAACCGTGTTCGGGTTGGTGAGCATCAGGCCCGCCGTGTCCGGCCCGACCGCCGCGCGCAGGGCCGATAGGTCGACGCAGCCGTCCGGCGCGGAGGGGATGTTCACCACCGTGTAGCCCGCCATCGCCGCGCTCGCCGGGTTCGTCCCGTGCGCGGAGTCGGGCACGATGATCTTCGTGCGCGCCGCGTCGCCGCGATTGCGGTGGTACGCCTTGATGAGCAGCAGCCCCGTAAATTCGCCGTGCGCGCCCGCCGCGGGCTGAAACGTCATAGCGTCCATGCCCGTGATCTCGCAAAGCGAGGTTTCCAGCAGCGCGAGCACCTCGCGGCAGCCGCAAGCCGTGTCCGGGCTCTGTAGCGGATGCACGCCCGTAAAGCCCGGCAGCGCGGCGATCTCTTCGTCGATGCGCGGGTTGTACTTCATCGTACACGAGCCCAACGGATAAAAGCCGTTGCAAACGCCGTGCGTTCTGCGCGCAAGCGACGCGTAATGGCGGTCGATGTCGCATTCCGCCATCTGCGGCAGGCGAAGCGGCGCTTGCCTGGCCAGTTCGTCCGGCACCTGCGTCTTCGGCACGTCGGAAGGCGGCAGAATCGACATACCCCTTCCCTCGCGGCTCTTTTCAAAGATCAGCTTCATGCCAGCACCTCCCGTACGACGGCCGCCGCCCGATCCATCTTTTTTCTGTCCACCTGCTCGGTCGCGCACCAGAGGATGCCGTCCTGTACCGGCAGGCCGCCCAGAATTCCTTCCGCCTCCAGCGCGCTGAGCAGCCGCTCCGGCTCCTTCGGGCAGACCGTCACGAACTCGTGGAAGAACGGCGCGCTACCGACGCGCGCAAGGCCGGCTGCGGCCAGCGCCTCCTGTAAATAGTGCGCGTTGTCCATACAGCGCTGCGCCACCTCGCGCAGGCCCTCCGGTCCCATCGCCGTCAGGTATGCGCCCGCCGTCAGCGCGCAATGTGCCTCGTTGGAGCAGATATTGCTGCTCGCCTTTTCGCGGCGAATGTGCTGCTCGCGCGCCTGCAGCGTCAGCACGTAGGCGCGCTGCCCGTCCACGTCCGTCGTCTCGCCGACGATACGGCCGGGGAGCTTTCGCATCATCTCCTGCTTGGCCGCCATGATGCCCAGGTACGGACCGCCGTAGGAAAGCGTCAGGCCTAGGGGCTGTCCCTCCGCCACGGCGATGTCGGCCCCGATCTCGCCGGGCGTCTTCATGAGGGCGAGGGCCATCGGGTTGCACGAGAGCACGGCCTTCGCGCCCGCGCCGTGCGCCGCATCGACGATCGCCTGCGCATCCTCAAACGCGCCGTAAAAGTTTGGGCTTTGCACGATGACGCAGGCCGTATCCTGCGAAAGCATGCCGAGCAGCGCCTCCCGGTCGGTCACGCCGTCCCGTTCCGGGATCACCCGCACGGGCGCGCCCACCGCGTCGCAATAGGTCTTCACGGTCGCAATCGTGTCCGGATGCGCGGTAGCTGAGATCAGCGTCACCGCACGCCTGCGGTCGCGGCACATGGCGGCGGCCTCTGCCGCAGCGCTCGCGCCGTCGTACACGGAGGCATTGCTTACGTCCATGCCCGTCAATTCGCACATCATCGTCTGGTACTCAAAAATCGACTGTAAAATGCCCTGGCTGATCTCCGCCTGATAGGGCGTGTAGGCGGTCACGAATTCCTCTCTGGAGGCGACCGTCTTCACGATGGCGGGGATGTAGTGGCTGTAAGCGCCCGCGCCGCGCAGGATGACGGGGAACACGCGGTTTTTCCCCGCGACTTCCTCCATGCGCGCGCGCAGCTGCATTTCGCTCATGCCCTCCGCCAGCTTCAGCGGCTGCGTGAGGAGCACCTCCCGCGGCACATCCCTGTACAGATCGGTCATCTGCGCAAGGCCGATGGCATTCAGCATCTCCTCCTGCTCCCGCGCGTTGCCGGGAACATAACTGCCCATATTACGCTTCCTCCTCCACGGCCTTTTCGTACTCTTCCGCACCCAGCAGCCCCTCCGGCTCGGCCGACAGCTCCACGCGAACCATCCAGGCCGCGTAGGCATCCTCGTTAATGCGCTGCGGCGCGTCGAGCAGTTCCTCGTTCACAGCGATCACCCGACCGCTCACAGGGCTGTACACGTCGCTGACGGCCTTCACCGACTCCACGTCCGCGAGCGTCTCGCCCGTGGAGACCTCGTCGTCCTCCTGCGGCAGGTTCACGAAGACCAGATCGCCCAGCGCCTCCTGCGCGTGGTCGGTCAGGCCGATCTCGACGACGTTATTCGGCAGCGTGCGCACCCACTCATGGGACTTGGTGTAGCGAAGCTCAGACGGAACGTTCATGAAAATATCCTCCTCTTAATCGGTCTCTTTATCTATCGCAGGCCTAGCTCAGGCCTTTACGCCTTCCTGGGCTTTTTGTAAAACGGCAGCGGAACGACTTCAGCCTCGATCCGACGTCCGCGGACGTCCACCTCGACCTTCGTGCCCGGCGCGCTGCACTCGACCTCCACGAGCGCCATGGCGACCGCCTGCTGCAAATACGGGCAATGCGTGCCCGATGTCGTCTCGCCGATCCGCTCTCCGCCGATGTATACGGCGCAGTGCTCGCGCGCGATGCCGCGCCCCGTCATCTGAAGGCCCACGCGCGTACGCTGCGGCGGGCCTTTTTGAAGCAGCGCTTCCCGCCCGATGAACGGCGCTTCCTTGCCGAGCTTTACGAACGCGGCAAGCCCCGTCTCCAAGGGGGTGATCTCGTCGTCCATCTCGTGCCCGTACAGGGGCATCGCGGCCTCCAGCCGGAGCGTATCGCGCGCGCCCAACCCACAGGGAATCAGCCCGTCCGCCGCGCCCGCCTCGAGCAGCGCGTCCCATAGCTTCGGCGCATCCTCGTTTGCGCAGTACAGCTCAAAGCCATCCTCGCCCGTGTAGCCGGTCTTTGAAATCAGACAGGGAATGCCCGCCACGTTCTTTCTGGGCACAAAGCTGTAATACTTCGTCGGGATGTTTTCCTCCTCCGTCAAACGGGCAAGGATGCCGCGCGCCTTCGGCCCTTGCAGGGCAAGCTGAGCTACCCCATCTGAGATGTCCGTCAACGCGACGTCCCCCTGCAGGTGTGCCCGCATCCAGGCGACGTCCTTTTCCCGATTGGCCGCGTTCACCACCACGAGATAGCAGGCGTCCGACAGCTTGTAGGCGATCAGGTCGTCCACCACCCCGCCCGATTCGTTGCACATCGGGCTGTACCGCACGCGTCCATTCTGCATGCCGCTCATGTCGTTCGTAAAAAGGCGCTGCAAATTGTCCAGCGCATCCGCGCCCTTGACGACGACCTCGCCCATATGCGACACGTCGAACAGACCACAGGCCGTGCGCACCGCCATATGCTCCGCAATCACCCCCGTCTTGTACTGCACCGGCAGCAGATACCCCGCAAAGGGCACAATTTTGCCTCCCGCACGCTCGTGGCATTCGTATAGAGGCGTCCTTCGTTCCATGGGTTCACCCTCCGTTCGTTTAAATTTTATCAGTTCGATCCTTAAACCGTACAAAAGAGGCGCACGACATAGAAGTCGTACGCCTCTGTTTTGTTACCTGAAAGATTCCCCGACGAGCGCCGGGTTGCTTCTTCGGTGCATCGCTGCTTTCCAGAGTTTCGTCCGGAACGGGTCTTTTTGCCTGAGAGTTTGTTGCGCTTCCCCTTCGGCGCCGCATAGGCGGTCTCTCCCCATTTCCATCGTCCGATATTCAGCTTTCTACCCTGTTTATACCATTCCGCCGCGCGTCTGTCAATCCTTTTCTTTTCCCCGCCCGCGCCGCATCTCCCGCCGTTTGTAGGTTTGTCAAACATCTTGGACAGTGAAAGCAAGAAGGAACTCTCTAGGCGAAGCCCAAAGGAGAGAGCGCATCGGTCTGTTGTTGGTGCGAGCTTGGTGGACAGCTAGCTGCCCACCAAAGTCATCGAGCGAGAAGAAAGAGTGGGTATTGTAGAATAGCTTTTGGTCTTCTCTGTGACTGCGTTCAACCTTACCGTTGTGGCGAGGTGTGTATGGTTTTATGAGCTTATGCCGAATTCCCAGATCAGCAGCCGTTTTCTCAAACAGAGTTACCTGATTGCGTTTGCTGTTGGAAAAGCGGTTGGTGAATTCAAAGCCGTTGTCGGTCTGGACACACTCTACCCGGATACCCCGGCGGGCATACCACTTGAACAGCCTTTTGAGAAAGTCAGCGGAAGAATAGGTGGACTGCTCAGGGTAAGCGGCCAGGAAGCGCAGTCGGGTAAACTCATCCATGGCAGTGTACTGAAACAGGCGCAGCTCCGGGTCCGCGATACAGCGGTGAGGCACCACCTTCACATCCACCTGAACGCGCTGTCCAGGATAGGTCATCTGCTCATAAGGCTTGGACCTATAAGCCGGCTTCTTCTCTGCTTGTGGGAATAACCCTAGTTTCCGCATCACGCGGAAGAGGCTCTCCGGGCGACGGTTATATCCTCGTCGGCGTAAGCGGTGCCACAGTTCCACCATACCTAGTTTGGGATTTCTGCGGCGCATATCCCGGATTAGCTTCAGCTCCGCTTCGGTATGCTGGTTGGGATGACTGTGGGGACGCCGAGACTGGCAGGCCAGGGAGGCCATGCTCCCATCCCAGCGAGCTTTCCAGAAGTAGATATACGACCGGCTCTTGTTGTATTTCCGGCTGGCCCGGCTCACGCCGTATTTCTCCGCATACTTCATCAGGGATTGCCGATATGCCATGTCCTGTGTTATACTCTTGCTCATGAAGGATGTGGCCCCCTCTCGTATAGTTGTTGTCCGCAACTCCAACTATAACCGATGAGGCCATATCCTTCATCCTTTTTTTTCTTCTACTGTCCAATATGTATTGTACTCCTACACCGCCCGCGCCGCATCTCCCGCCGTTGTGCTTGAAAAGAGGACATAAGGATGGTATAATCATTTATTGACTTTCACCAATATTCAAAAGCGCTCCTGCCGCAGCAGGCAAAGGACGGTGACCCCGGTGCCCGATGAACAAAACATGCGCGACGGCGCGCAGCCCGGCGAGGACCAGACGCTCCGGGATGCCTCTGAAACGCTCCTGCGCCAGTTGGAAACGGACGAGCAGGCGTCGGAGTCCATCCGTCAGTTCGTTCTGACCAACGTGTCGCATCCCGCGCTTGGGCTTACGTATGTGGACCGCGTCGAGGAAATCGCACGCAGGCGCGGGTTCGTGTATGCGCTCGCCGTGTCGCTCGTCATGCGTTTCTGGTTTTTATACATTTCGGAGCTCGACGCGGCCATGGATGCGAACGAAGAGGCGCGCCGCGTCATCGCCGCGGTTCCGGGCTACGAGCACACGCCCGCGTATCTTTCCATCCTCAACAACGCCGTGCTCGGCTACAGCCTGCGCCACGACTACATCGGCGCCTACCGAAACGCCGCCGAGGGCATCACCCTCGTCGACCCCGAGCACAACGCACGCACCTACTGCGCGCTGCTCAACAATACGGCGGCGTTCCTCTCGGAGATCGGCCTGCATCAAAAGGCGCTTCGTCAACTGGAATTGAGCATGGAGTATCTTTCCATGCTCCCGCCCGCCACACGCGTGGTCACTCAGTTTCGCTATGCGGACGCGCTTGCCCAAAATGGCCGTCTGGAGGAAGCGGAAGCGCTCTTTCAAAAGCTGATTGAGCGGCATAGCGATATCTTTCCCTGGCAAATCTATCCCAGTCTCATGCGCATCGCCTACATGCGCGGCGACGGAAACGCGCTGGACAGCTGGTATGAGCGCATGATCCGCCAAAACCCCTTTGACGGAGAGGAAAGCTTCGACCAGCGAAACGCCGGCTTTGCCGTCGCGTTGCGCCACGTATTTCACGGCCGCTTTGAAGAGGCCGAAAATGTCTTTTTGCAGGTGCTCGAAAGCGGCGGCGCCGCGATGATGAGCCAATACGACCTCGTGCGCGAGGCGGCTCTCCTCTACAGCCGCTGGGGCAAACCCGAAAAGGCCTGCACCTACTACCGTATGCTGGACGATATGCACCAGCACGCCATGTCCTTGGCAGACGAAATCTTTGCCTTTGAGGACGAGGCGGGCGGACGCAACGCCTTCAGCCGGGCGAGCGCGGCGCTCTACCGGCGCATCCGCAGGCTGTCCGTGCTGGGGCAGCGGATCACCGCGTGCCTCGACTATACGGGCGTGCGCGTCTGCCTTGTGGAGGAACTCGGCGATATCTGCCCCTTTGACGCGTTGGAGCTCGCAGTGCGGAATGAACGGACAGGCCGGTTTTATCCGGCAGAGCAGCTCAGCGCCGGACGCGAAGAGGAACGCGCGTCCTGGGACCATTACGGCACGGTCGTTCAGTGCCTCACGCAAAGCGCGCCGCTCAAGATGGCGGACGTCTCCGCGCAGCGGGACACGCTGCCGCCGCTTCCCGAAATCGGCGCGCCCACCACCGGTTCCATCCTGCTCGTCCCCATCCGCTATCAGACGCAAGTGCTGGGCATGCTCTACCTGTACCACCACGTTACCGCCTTTTACGAGCAGGAGCATCAGGACACCGTGGAAACCCTCTGTTCCAGCTTGGGCATCGCGCTGCACATCATCGACCAATACCAGAATGCGGTCCTCACCAGCCTGACCGACCCGCTGACGGGCATTCACAACCGCGCAGGTCTCTTTCGCCACGAGGCGGATCTGCGCGCGCGCTGCGGAGGGCAGGCGGCGGTGCTGCTGTTGGACATCGACGAATTCAAACAAATCAACGACGCCTGCGGTCATGAGGGGGGCGATCAGGTGCTGCAAGCGGTCGGCTCCGCATTGCGCGACTGGGCGGGGGACGGCGTCGCCTGCCGCTACGGAGGCGACGAATTTCTCGTCCTGCTGCCTGCTATAGAGGCAGGCGCACTGTCCCAGCGCGCGCAGGAGCTTTGCGACATGATTGCCGGGCGTGTGCGCCGCCCGGATGGACTTCCGCTGTCCATCAGCGTCGGCGCGTACGCCCTTTCCCCGGATCAGCCGCTCGCCGAAGCCGTTGCCTCTGCGGACAGCCTGCTCTACAGGGCAAAAAAAGAGGGCAAAAACCGCGCCTGTACGGGCGCGTAGACCTCCCCGGCGCGCCGGCTCACCTTTCAATCACCCGGAGGATCTGTATGATAAGGCTGACTCCCCTTCAGGCGAGGCGGTTCCTGCTGCTCAAGCACGGCCTGCTCGGCGGGCATCGTTTTACGGGCAAGCAGGGCGTCCTCGACTTCATCCGGCAGGCGGGCTGCATTCAATTCGACCCTGTGGACGCCTGCGGAAAAAACGCGGAACTCGTCCTCCAATCCCGCGTGAAGGGATTTCAGAAGGACGACCTCTATCAGCTCCTGTACGTCGACCGCCGCCTCGTGGATTATCCGGACAAAAACCTCTCCATCTTCCCGGTCGAGGATTGGCCGTACTTTGAACGCTACCGGGAGGCGGCGCGCCTCCACGGCGAGAGCTATCCGCAGATGCGGGCGCTTTGCGGCGAGGTACGCGCGGCGATCGAAGAAAGAGGCCCGCTCTGTTCGGACGATCTCACCCTTGACGGCGCATTTTTCTGGCGCTCGGCCATCCATTGGAGCGGCGGCACCCACCTTGCGCGCTCGGTGCTGGAGCAGATGTACTCTTCCGGCGATCTCGTCATTCACCACAAGAGGGGCACGCGCAAGTATTACGACCTGTCGGAAAGGCACCTGCCGTCGGAGCTGCTGCATGCGCCGGATCCGCTGGGCGACGAGGCGGAACACCAAAAATGGCGTGTTCTCAGGCGCATCGGGGCGGTAGGGCTGCTCTGGAACCGCCCCTCTGACGCGTGGCTCAACATCTGGGGGCTGAAATCCGCACAGCGAAGCGCCGCCTTTAATCAGCTGCTCTTGGAAGGGAGCATTTTGGACGTCAGCGTGGACGGCCTTCGCGATGTGCTGTACTGCCGCGCGGAGGACGCGGCGCTTCTGGATACCGTCCTGGCGGATGCACCGCATAAGCCGCGCTGCGAGCTGATCGCTCCGCTGGACTGCCTTCTTTGGGACCGCAGGCTGATCCGGGCGCTGTTCGGCTTTGATTACACGTGGGAAATCTACACGCCCGCCGAAAAACGGAAGTACGGTTTTTACGTCCTCCCCCTGCTCTTTGGCGAGCGCTTTGCCGGACGCGTAGAGGCTGCCGTGGATCGCAAATCTCAGACGCTGACCGTCAAAAACATCTGGTATGAAGACGGCGTCAGGCAGACGAAAAAGCTCGCCGCGGCGCTGGAAGGGTGCCTAAAGCGATTCTCGCGCTTCAATGGCTGCGCCAGAATCGTCGACGCCCGCGAAGTCTGACCATTTTCCCAGAAATATCAAATACAGGACGTCCTCCCCCAGAGTTCCTACGCGCTCTGCGGGAGGACGTCCTTTTGTAACCGGAGCGTGGGCCCTCTCATTCAAACTGCGCGCGGTACAGTTCCGAATAGAACCCGCCTCTGCGCATCAATTCCCCATGTGAGCCCTGCTCCACGATGTTGCCGTCCCGAACGACCAGGATGACGTCCGCGCTCGTGATGGTTGAAAGCCTGTGCGCGATGACGAAGCAGGTCTTGTCCCGCATGAGGCTGCGCATGGCCGCCTGAATGTGCAGTTCGGTCCGCGTATCGACGTTGGAGGTCGCCTCGTCCAGGATCAGCATGTGCGCGCTTTGCAGCATCGCCCGCGCGATGGTGAGCAGCTGTTTCTGGCCTTTGGAGATGTTCGCGCCGTCCTCGCGCAGAACCGTGTCGTAGCCCTCCGGCAGCTGCATGATCGCTCCGTGAATGTGGGCTGCCTTGGCCGCCGCGACGACCTGCTCGCGCGTAGCGCTGCCCGCGCCGTAAGCGATGTTTTCATAAATCGTGCCGCCGAAGAGCCAGGTATCCTGGAGCACCATCGCGAACGATCCGCGCAGGCTGCTTCGCGTCACGCGGCGCGTCTCCTGGCCGTCGATCTCGATGGAACCGGCCTGCGGGTCGTAAAAGCGCATCAGCAGGTTGATGAGCGTCGTCTTGCCCGCGCCCGTCGGGCCCACGATCGCCACCAGGCTGCCGGGACGCGCGACGAGGCTCACGTTCTGAAGGATCATCCGGTCGCGGTCGTAGCCGAACGAGAGATCCGACACCCGAACCTCCCCCTGCCCGCAGGCGAGCGGCGGGGCGTCCGGGGCGTCCGCCGCCTCTGGCGCTTCGTCCAGCAGGCGGAACACCCGCTCGGCCGCCGCACAGGCGCTCTGCAGCTCGCTCAGGATGTTTGCCGCCTCGTTGATCGGCCCTGAAAACTTGCGCGAGTAAAGCACGAAGGAGGAGACGTTGCCCAGCGTGATGCCGCCCGCGAGGTATAGCAGCGCGCCCATGACGCTGATGAGTGAAAGCGAAATGTTGTTGATGAGGTTGACGCAGGGCCCCGTCATGCTGCCGTAATACTCCGCACGGTAATAGGACTGCACAGCGTCCTCGTTCTTCTCCGCGAACTGTTGCTGGACGTACGTCTCGCGCCGGTAGGCGCGCAGCGTACGCTGGCCGGACACCATCTCCTCCACAAAGCCGTTGAGCTCGCCCAGGCTTGCGCTGCGCCGCCGGAACAGCGGACGAACCTTACCGGTCATATAGCGCGTGAGCAGCACGGAGGCGGGCACCGTCACGCAAAAGACGAGCACTAGCGCCGGCGAAAGGCGCACCATCATGACAAGTGCGCCCACGACGGTTATCACGCTGGTGAGAATCTGCACCAGGTCGCTGGAGAGCGAGGCGTTCACCGTGTCGATGTCGTAGGAGATGCGGCTGAGGATGTCGCCCGTCTGCGTGCGGTCGAAGTAGGCGATGGGCAGCTCCATCAGCTTGTCGTAGACGTCCTTTCGCATCTGCCGCGTGATCCGCTGGCTGATGCGAATCATCAGGATGGAAAGCGCGTAGGAGAGCAGCGCAGACGCGGCGTAGAACGCGACCATCCATCCGGCATAGGTGAACACGCGCGCGAAGTCCACGCGCCCGGGGCCGGGCTCCACCGCGTCGATTGCAAGCCCGCACAGCGTAGGGCCGACGAGCTGGAAGAGGTTGCTCGAAATCGTCAGTGCTATCGCCAGTACGACCATTCCCTTGTAGCGCAGCAGGTACCGCGTCAGGCGCAGGATGACGCCCCGCCGGTCCTTTGGACGCTCCAGATTACCCCTGGGCTGCGGCATCGTCCTCGCCTCCCATCTGAATGATCGCCGTCTCCCGGTAGGCCGCGCACGTGCGCATCAATTCCTCATGCGTACCGACGCCGAGCACCGCTCCCTCCTCGAGCACGAGGATGACATCCGCGCGCCGTACGCTCGAAACCCGCTGCGCGATGAGGATCGTCGTCGTATCCGGATAATGCGCGCGCAGGGCCTTGCGCAGGGCCGCGTCCGTCCGATAGTCCAGCGCGCTGCTGGAATCGTCCAGAATCAGGATCTCGGGATCGCCCGCCAGCGCGCGGGCGATGAGCAGTCGCTGGCGCTGCCCGCCGGACAGATTCGTCCCCTTCGCCGTCAGCTGATGGGCATAGCCGTCCTCAAAGGCCTCGATGAACGAGGCCGCCTGCGCGCATTTCGCCGCGCGCTCGATCTGCTCGCGGGAAAGTCCGCGCCCCAGATCGATGTTCTCCAGAATCGTGTCCGCGAAGAACGCGTCGCTTTGAAACGCCACGCCGAACATGCGGTGCAGCTCGCCCTGTGGGATGCCGCGAACGTCGCGCCCGCAGATGCGGATGCGCCCCTCGTCCACAGGATAAAAGCGCTGCAGCAGCTGCACGAGCGTCGTCTTGCCGCTGCCCGTCGCCCCCATGACGCCGAGCGTCTGGCCGCGCCGCAGCGAAAAACTGACGTGCGACAGGGCTTGGCCCTGGCCGCTGTAGGAAAAGCTCACGTCCTCAAAGCGGATATGATCGTCCGTCGCGACCACGTCCTCCGTGGACGTCTCTTCCTCCTCCGGCGCGTCCAGCACCTCCTGAATGCGCGCGGCGGAGGCGCTGGCCTGCGAATAGAGCACGAACATGCGGTTGACCGAGAGCAGGGCGTTGAGGATGATTGTAAAGTACGTCAGAAACGCGATGATCTTGCCGGGCTCCGTGCGGCCCTCCTGCACCAGAAACGCGCCCGCGACGATGACGCCGGTCAGGCCCAGGTTCAACAGGAGGTTCATCAGTGGGTTCGTCGCAGCCATGACCGAGGAGGCGTGCGTCTCCTTTTCCGACACCTCCGCGTTGATGCCACCGAAGCGTCGCTTTTCGTATTCCGTGCGGGAAAGCGCCTTGATGACCCGGATGCCTGTCACGTTGTCGCGCACGATGCGCACCATGCGGTCCCCGGCCTCTCGCAGCTCGCCGTAAAGCGGAATACCCTTGCGGGAGATGAGAACGATACCCGCGGCGAGCAGCGGCAGGGTCGAAAGCAGCACGAGACTCAGGTGCACATCCAGCATCAGCGTCACCGTCACCCCGCCGAGCAGCAGGATCGGCGCGCGCACGCCGAGACGCTGAATGCGCCCCAAGAAGGCGTTCATGTTGTACGTGTCGCTCGTGAGGCGGGAAATCAGGCTCGGCGCGGTGAACGCATCCATCTGCCGGCTCGAAAGGCAGGAAACCTTCGCAAACAGGTCGCGCCGGATGGCGCGCGTGGCGTCTCGCGACACACGGGAGGCCATGCGGTTGGCGGCGATGTTGCCGATCACGGCGACGGCCGAACAGCCGAGCATCGCAAGCCCCCAAAGGTAGATGACCTGCCGTTCGCCCGTAGGCACCACGTCGTCGATCATGTGAGCCAGAATCCAGGGCAGGAGCAAATCCATGATCGTTCCGATAAATTTGATGACGAGCCCGAGCACCATTCCGCCTACGTAGGGCCGGAGATACGAAAGAATCCTCCGCATCGCTCCATCCTCCACGAAAATCAAAGATGGATTCAGTATACCGCCGTGTATTTACAAATGTCAATCTATCCGAACGGAATGCACACAAAAAAGGCGGGAGACAACGCTCCCGCCGGCAAAAGGGGCTTATTTCTTCCAGAGGATTTCCCACTCGCCCGGGCCGATGGGCAGCGCGCCGTCCACCAGCTCCGCTTCTTCGCCGTGCAGCCAGAGGCGCGCATCCGGTTTTTCCGGCACGAAGCGCGCCTGTGCGTCGAACGGCACGCGCACGCTGTACAGCACGCCCTGCGCCGTATGCCGCCAGCCGCATTCGTAGCGGCCCGAGGCCGAATCGTAGACCGCCTTTACAAAGTCAAAGCGTTCGTCGCTGTGCGGTTCGATCACCGCCCGCTTGAAGCCCGGCGCGTCGGGGTTCAGCCCGCACATGCACCGGTACATCCACTCGACCACCGAACCGTAGGCGTAGTGGTTCATGCTGTTCATACCCGTGTCGCTGACGAGGCCGCTGGGCAGCACGGAATTCCACCGCTCCCACACGGTCGTAGCGCCCATGTTCACCTCGTACAGCCAGCTCGGGTAATCCTCCTTGAGCAGAAGCGTATACGCGCAGTCGGACAGGCCGCACTTTGTGAGCGCGCGCGGCAGATAGTACGTGCCTACGAACCCCGTGTCCAGGTGCATATCCCGCGCCTCCAGGCGCGCCTTTAAGTCGGCGATCAGGCGTTCCCGGTGCTCCTCCGGCGCAAAATCCATGAACAGCGCCATCACGAGCGCGGTTTGCGTGGGCACGGCGATGCGCCCGGTCGGGGTAAAGTATTCCCTTTGCAGCGCGTGCTTGATCTCCTGCGCCAGCTTCTCGTAGCGCTCCCGCTCCTTCTCCCGCCCCAGAACGGCCGCCGCCTGCGCCGTGACATGCGTGGAATAGTAGTAGTAGGCCGATGCCACGAAGTAGGGATCTGTCCCGCCAAAGCTCGTATCCTTGTCGGGGTTGTCCAGCGCAAGCCAGTCCGCGAAGTGAAAGCCGCAGGCCCACAGGCGCGATCCGCCGCACAGCCGCTCGTCCTGGTCGTAGATATATTCCACCCAGCGCGTCATGTTCTCGAACTGGCGCGAAAGCAGCTCGCGGTCGCCGAAGAACGTATAGAGCGTCCAGGGGATCATCACCGCAGCGTCGCCCCAGGCGCAGGAGCCATGGTCGCTCGAGAAGGCGGTCGCCTTGTCCATCACGCGCCGCAGTCTGCTGATGACGTCCGGAACGACGAACGGCACCGAGCCGTTCAGCGTCCGCTGTTCCTGCACCATGTCCTGCAAAAACTTCGCGTAGAACGCCGGGGTATACTGATTAAAGCTCGCGGTCGGCGCAAACACCTGCGCGTCGCCCGTCCAACCCATGCGCTCGTCGCGCTGCGGGCAGTCCGTCGGCACGTCCACGAAGTTGCCGATCTGCCCCCAGTACGCATTTTGAATGAGGCGGTTGACCTTCTCGTTCGAGGTTTCAACGGAGCCGGTCCTTTCCAAATCCGAATGCAGCACGCAGGCGGTGAAGTTTTCCGCGCAAATGTCCTCCAGGCCCGTCACACGCACGAAGCGGAAGCCATAGAACGTGAAGTGCGGGCGCGCGTGTTCGGGCTTTCCGCGGGATATGAACGTGTAAGCCTGCTTCGCCGTACGCAGGTTTTCCTGATAAAAGCAGTCGTTTTGCAGCAGCTCGCCATACTCCAGCTTGACCGCGGCACCCGCAGGCAGGTCGGTTTCAAACTCCACCCAGCCGGTCATCACCTGACCAAAGTCGAGCACCCACTCGTTCCTGGGCGTATGCAGCAGGCACAGCGGCTTTCTTTGGTCGCAGATGCGAAGCGGCGGGCTCATGCGGTCGCACAATTTTCCTTCCGGTGCGTCCGTTCGGACGGCGGACAGCAGCGTCTCCATGGTTTCCATGCGCGCGTCATACGTCTCGCCGTCGTAGATGCTGCTCTCCAGCACCGGGGAGGGACGGCACAGCCACCGTTCGTCCGAGCCCAGCACGTATTCCCCATCCGGCAGGCACGCACGCAGCTCGCAGATCGCCTGGAGGGTGTCGCCGTAGACGTCCGTCCTGCCGCCGTCAAAGCCGATGCGCCCCTTGTACCAGCCGTTGCCGAGCATCACGCGCAGCTCGTTTTCGCCCGCCCGCAGCATGGACGTGACGTCGTAGGTTTGCACCTGAATCCACTTTTCGTAGTCCGTGTAAAACGGCGCAAGGTATTCGTCCCCCGCCTTAACGCCGTTGACGTACAGCTCGTACAGGCCGACACCCGTCATGTAGACGCGGGCGCTTACCGGACGCTGCCCAAGCTCAAAGCGGCGCAGCAGGACAGGATGCACGTCCTTTTCAAAAGGCGCGCAGATCCAGGATGCCTGCCACGGCTCGTCCCGCTTGCCGGTTTCAAAGCACGCGGTCTCGCTTACGCCAAAGTCCCCGTCGTCCGCCCAGACGCTCACGCGCCAGTAATAGCGCGTGCGCGGGGAAAGCGCTATGGGCGGCACAAACCCGAGTGAAGAGATCGACTCACAGCGTCCGCTGTCGAAGAGAAGCCTTTCAAAGTCCGGCGTGTCGCTGATCTCAATGCGCGCAGACTGCTGGCTCTTTCCGGTCGACGCCTCTACGACGTAGGAAAGGCTCGGCGCCAGGAGGCGCGTTCCAAGCGGCGACGTCAGGTGGTCCGTACGAAGATGCGTAATTTTCATATCCAGGATTCGCCTTTCTTGCGGACGCCGCAGTGTCGCCCCGGCGTCCGCTGATTTGCCTCCATTATAGCAATGGCTGCGTCCTGACGCAACTGATTTCACGGGCTTACGTCCTGCGTAGGAAGCCTGCCGACATCAGACGGACGAGGCAGGCGACCAAGCCTTCCGCGTTTCGCGCACGCGCGCATTGCGAGAAGAATCGGCCGCCTGCCATTGCCTTTACCGATAGCTGACGAAAGCGATATGCCGGCTGTCCGGCGCCCAGGAATTGACGTTCAGCGTTCCCTGACCGCCGAACAGCCGGGCCAGCGTCTGATGTCTCCCGCCCTCCGCGGGCATCATCCGAATCTCCACGTCCTTGTCCGCCGGATGATCGCCCGGCTGTACGTCGCCCTTGCGGTAAGCGATGTAGACGACCCACTTGCCGTCCGGCGAGACGTGCGGAAACCAGCTGTTCGCGTCCTCGTCGAACGTCATCTGCGTCTGGTTCGCTCCGTCAGCGTCCATTCGGTACACCTGCATGAGCCCCGTGCGCACGGAATTGAACCAAATTGCCTTACCGTCCGGCGCGTATTCCGGGCCGTCGTTCAGGCCCGGCGCATCCGTCAAACGTGTTTCCACGCCGCCGACGGCGGGGATGGTGTAGACGTCGTACTCTCCGCCGCGCTCCGCGCAGTACGCAAGCGTCTTTCCGTCCGGCGACCAGCCATGCAGATAGCTGGGCCCCATCGGCGTTATGAGCGCTGGCGAGCCGCCGCTCAGCGGCAGGATGTAGACACGCGAGCGCCCATCCTCCGCCGTATGATGGCTGACGGCGATCTTCGTCCCGTCCGGCGACAGCACATGGTCGTTGTTGCAGCGATCGACGAAACCAGACGCAAGGCGTTCATGCGTCCCCTTCGTCCGATCGAAGAGCCAAATGAAGCCCTCCGCGTTGTAGACAAGCCTTCCATCCCGCGTCCAATTCGGCGCCTCAATTCGCCCTTCTCTTTCACAAAGGACGGTCCGCTCCCCGGTTACGGTATCCAGCGTTTCAAGAATGGAAAGAACCTTTCTTTCCCCGGAAGTCTGCCTTTCCTGCTTGTCCATGCAATCCCTCCTGAAGTTTGATCTATGGGCACAGCATAGCACGCGCGGCTACCGCTGTCAACGAATCGGAAGCGCCCTATAAAGTATCTCGCTTCCCCAGCCCAGCCGAACGGGCTTTTTGCAACAAAAAAAGTGACTTTCGTCACTTTTTACTGCTGATTTTTACGAAAACCCCTTGCAGCCCGATCAGTCTATAGCCGTCCTCCACAAGCCGTGCAGGTTGCAGTATTCATAGGCGCAGACAGGGTGTTCCTTCTCGCTGAGGGCAAAACGCACGACAGGCTCCTCATCCAGAGAGAGGCGGCGCATGGTAAAACCTCTGTCCGTTTCCAGAAGAATGAACTCAATATGGTGTTCCGGCGTCATCGGGTGGATTGCCGAGCCCACCTGTACCTTCACCGCATCTGCTTCCCTTTCAACGACCGGCAGGTGCTTTTCTACCGCGCCGTCGTGCTCCAGCGCCGTCACCTCTTTAAGCTTTTCACCACAGCAGCTGATTGGGTGTTCCGTCGTGTCCACGGATACGACCATATGCCCGCATTCTTCACACCGGTAAAACCGCAGCTTTTTCTCCATAAAAATTTCCTCCTTACGGTCCTTCATCTTTTATCTTAACACGCGCCCGATCATTTTATGTTGGCCCGCACCGAATAGCAAAAAAATCTTTACAAGACGCGAAATCGATGTTATAATATAATGCGTCTTCAAAAAAGACATGCGGGAATGGCGGAATTGGCAGACGCGCTAGATTCAGGTTCTAGTGAGGGCAACTTCATGCAGGTTCAAGTCCTGTTTCCCGCACCAAACAAACATAATCCGAATTATTTGCAGCAAGTAATACTTGTTAGCGAATGGTTCGGATTTTTTAATGTGGAGTGTCTTTACGAGCCATTAAATCCTATACTTTTAGCTTTATTCCTCGCGTGACAACAATTATAAAAAATATGAAATAACGAAGGGGAAGCAATTCGGAAAGGCATTCATCTACTTTTAGCCGAAGAAAAATGAAGAAAGCGGCGTATTCTCCTCAAATGAACTCGCCCTTCCCCAGACAGCATATGCCCGAAAGCAAATGCGGCGTAGATATATAGCCTGCACCATAGAGGCTTTCAAACAATGTCGGACAACATCATGAAAGAACGATATCATGCGAAGCTTATTTAGATATATTTGCATACGGAAACTTCTTTCGTTATACATTACAAAATATAAAAACCGGAATTATCTATTCCGATAACTCCGGTTGCAGGGAAGCGTTGACAAAAAAGATACTTGATAAAAAAGCTAATACTCTATTGTTCCACTTTCCAAAACAGAAAAAGTTTTCTCATCACAGTTTATTTCGGCCATTGTCCCATATGGAAGCATACAGATTGGAGATGAATGTCCGAAATTCAAGCCATATAGAACAGGAAGATTACTTAGCCCGTATTTATCACTTATTATCCTGACAATTTCCTTTTTTTCTTCTTGGAATAGGCTTTTTTGATTTGCTTTGCCCAAAATAACACCATTGATTTTTTGAAGAGCATTTATCTGCCCCAGCCAATCGAAAAATTTTGATAAAGCATCTTTGGTATAGAACCGGGGTATGCCTTCAAGAAACAAAATTTTATTCTCAAAGTCCTTTTGAGACAAGTCTAATATTGTTCCGCTTAATTCCATCAGCCCGGTATGGCCACCGAAAAGTCTGCCTTGTACAATACCATTTCCCTGTATAAGATCATAAGAAGGCGAAGAATTTTTATAATATTTCCTTATATATTGGGGATCCGTATAGTTTATAGGTTCATATGTCCATTCTTTTGCAGGAGGTATAGTACCAATAACTTTATGACTGAAGAGCACATCTATAAACCATTTTTTACTGTAATCATGCCAGCCCTGTGCTTCAGCGATGGGATTTAACAAATTGTCGCCATAAAAAGTCGAAAGCCCATGCTTATAACAAAGGACATGTAAATTCATAACATCAGAATACCCAACAAATATTTTGTTATTCTCTTCTATACATTTCGGGTCAATGTAGGGTATAACCTGTATGCTGTCATTCCCCCCCATATTTGCTATAACCGCATTTGCGTTTTGCCTTGTAAACGCCCACATAAAGTCTTCTGCCCGAGCCTGCGGATTTCTTGATAAATAATCAGTACCTTTAAGCGAATTCGGTGCAGCAATAACGTTAAGACCTATTTCTTGGAGCCTTTTTACACCAAGCTCATATTTCCATCTGACATCAGTATCCCCGGCCCAACCATTACACGGACTTATAGTAATAATTGTATCGCCTTTATGTAATGTACGAGGTTTCATTAAGGACTTCATTGCATCTAATCTCCTTATACAAAAAATTCATAATAATAGTAGACTTCCAAAACGCACTTTAGAAATCCCGAAAAACTCGCATGGATACTAAGGAAAAATGGCTGATACCTTTATTGCCACACTATCATGTGTTATAGCGACAAAATAGATGCCAGCGTGGGCAATAGGCTTGAACAATAAAAAAAACCTGCTGGGTGCGACTTGCTCACCGAAGATGTGTAAGGATGAGACAAAAAACTTGCTTTCCCTAATTGTAGGAGAAACCTGAACTATCGCAATCATGTTCGTAGTCTAAAATACTCATAATTATATCCGAATAGTATCTGCCTTCAATAAATGCACTTTTTCGCAAAATTCTATCTTTTTTCAGTCCGCTAAAAAGTGATGAAATCCTGCTGTACCGATGCAATGGCCATCTAAGTCTATACCCCAGGAATAATCCGCAACTTTGGTGCTGTTATACCAATTAACCCACGTGTCACGGTCCGGATATTCCGGTTCGGTTAGTGTTTCTCATCCGCACATGTGTACAAATTCATGATGTCTTTCAAGCACCAGCCTATCATCGATATCTTTTTCTTGTATTTTCCTTAGAGCAATTCGTTTCCCTTGAATTGCCGGTACTGTTTCCATACTATAATATCACCCCACGTTATATGGTTTATTTTATCACACAGCTACAAAAAATAAAAGAAGTCAATCACTTTATAGCAATCGACTTCTTTCTACATTGGTGCGGGAAACAGGACTTGAACCTGCATGAAGGAAATCTTCACTAGAACCTGAATCTAGCGCGTCTGCCAATTCCGCCATTCCCGCAAATTGGTGGATGGGGGTGGATTCGAACCACCGAAGTCTGTGACGGCAGATTTACAGTCTGCTCCCTTTGGCCACTCGGGAACCCATCCATATTAAATTGGAGCCGGTGAAGGGACTTGAACCCGCAACCTACTGATTACAAATCAGTTGCTCTGCCAATTGAGCTACACCGGCATTGCTTGCTCAACCGAGACGGTTGCGGCCCTTACAGAAAAAGGTGGCGACGCGGAAGGGGCTCGAACCCTCGACCTCCAGCGTGACAGGCTGGCATTCTAACCAACTGAACTACCGCGCCACAATGTGGTGGGCCTTCGGGGACTCGAACCCAGGACCAACCGGTTATGAGCCGGCCGCTCTAACCAACTGAGCTAAAGGCCCACATGGCACACCTATGAAATGGTGACCCCGAGGGGACTCGAACCCCTGTTACCGCCGTGAAAGGGCGGTGTCTTAACCGCTTGACCACGGGGCCACGATGCCTCTTGAGTAAATGGTCGGGGTGAAGGGATTCGAACCCCCGGCCCCATGCTCCCAAAGCACGTGCGCTACCAAACTGCGCTACACCCCGTCGAGCAATGTCTCAAGCAACGTAAATTATTATACACGTTCAGAGCGTACTTGTCAATTACTTTTTGAAACTTTTTTGTCCTTTTTCGGCGGCAACACGGCAGCGTCCCCTCCTCC
The DNA here is from genome assembly GCF_900199405.1 of Beduinella massiliensis. NCBI lineage: Bacteria > Bacillati > Bacillota > Clostridia > Eubacteriales > Beduinellaceae > Beduinella > Beduinella massiliensis. Next base: position 2,805,066 of record NZ_LT963430.1, read on the forward strand.
CGCCACCGCACCGCGATCAGCAGCGCCCGTCCAGCAGCAAGCCCTGCAAGGCAAGCAGGTAGGACTTCCAGCCGAACCCGCAGATGACGCCCTTGCAGACGGGTGACAGGTACGAATGATGCCGAAATTCCTCCCGCGCGTGCACGTTGGAAAGGTGCACCTCGACGACGTCCAGTTTTGTCGCCGCAATCGCGTCGCGCAGTGCCACGCTCGTGTGGGTATACGCTCCGGCGTTGAGGATAACGCCGTCTACACGCCCCATGTGCGCATGCAGGCAGTCCACCAGGTCTCCCTCGTGGTTAGACTGATAAAATTCTATCTGCGCATCCAGCGCCCGCGCCTCGCGCTCAAGGCGCGCGTTGATCGTCTCCAGGGATACGTCGCCGTAGATGCCAGGCTCCCGCACGCCCAGCAAATTCAGATTGGGACCATTCATCACAAGAATACGCCGCACTACGATACCTCCTTTTATCTCAAACGGACGATTCCCGACGCCTTCTCCGAAGCCTGCTTGCGCACCTCGCGGTCGGGACCTATTTCTTCTTACCGGAACGAAAAAGGGGCTCTCCACATGGGAAAGCCCCCAGGCTATGTTCCTTACTCCGCGTCGTCTTCCTGCGCGGCAACGGCCGCTTCGATGTCGACGGGCTGCGCCTCTTCAAAGCCCAGATCCGTGCCCGGGATCTCGTCAGAGTAGTTGAACGCTTCCTCTTCCAACGCCTCGCGGATGGACAGGCTGATGCGCTTCGCCTCGCTGTCCACGCTGAGCACCTTCACGCGCACGATCTGGCCCACCTGAACGGCGTCCTCGACCTTCGCGATGCGGGTAAGCGCGCACTGGGAGATGTGCACCAGGCCGTCCAGGCCCGGCTCCAGCTCGACGAAAGCGCCGAACGTGGTGATGCGCACGACCTTACCCTCGACGATGGAACCCACCGGATACTTTTCACCGGCAACATCCCACGGACGCGGCTGCAGCTGCTTGTAGCCGAGCTGAATGCGCTCGCGCTCCGGATCGAGCGAAAGGAGAACCACATCGATTTCCTGATTCGGCGTCACGACGTCGGAGGGATGCTTTACGCGGCCCCAGCTCAGGTCGGTGACGTGCACCAGGCCGTCCACGCCGCCGATGTCGACGAACGCGCCAAAGTCGGTCAGGCGGCGGACGATGCCTTTAACGACGTCGCCCTCATGCAGCTTTTCCCAGACTTCCTTCTTCTTCGCGGCGGCTTCCTCCACCAGGAAGGCCTTGCGGGAGGCGACGATGCGCTTCTTCTGCTTGTCTACTTCGATGATCTTGAGCTGCATGGGCTTGCCCACGAACTCTTCGATCTTTTCGACGTAGCGCTGAGAAAGCTGCGAAGCGGGGATGAACGCACGAACGCCCATGACGTTTGCGATCAGGCCGCCCTTGACGGCCTCCTTGCCTACGCCCTCCACATACTCGCCAGCGTCGTACTTTTCCATCAGTGCGTCCCAGTTCTTGCGGTTCACGATGTTGCGCTGAGAGAGCACCACATTGCCTTCGCCGTCGTTTACTTTGACGACTTCGACCTCGATCTCATCGCCGATCTTGCACTCGTCGGGATTGATCATGTCGCTCTTCTTCATCAGCCCATCGGACTTATAGCCGATGTTGACGCAAACCTCGTCGTCCGTGATCTGCACGATGGTGCCGGTAACTGTCTGGCCGGTGCGGATCTTGACCAGTGTCTTCTCGACATCAGCCATGAAATCGCTATCGGCCTGCTCGAGAACCTGATCCTTTTCCATGTCGTTCATGCGGGTTACAACCTCCTTAAGTGACCATTCCGGCGTGGATGCGCCGGCGGTTATCCCTATATGATCTCGCGGGTTAAAATAACCCGTCGGGATATCGTCCCTGCTCTCCACCAGCAGCGATCTTTTGCAGTGCGCGAGGCAGGTTTCAAACAGCTTCCGCGTGTTGGAGCTGTTCTTTCCGCCTACCACGAGCATGACGTCGACCTGCCTGGAGAGGGCGGCGGCTTCCTGCTGGCGCAGCGCCGTCGCGCGGCAGATGGTGTCTTCCACGGTAAGTTCCTGAACGCGGCCTTTGAGCGAGCGCGAAACCTCCGCAAAGCGGTCGGAGCGAATCGTCGTCTGCGCGACGACCAGTGCGCGCGCAAGGAGAGGAACCTTCTTTGCATCCTCAGCGCGCTCCACGATGTATACGTCCCCGTGCGCCCAGCCTGCGATGCCCACGACCTCCGGGTGATCCTCCTCGCCCACGATGACGACGGGATCGCCGGTTTGGCTGTAGCGTTCGACCAGCTCGTGCACACGCGCCACATGCGGGCAGGTTGCGTCCACCATGTTCAGCCCGCGCCTACGGCACTCGGCGTAGACCTCGGGCCTAACACCGTGCGAACGGATGATGACCGTGCCGCGCTCGATCTCATCCAGCGATTCGATCGGGCGAACCCCCATCTCAGCCAGGCGGCGAACCGCCTGCGGGTTGTGGATCAGCGGCCCCAGCGTATAGCAGGGCTTTCCCTCCTGCGCCAGCGCGAAGGCGGCCTCGACCGCTCGCTTCACGCCGAAACAGAAGCCGGCGTGCTTACCAATCGTCAGCTGCATAGTCCTCCCATCGCTCCGCCATCCTCCACTCAGAGCGAATACCGTTAATTATTCGCGATTCCCCTTGTTTTTCCTGCAAAAAAAGCAATTTTCCCTTAAAAATTTTCGCTTTGCGCACGAAGCTGGGCAAAGGACGCCTCAAGGCGATGCGTAAACACATCGCAGGCATCCTTATCCACCCCATTTTGGCGCAGATCCGCGAGCTCCACGGCGGGGCCGACCATGATGCGCATGCGCCGAAAAGGCCGGTACTTCCCGGCAATGTACACCGGAATCACCGGAACGCCGCTGCGCAGCGCGAGAACCGACGCGCCGGACAGGAGCGGCAGCATTTCGCCCGTCCTGCTGCGCGTCCCTTCGGGAAAGATGCCGAGGGTCTCGCCTTCCTTCAGCACCTTCATCGCAGTCCGCATGGCACCCATGTCCATATTGCCGCGGTCCACCGGGAACGCATGTACCTGCGTCCAGACCCATGCCATGAACTTGTTGTTGAACAGTTCCTTCTTGCCCATGAAGTGAATCTCGCGCCTCAGGTTGCACATGGCCAGCGTCAGCGCATCGAGCATGCACACGTGGTTGGCCATGATGATGTAATTGCCGTCCCTTGGAATGTTCTCCCGCCCATAAAAGCGCATGAAGAACACCAGCTTGGCGAGCACGACGTACAACGCCATTACGAAGCTGTACAGGAACGTGTGGCGCGGCTTCGCCATGGCCTGCGCATCCTTGCTCATGCCTGCGCCCCCTTTACCATGCCGGTGATCGCCTCGACCACTTCCTCCAGCGTCATGCGGGTCGAATCGAGCAGCACCGCGTCCTCGGCCTGCCGCAGCGGGTTGACCTTGCGGCCGGAGTCCTGTTCGTCCCGGGCGATGAGCGCCGCGAGCACCTCCTCATAGGTGTCCGGCATCCCCTTCTCCTGCATCTCCAGATAGCGCCGCCTCGCACGTTCGCGCGGATCCGCCGTCAGAAAAACCTTTAGCGTCGCCTGCGGCAGCACGTTCGTACCGATATCCCGTCCATCCATGAGCAGGTCGCATTCCCGGGCGATCTGCCGCTGCATGGCGACCATCTGCTCGCGGACGGCGGGCCATTGGGAGATCGCCGAGGTCGCCGCGGAGACCTCCGGCGTGCGGATGAATTCCGAAACGTCCTCCCCGCCAAGCAGCGTGCGCTGTCTGCCCGCCTCGTAGCGGACGTCCACACGGCAGCCGGGCAGCGCCTCGCGTACTGCCCGCTCGTCCTGCGGATCGATTCCCCGGCGCAGCATGTACAGGCCCACCGCGCGGTACATCGCGCCCGTATCCAGATGCAGAATGTGCAGTTTTTCCGCGACCCGGGCGGCGATGGACGACTTGCCCGCGCCTACCGGCCCGTCAATAGCGATGTTGATCGGCATATTTCCATACCCCTTTTCCTCTGTCCTGCTCATACCGAGCGATGGCCCATGCCAAGGCAAATTTCATTCAGGTGCACCAGGCCGATCGCGAGGAAGAGCGCGACGACCACGTGCTGCTCACAGCGCGCGACGCCAATCTTTCCGCCGACGTTCAGCCCCAGCGCCTTGTCCGATATCTGCATGAGCGCCTCGTGCGTCGCCCCGGCGACGACGCCCTCCTCATGCGAGGTATCGGCGATGACGCCCTCCCGTTTGGCCGCGATGACCGCGCGCTCCACCATGCGCGAGACGGAGGTCAGAAATTCGCCGCCGAAGTCCACCGCGGCGGTGCGGATATTTTCCTTCGCATACTCTTCCTTGAGGCGGTATTCTTCTTCGCGCGTGCGCGTCATCGCGAGCATGACGGCCGCGCGCGCCACGTCCCGGCTGCCCATATCGTCCACGCGCTGTGCCTTATCCATGATAGCCTCCATCTTCGGGCGAGCCCGATTTCTCTTTGTCGTAGGGCATTATACCAAAAAACGCGCGCCGTTTCAATGAAAGCGGCGCGCGCATTCGTCTTATACGTGAAAGAGCATTTCGCCATAGGTCGGAACAGGCCACAGATCGCGTGGCAGCACCGTCTCCAAAGCGTCCGAGGCCGCGCGGATTTCCGCCATCGTAGGCAGCACCGCGTCCCGCCATTCGCGGGCGTTTTCGCAGGAAACCGTGCTGTGAAGCCGCCGGAGCGCTTCTTCCAATTCGGCCAGGTGCCGCGCGAGCGCCTCCACCTGCCCGCTCACGAAGGCAAGCTGCCCGGTCTGCACCGGCGTCTTCAGCCCGGCCGCCTCGATATGCCGTTTCTGCTGGGCGAGCTCGTCTTGCCAGCGCATCGCCGCGGGCAACACCAGCTCGTGCATCATCTTGACCATCGTGCGCGCTTCGATGCGCAGCGTCTTGATGTACGCGTCCTCTCGCACGACGGCGCGGGAAATCACCTCGGTGCGCGTGAGCACGCCATGACGCTCAAAGAGCGCGATGCTCTTTTCCGTCGTCAGCGTCTCGATTGCCTCCACCGTCGTCGGGTACTCCACCAGGCCGCGGCGCTTCGCCTCCTCGCGCCATGCCTCCGAATAGCTGTTGCCGTTGAAGATCACGCGCCGGTGCGTCGTGAACAGGTCCCGCAGCACGGCAACCGGCTCGTCCCCCGCTTCCAGGCGGTCCGCCACCTGGGCGAGCTGATCCGCGACGACGGTCGCCATCACGGTGTTCAGGGTGGAGGCGGATTCCGACGATCCGAGCATGCGGAACTCAAATTTGTTGCCTGTAAACGCGAAGGGCGATGTGCGGTTGCGGTCGGTATCGTCCGCAAAGAGCTTGGGGATCGTCGTGACGCCCGTGCTGATCTCGCCGTGCCCCTTGAATACGCGCTCGGAAAGACCGCAGGCGTGCTCGACCATCTGCAAAAGCGCTTCGCCGATGAACACGGAGAGCATGGGCGTCGGGGCCTCGTGGCCGCCCAGCCGGTGGTCGTTGCTCGCGCTCGCCGCAGCCATGCGCAAAAGGCCCGCGTGCTCGTCCACCGCAGCGATGACCGCCATGAAGAAGAGCAGGAAGACGATGTTTTCCTCCGGATGCTTGCCCGGGTTCAGCAGGTTTCTGCCATCCTCCGTGGAAAGCGACCAGTTATTGTGCTTGCCGCTGCCGCTGACGCCCTCAAAGGGCTTTTCGTGCAGCAGGGCCGCCATGCCCCGGCGTGCCGCCACCTTGCGCAGCAGCATCATCGTCAGCTGATTCTGGTCGCAGGCCGCGACCGCGTCGTCGAAGAGCACCGCCACCTCGTGCTGAGAGGGGGCGACCTCGTTGTGCTGCGTCTTTGCGGCGACGCCCATCTTCCACAGCTCCTCGTTGAGTTCCGCCATGAACTCGGAAACGCGCTGGCGGATCGCCGCGTAGTATTGATCCTCCATCTCCTGTCCCTTGGGCGGACGTGCGCCAAAGAGCGTCCTGCCGGTATAGATCAGGTCGCGGCGGCGGCGGTAGAGCTCGCGGTCGATGAGGAAGTACTCCTGCTCGAGGCCGACGTTGGCCTTGACCCGGCGGGTGTGCGTATCGCCCAGGCAGCGCAGCACGCGGACCGCCTGGCGGGAAAGCGCCTCCTGCGCGCGCAGAAGGGGCGTGCGCGTGTCGAGGGCCTCGCCCGCATAGGAGCAGAACGCCGTCGGGATGCAAAGGGAGATGACCCCGTCCGGATCCTCGCGAATGAAGGCGGGCGACGTGCAGTCCCACGCGGTGTAACCGCGCGCCTCGAACGTCGCGCGCAGGCCGCCTGATGGAAAGGAGGAAGCGTCCGCCTCGCCGCGGATGAGCGCCTTGCCGGTGAATTCGAGCAGCACGCCGCCCGCGTGCGGAGTCAGAAAAGCGTCCTGCTTTTCGGCGGTCTGCCCGTTCATCGGCTGAAACCAGTGGGTGTAATGCGTCGCTCCGCGCTCGACAGCCCACTCTTTCATGGCCGCGGCGATTACCTCCGCAATCGCGGGGTCGAGCTCAGCGCCCTCGTCGACCGTGCGGTGCAGCGTCTTGTAGACGTTCTGCGGCAGGCGCGTCTGCATCACCTTATCGGAAAATACGTTCTGACCGAACATGTCCGCGAGCATTTCCTGGCTTTTCTTCATCTTTCCGAACTCCTTCGTGCGATTTTTCGTCAAAATCCGCCACTTAAAAACCACTTTCGGCTGGAAAATCTGCCATTTTGTGTTCCCCTTTACCACTTTGCGCTTTTGTGCTAAAATGAAGACGATATCCTGACAGGAGGAACAGTTTCCGCCTTCCAGACGCCGCCTCTGCGCGCGTCCAGGTCATTGAGAACTGCACGAACGCCTGATTCGTAGGTTCGCCCTCCGGCGGACGCCGGAGAAAAAAGGAGGTTTAGGTCATGTACCGTTATCCCACATCGACCAGCTCGCTCAAAATGCGCAAGCGAATGTCCATCCTGCTGGTGCTGACGCTGGTTCTTGCCATCGCCTGCATCAGTCTGGGCATCGCCTATAGCCGGGCGGCAAGCGCAAACATGAATACGTCCAAGATTCTGGTGGCCAAGGCGCAAAACGAGGTCTCCAACGCAAAGACGCGTGCCTACCAGCTTACGCAGGCCAGCAGCTCAAGCGTTGCGGCGATGGTCGCCCAGGTGCGCCAGCACGTCTACGCTCTGCACCAGATCAACGAACTCACGACCGGCATCTACGGCGGGCGTCAGGTGTTCATCGACGAAGCGCTGCTCTCCGCGTGCGACGAATTCCTAAACGAATGCGACGCCCGGATACAGGGCGGCTCCTCGCTGTCGGTCACTTTCGTCAATCTGCGCGACGCCATTGACGCCCTGTACGAAAGCATCTCCAGCGCCGCCGCATGACGCACAATTTAAAAAATAACCAAAGTAATGTCCGTTCATTTTGCCCATCGGGCGGCGTTTTAAGTCGATTCTTCCTGCTATGCAGCAGAAAATCCGAACGCCGCGTTCTTTAGGATAGTACCATGTTTTAAAGCATCATGCAAGGTTCGCACAAAAAAAATCCGCTCTGACATGAAAGCCGGGCGGATTTTTTCATGCAAAGCGCCACACGTACCGCCAGCAGCTGGGGCTGGAGCCCTTCTCCATTTGCAGACGAACAAACGAACGGCAAAACAGGCATGACTTCCATCACGCCTGCTTTTTATTTCTATTTTTACGCTCCTGCAAGGGCGCTTACGCAGAGGCGTAGCGGTTCGCGCGCACCTCGTCGCCGTATTGCATCAGCACAATCGGGTCCAGGCGCGAGAGGTTCAGCGGGTTGATGAACAGCGACTCCACGCGCTTTATGTCCTTCACCCCGGCGCATTCGAGGAAGTTCTCCACGGGCTCAAGGCCGTACTGCACGCAGGGCAGTTTATAGTGCATCGGCAGAATCACCCGGGGATGAATCCGTTCGCACAGCGTCCAGGCTTCCCTGGGGCCGATCGTGTACACGCCGCCGACGGGCACCATCAGCACGTCTACCGCGCCGATCTGCTTGATCTGCGCTTCCTCCAGCATGCAGCCCAGGTCGCCCATGTGCAGCACGTGCAGCCCGTCGATCTGAAACGAAAACATGATGTTCTTGCCGCGCGCATTGCCCTGCACGTCGTCGTGCCAGGTTGAATAGCCCGTGATGCGCACGCCGCAGACGTCGTGCTCGCCCGTCTGATCCACGATGATCGGGTTCCCCTCGATGCCAAAGCGGTTGTTGTGGTCGTGGTGCTCATGACTGATGCACACGACGTCCGCCTCCGTTTTCTGCAAGGGGTAACCGACAGATTCGTCGTAGGGATCCGTTACGAGCCGCAGTCCGTTGTCCGCAGTCAGCAAAAAGCTAGAATGTCCAAGCCATCGAATGTTCATACTTCATCCTCCTTATGAATCGGTCGGAGGTTTTATTTCTCCTGATCCATCTATCCCAAACAGGCCGGTCGCGTTTGCGCCCGAGGGCACGCCGATGCCGTCCCCGGCCAGATCGTTTGACAAGTACAACCCGCACAGGTACAGCGCCCTGCGATGAGCCCGTCTCTGCGCCGCCGCCGCCTGCTGCAAAAACCCTTCCAGCGTGCCCGCGCCCGCGAGGAATCGGAGCATTCCGTCCACCAGCGGACGGCCCTGTACCTCGACCGGCCCGCCCGGCTGCCTGAAAAGCAGCAGCTGCCGGCAAAGCGATTGCCGCCGCCAGGCCGCCTGATTCCAAAGCCCTGCGTTGGGCGCCGCATCCTCGGGAACCGCGTAGGCCGCATCCGGCAAGCCGAAATGCAGCATCCCCTTCCGTCCGCCGACAGGACGAAACCCCGCCGCTTCGAGCGCTCTATTCAGCGCCTCAGGGGTTTCGGTTCGGCGCGGCGCATCGGTGAGGAAAAGCGGCCCCTCCCGCGTCACGCGCACGAAGCATCCGCGTCCGCCGAGCGCCGGTATCAGCGCTTCACGCGCCTCGTTTCTATAGTCGGCAAGGCGCTTCATGGCTTGACCCGGTACGTGACCTGTACCGTATTGCGCGAGAGCAGCTCCGCCTGAACGTACACGTCGTACCGCAGGCCCACCTTCGCACCGGCACCCGTCTCGCTGAAGGACGCTTCCTGTGTCCTGACGGTAAGATCCATCGCGCCATAGGGCGTCTGATAGACGCTCCGGCTTGTTTCACCCGGAACGAGCGTCAGCTCCATCGCACAGATTCCCCGCCGCAAAAGGCGCGCGCCCCTCTCCTCGATTCTGATCTCCACGTCCGTCTCCGCGCCCTCTTCGTCCCGCTCGACGTATCGCAGCGCGGGGCCCTGAGGCAGCCTGCGCAATTCACCGCTGAACGTCCGCCGCAGGGTCTGCCGCTCCTTCTGCGCGTCTTCCTGCACGCTGACGACTTGGATCAACACCGCAACAGCCTCGGACATCCTTATTCCTCCATCGTCAAATCGTGTACCTCATTATAACCATTCAGCCGCCTATTTGCAAGCATCCGTGTCGACCAGCGCGCCATAAAGCCCATTTTTCAAGAGGGTTTCACAGCTTTTACGCCGTCAATTTTGCATTTTCTGCGTCAATCTGCTTTAAAATCTCCAATTCTTCGCCCGTTTTTGCATCTATGTAGACCAGGTAATAGCCGCCGCCGAACATGCCGGAGAATTCATAGCACAGCTTTTCGCCGCCCTCTGTCGGAATGACGCACAGGCGCTTTCGCTTGATTTCCAGGCGCGCGCTTACGCGTTCCTGCGCCTCTTCCTGGCTGAGCGCGGGGTCGTTTAGAACACGCGCCGTATGGTTCATCAGGTAGTTATTGCTCTCGATCCCCACGACCGCCCCGGTATCCGCGCGCACCTGCACCTTGATGAGGTCCGGGTAAAGCAGCACGCCGTCCTGCACGGCCGCGAAGTTGATGACCGCCAGACCATCGTAAAGCTGCCAGTAGTTCGGTTCCATGTGTCCATATCCCCGCGCAGAGAGGAACTCGTACGCCTTGAGCGCGCAGTCCGCCACCGTCATCTGCTGGGCATATTGCGCGCTTTCCGGCATCATCCACAGCACGTGCCCTCCGCGCCGGGTCACCTGCACGTCCAGCGTACCGTCCGCCTGCGTTTCAACCGCCAGTCCGTATGCAGGGATGACGCCCCCACTGTCCACAGCGGCACGAACGCTCAGCACGCGTTCCGGCCCCACGAACGCCTTAGCGCGCTCCATGGCCTCTTCCAGGGAGATTTCCTCCCCGGTCAGCCCCTTGGGCTGCGCGTCGTGCCGCCCGTCCGAAAAAGGCCCGTCATAAATCAGGCTCGGGTACTCGATGCCGCTGGCGCTTCCCGTGATCTGCTCCAGCTGCGGCGCGTCATCCCCCTCGTCAGCCCACATCTCCGCCGATTCCAGGACGATGTCCTCTCGTGAAAGCACATCGCCCAGGTTCGTCAGCTGCTCGTTCAGGCCGTCGCAGGTCTTGAGCAGCGCCTCCCACTGCGTCAGGTCGTCACTGGAGAGCATGCTTCCCCCCGCCACGCGGCCCGACAGCGTGAGCGCGTAGTCGCCTACCTGACCCACGAGCTTCGTCGTGTTCGAAACGGCCGTGTGGCGAAGCGGCAGCTGCGCAAGACTGGCCTGAGCGGATTCCGCCTGGCGCGCGATCTCCCCGAGCAGAGACACCGTCTGCTGCGGTCCGGAGGCCACAAGCAGCTTCTCGATGCGAATTTCCATATCCGAAAGCGCCCCCGCGACCTCCAGCAGCGCGCGCTGACGCACCGCTGCGGCCTGCAGGGTGAGCGTCCTGCGCGCCTGCCACTGCCAGGCGCCGAATCCCACTGAAACGACGAGCGCAACCGCAAGCGCCGCTATGATCCCCTTCTGTTTCACGCTTTAGCCTCCTCCATCATCCCGGCCGCGCTCATATAGCAAAGTTATGCTGGCCGATGCTCAGCTGCACCTCGCGCGTCCAAATCCATTTGCTCGTGGAGGTCGCAGGGTTGTAATAATAGATGCAGCCGCCGGACGGATCCCATCCGTTCATCGCGTCGCGCGCGGCGCGCAGCGATTCGCTGTCCGGGGTCAGGTTGATCTGGCCGTCCGCAACCGCGTCAAACGCGCCCGCCTGATAGATGACGCCTGAAATGGTGTTGGGAAAGGAGGGATGGCGCACCCGGTTGAGCACCACCGCGCCGACGGCCACCTTGCCGACGTACGGTTCCCCGCGCGCCTCGCCGTGGATGACGCGAGCCAACAGGTAGATCTCATTTTCGCTGTAGCCTGCGGAAACCGTCACGCTCTGTCCGCCCCCCGCGGAAAGCGAAATCCCCATCGCGTTCGCCGTCGATTGTCCGACTGCACCGTCCGCCTTCAGGCCGTTTTTCTTCTGGAAACGGACGACTGCCTGATACGTGTCCTCGCCGTATACACCGTCCACCGCGCCGTCGTAATAGCCCCACTGCTTCAGCCTGCGCTGAATGCGCATCACCTCGTCGCCGCGTGAGCCCCAGGCGACGACCGTCGCCGCCTCCGCGATCTGTGCGCAGACGACCATGCAGGTCACCAACAGCAGGAGTCCCATGCGCATGCGCTTCATTTGCCTGCTCATATCGATTCATCCTCCCCGCAAAAGATCCGCTTCAGAATGGACGTCCAGTGCACGGGTTCGTCGGGCGCCCCCTCGCCGAGCGGCTGCGCCGTGTCCGCCGCCGCGTCGCTGCCATCCTCGATCAGACATAGCGACGGATAGAGCACGCACCACCAGTTGCGCCCGCCGCCTCCGCCCAGCACGATGCGCAGCGCCGGATATGTGCCTGCGGGCACCGTCTCCCCGCCGTACACGCGCGTAGGAAAATCGCACAGTCCAAAGCTTGCTTCGACGCTCCCGTCAAAGCCCTCCGCGCGCGCCGTTTCCCGTGCGGTCTGTTCGATGGCCGCCAGATTCTCCTCGATCGCCCTGCTCGCCGCTTCGTAGGTCTCCTTTGAAAGCGCCGTGCCGAACGACGCGAGCACCGCGTCGCGCACCTTCAGCTTGACAGCCTGATCCGCCGGTTCGTCGCTCCTCGCGATGACGTGAATGCGAATCAGCTCGTTGTTTGAAAGCGCCAGCCCGAGCGCGGAATCCTTCGGCGCATGCAGCGGCGTAAGGCATAGCGCTGCCGCCAGACTGAGCGCACACAAAAGACGACCCATGATGCCACCCCCTCGTGATGGCAACAGGGTCGTCCAAACGAACATTTTTTATGCGGCTATGCCCCGATTCAGGGGCGTATCTCCTGAATTTCCATGCCGGCGTCCGCGCTGGCCGTCATATAGCACGCGCGATAGGTAAAGCGCAGCTTCTGCCAGGCGGCGCGCGCCGTGCGCGCGTTGAGGAAGACGCCGAAGACCGCCGATCCGCTGCCCGTCATCTGCGCCGCGACTGCTCCCTGCGCCCGCAGCGCCTCAATCGCCAGCCCGATCTCCGGGCGCAGCGCCTGCGCGACGGGCTGAAGCGTGTTGCCCAGCGACTGACACAACATACGCAGGTCACCTGAGGCCAATGCCTGCTGCGCCCGATCCGTCTGCGGCCGCCGCATCTGCGCGCCGTCCTGCTCGTGCAGCCTGCCAAACACATCGCGCGTCGAAAGACCCCGGCACGGCTGGATGACGACCAGCCAGATCTGGCGCGCGCAGGGCAGCGGGGTGAGCTTCTCCCCCACCCCCCGCGCGCGCTGCAGACCGCCCCGCACGCAGAAGGGGACGTCCGCGCCCACGCCAAGGCCGATGCATTCCAGCTCCGCCTCCGTCAAACCGCAGCGCCACAGACGGTTGAGTCCCACCAGCACGGCGGCCGCGTCCGCGCTGCCGCCGCCCATGCCCGCCGCGACCGGGATGCGCTTTCCCAGCCAGAGCCTCGCCCCCCGGCGCGTGCCGGTCGCGGCGAGAAGCTGCTGCGCGGCCTTCAGCACGAGGTTTCCCTTGTCGGACGGCACGCGTCCGCCTCTGCCCACCTCGAGCGTCAGCTCCGGCGCTTCCTCGATCGTGAGCGTATCCGCCAGCGTCACGGACTGCATCAGCATATCCAGTTCATGGTAACCATCTTCGCGTTTTCCCCGGACGTCCAACGTCCAGTTGATCTTCGCGCGGGCCTGTATGCGCAGCATCATCGCGTCCTCCGAGCCTTTTTTTCTATTGTACTTCCTTTTGCGCGTTCCGGCAAGAGGGAGCCTCCTCAAGCCTCCATCGCGCCGCGCTTTAAGATGACGATCGGCTCGCCTGGACGCACGTCCTGCAGCTTGGGGTTGAAAGCCGTCAGCGTCTCCTCCCCGATGCGGTAGCGCTTGGCCACGTCCCAGGACGTCTCGCAGTCCTTAGGGTAGTACAGGATGATACCGCCCGACTCCTCTGGCACCTGCATGGTCTCGATGTCCGTGATGATGCCAAAGGGCTGCGCGCAGTATTCCATGCCCTCCAGGGCCAGTATGAAGCGAACCTCCGCCCGGTCGGACGTGATGGCCGACGCCACCGCTTCGACGCATTCCAAGGTGATTGCCGCGCTCGACGGCAGGTCGCAGACGAACTGCATGGAAAACGGCACGTCCTGATGAACCGACACAGGCACGTCGGAATCCATCGGCAGGTAGCAGAGCGTCACCCCCAGCATACCATCCACCCGCAGGCGTCCGTTCACGTTTTCGCGCGTGCCCACCGCCGGCTGCACGAAGGCCGCCAGCATCGTGCCGATCGGCTGTGCGTCGTCCGGCATGGCGATCATCAGCTTGCCGCTCTCCCGCGCGGCGCAGGTCAGGTCGTCGGTGTGTATCTCCACCGTCCGGCGCTGCGGCACCACCTGCTCCCCCTCCGTCGTGTAGGCGTCGTCGAGCAGCGTGCATTCCGACCGTTCGGTCGCCCGGACGCTGACGAGCAGTTCCACCTCCGCGCGCAGGATGCGCGCGTCCTCCCCCGCCTCCATGGAATCGACCATGACGTCCACAATTTGTACGCGCGCGTCGATCTCGTCGTCGTCGCCCGTTTGCAGTGTGACGGCCTGCTCAAAGGGCGTGCTGTGGCGCGTCACCACGAGCGGATGCCCCGTCTTGCCTGCGTGGTAGACGGTCAGCTCGACCGTACCCGTCACCGTCACACGGCCGTCCCCGCCGACCACGTCCTCAACGCGTGCGTTGGCCGTCGCGTAGAGCGTGTCCTCGATGCCCAGGGCTGCGGGCAGGTCGAACTCCTCTCGGATCAGTCCCTTTTCACTTCCCGTCGCCGTCGTGCGGCACAGATGCAGCTGCTGGCGCTTCGTCTTGAGCACGGAGGAACCTGTGATATCGGTGATCGCATCGACGGGAGCGGCGGTCGTCACGACCGCCGAGAACGTCAGCGCCGCCGTCAGCGCGAGCCTGCCGCCGTTTGCCTTCGCGCCCGCGTCCTCCACGCCGACGCTCCAGTCGAGCTGCATGCGCGGCGTGACGCCCGGGGATTCGATGATCTGGTGAAAGTCGCATCCCGTCTCAATCACCTGTACGCGCGTCAGATCCCCCTGCGTGTAAAGGACGTGAAACACGACCTGACCCGAAAGGGTGAGCTTGTCGTTTTGAACCTCCGCCGTGCCCGGAACCGCCTGCGCCTGCACGCTAAGCACGGTCACCGGATCCCGCATGCTTCCCGGGAGCGCGACCTCCCCGTCGATCATTGCCTGCTGCTGCAGGTTCGCCACCAGCCGTTCCGCTTCAACGCTTTCGCGCTCAATCTGCCAATCCATCCGCATGTCCCTCCCCTGATGCTGTTGCACGCTCCACCCTATGCGCGCTCGGACAGGGTTATGCCAAAATGAGCGGCGCGCGCTTCGCCTCTCTTGACAGCGGCTTTTTTGCGTGGTAGGATGAAAGAAACACGTTGAACGGGAGCGGTCAGGCATATCGCGGTCGTATAGAGAGGGCGCGCCATAGGCTGGAAGCGCGCTTCGGCCAGACCTGATCGGTTGCGCCCGGGAGTGCGAGGGGTAACGCCCTCCGGCTGCCGCCGATATCCGGCACGCGGCGCGCGCCGCAAGAGCATAAAGCAAGAGTGGAACCGCGAAGCCATCGCCTCTTGTGCCTTCGGGCATGAGGGGAATTTTTATTTTCAGGAAAGGGCGATTCGACATGAAACTTTACAATTCTGCGACCCATCTCAGGGAAGACTTTATCCCTCACGAAAGCGGCAGGGTGAGCATGTACACCTGCGGCCCGACGGTCTATCACTACGCGCACATCGGCAACCTGCGCAGCTACATCATGGAGGACGTGCTCGAAAAATACCTGCGCTACGCAGGCTACGACGTGAAGCGCGTAATGAACATCACGGACGTCGGCCACCTTTCATCGGACGCAGACACCGGCGAGGACAAGATGCTCAAAGGGGCGCGCCGTGAAAAGAAGAGCGTCATGGAGATCGCGCGCTTTTACACGGACGCCTTCTTCGACGACTGCAAAAAGCTCAACATCAAGACGCCGGACGTGGTGCAGCCCGCCACCGGCTGCATCGACGAGTACATCCAAATCATCTCGCGCCTGCTGGAGAAGGGCTATGCCTACCTTGCAGGCGGCAACGTCTACTTCGACACGTCGAAGCTCGAAAAGTATTACATCTTCAACGAACACGACGAGGAGGACCTGGAGGTCGGCGTACGCGACAGCGTCGAGGAGGACGACAACAAGCGAAGCAAGGCGGACTTCGTGCTGTGGTTCACGAAGAGCAAATTTCAGGATCAGGAGCTCAAGTGGGATTCTCCGTGGGGCGTAGGCTATCCGGGCTGGCACATCGAGTGCTCCGGCATTTCGCTGAAATACCTGGGCGAGCGCCTCGACCTGCACTGCGGCGGCATCGACAACGCATTCCCCCATCACACCAACGAGATCGCACAGTCGGAGGCGTATCTGGGGCATCCCTGGTGCAAGTACTGGTTCCACGTGCACCATCTGAACACCTCCACCGGCAAGATGTCCAAGTCCAAGGGGGAATTCCTGACCGTATCGCTTCTGGAAGAAAAGGGCTACGATCCGCTCGTCTACCGGCTGTTCTGCCTGCAATCCCATTACCGCAAGGGGCTCGTCTTCACGTGGGAGAACCTGGACAACGCTGCCGCCGCTTACCAAAAGCTTCTTGCGCGCATCGCTTCGCTCTCCCCTTCGGCGGGCGAAGCGATCGACACGGAAGGCGCCGCACCGCTGCGTCAGGCTTTCCAGAGCGCGCTCGACAACGACCTGAACACGTCGCTCGCGGTCACCGTACTCTACGACGTACTCAAGGCCGACATCGGCGACGCGACGAAGCGCGCCCTGCTGGACGAATTTGACCAGGTGCTCTCCCTGAACCTGCTTTCGGGGGCGGAGGCGCTCTCTAAAAAGCAGCAGGAGGAAGCCGCGCCGCAGGCCGACCCGGAAATTGAGGCGCTGATCGCGGCGCGCGCGCAGGCCAAGAAAGAGCGGAACTTCGCGCTGGCCGACCAGATTCGAGACGATCTGAAGGCGCGCGGCATCGAGCTCGTCGACACGAAGGAAGGGACTCGGTGGAAGCGCCTGTAAAGGCGCCTATGAAAATAGCCCGGCAAATGCCGGGCCGTTTTTATATTCAGACCTTCTTAAAATTCGCTTCAGGCGCTGCGCTCCACGCGCATCTTGTCCGCGACCAGCGCGATGAACTCGCCGTTCGTGGGCTTGTCGTCCGGAGAACACACGTTAGCGCCGAAGACCTGATTGAGCACCTCGACGCGGCCGCGGCTCCAGGCCACTTCGATCGCATGTCGAATTGCGCGCTCCACCTTGCTGGCCGTCGTGGAGAATTTACGCGCGATGCCGGGATAAAGCTCCTTGGTGATGCGGTTGATGAGCTCCGGCTGGTCCATCACCATCTTCACCGCCTCACGCAGGAACTGATAGCCCTTGATGTGCGCCGGGATGCCGACCGTCAAAAACAGGCTTGCAATTTTTTCTTCTACCGAGCGCGCGGGGACCGCGGGCGGCGGCGGCGTCATCATCAGGGTCTCCTGGTTTGCTCCGCGCGTCGAGGCGACCTCCATCACGCGCTGATAGAGAACCGGGAAGTCAAAGGGCTTGATCATGTAATAGCGCACACCGAGCTGCACCGCCCGCGTAATAAAATCATCCCTGCCCAGCGCCGTCAGCACGATGACCTCCGGCTTGCGCGCGATATCCATGCGCAGAAGCTGTTCAAGCATCGTGTAACCATCCATCTGCGGCATAATGATGTCTGACAAAAGGACGTCCGGCTGCGTCTGACGGATCAGTTCGAGGGCCTCTACCCCATTGCTGGCCTGACCCACAACGCTTACCCCTTCGCGCTGGGCAAAGTAGTCCGCCACCACGCGCCTTAGCTCTACGTTGTCATCTACGATCAGAAGTTTTACCGTCTCCATTGTTCTCCTCCATCTTCCATTTCATTTATCTTTTTTCGACACGCCGCGTATACCGCGTGACGAAAATTGACACCTTTTGTCGAATTGGTTATTAATTCATCATCGTTTAAAGTATAGCACATTATTCCTGGTTTGTGAAGACATAAGAAGTGTATTTGTAGCATTTACTTCTAATATTCGTAAGTTTTTGCTTGAAAAAGAGAGGTTTTCCCACTAAAAAACCGTCGGGCAATCACGCCCGGCGGTTTCGGGGTAAAAAATCCGAATCAAATTGTGCTACTTTACTCCGTCTCAATCCAGCGCTTGCAGCGCTCGACCGCGCGGTGCCACTGGCGAAGAATTTCCACGCGTTTCTCGTCCTCCATCTGCGGAATAAGCCGTACGTCGGCATTCCAGATAGCTGACAGTGCGTCCATGTCCTTCCACACGCCCGTCGCGAGCCCCGCCAGCATCGCCGCGCCCAAGGCGGTGGTCTCGATGACAGCCGGACGCACCACCGGAATGTCCAGCACGTCCGACTGGAACTGCATCAGGAAGTTATTTGCGCTGGCGCCGCCGTCCACGCGCAGCCCTTTCGGCGTGAAGCCGCAATCCTTGACCATCGCGGCGACGAGATCCGCCGACTGGAGCGCGATGGATTCCAACGCCGCGCGAACGACGTGCGCCCGGCCCGTTCCCCGCGTCAGCCCGATCAGCATGCCACGGGAGTACATATCCCAGTAGGGCGCTCCAAGGCCCGTAAATGCCGGCACCAGGTATACGCCGCCGTTGTCGGGCACGGAGGTGGCGACAGCTTCGCTGTCCGAGGCGCGCTCGATCAGGTGCATCTCATCGCGCAGCCACTGCACTGCCGCGCCGCCAACGAAGACGCTGCCCTCCAGCGCGTAATGAACCTCGCCTCCGATGCGCCAGGCGACCGTCGTCACCAGGCCGCTCTTGCTCTCCACCGCCTGCGTGCCCGTATTCATCAGCAGAAAGCAGCCCGTCCCATACGTGTTTTTCATCATGCCCTGATCGAAGCAGGCCTGTCCGAAAAGCGCGGACTGCTGGTCGCCCGCCATCGCGGCGACGGGGATCGGCCTGCCCAAAATCTCCGGGTCGAGCATGCCGATGATGCCGGAGGTGTCTACAATTTCCGGAAGGACGGCACGCGGAATGTTCAGCGCCTCCAGCAGCTTGTCGTCCCACTCCATCCTGTGAATGTCGAGCAGCATCGTACGGCTGGCGTTGGAAACATCCGTAACGTGCGGACGACGCTCGATCAGGTTCCAGGCCAGCCAGCTATCCACCGTGCCGAAGCAGAGCTCACCGCGCTCCGCGCGCTCGTGCAGGTTCAGCTCATTCAAGAGCCACGCGAGCTTCGTCCCCGAAAAGTACGCGTCCGGAATGAGGCCCGTCGTCTCACGGATATAGGGTTCCAGCCCCTGCGCGCGCAGCCGCTCCACGATGGGCGCGGTGCGGCGGCACTGCCAGACGATCGCGTTGTACAGGGGACGGCCCGTCCGCCGGTCCCACAACAGGGTCGTTTCGCGCTGGTTGGTGATGCCAATCGCTGCGATCTCCTCAACCGGAACGCGCGAAATTTTGACCGCCTGACGCAGCGCCTCCACCTGCGTCTTGAGGATCATGTCCGGGTCATGCTCCACCCATCCGGGCTGAGGGTAGATCTGGGGAAATTCGATGCCGTGTACCGCGATGACGCGCGCCTTGCTGTCGAAAATGACCGCGCGCGAGCTCGTGGTACCCTGATCCAGGGCAATCACATATTTCTTCATGTCGCTCCCTCCAATTTGTCCTCATTATAACATAGTTTAAAGGCGATGACTAGAGAACAAACCTGCGGAAAAGGAGCTTCGACTGTACCCGCAGACATAAAAACAGCACCGTATACGCGGTGCTGTTTGCAGGCGAAATTACTTGATTTCGACCTTCGCGCCAGCCTCTTCCAACTTGGCCTTGATCTTTTCGGCGTCTTCCTTGGACACGCCTTCCTTGATCGTCTTCGGAGCAGCCTCGACGATGTCCTTGGCTTCCTTCAGACCCAGGCCCTCGACGACCTCGCGCACAGCCTTGATGATCTTGATCTTGGCGGACGCGTCAACTTCCTTGAGGACGACCTCGAACTCGGTCTTCTCCTCGGCAGCGGCAGCAGCGGGGGCGGCGCCACCGGCGACGACGGCAACAGGGGCGGCGGCGGAAACGCCGAACTTCTCTTCGATGGCCTTCACCAGATCGGCCAGTTCCATAACGGTCATGGATTCAATCGCGGTAAGAAATTCCTCGTGAGTCATAACACTATACCTCCATGGTTATTCTTGTCGTTTGGGATCGCTACGCGGCCTCAGGCCGCTTGCGGCTTACTCTTCGCCAGCCTTCTGCTTGCGGACGGCTTCCAGCACACAGGCCAGAGAGCGAACCGTTCCGGAAAGCACCTGACAGAGCATGGACAGGAGCGCCTCGCGGGAAGGCAGATCCGCCAGCTTCTTCACGCCCGCGGCATCGAGCACCTCGCCGTCGAGCAGGCCAGCCTTGACCTTGATGGCTTCCTTCTTGTCGGCTTCCATGAATTCCTTGAGAATCTTCGCGCCGGAAACCGGATCCTCCGTGGAGAAGACGAAGGCGCTCGGGCCTTCCAGCGTGCTGTCCAAACCGGTGATGTTCAGATCGGCCAGCGCCCGGCGTACCAGCGTGTTCTTCAGCACGCAGTAATCCACCTTTGCGGCACGGCACTTCGCACGCAGCTGGGTCGCTTCATCCACCGTGAGTCCCTTGTACTCGACGATCACGAGGCTCTTGGCGTTCTTGATCTTCTCGGTGATTTCCGCAACGGCCTGCTTTTTGAGCTCAAAATTCTTAGACACTATTTTATCCTCCTTCTTTTCAGGATCGCAGCCCCCTTCGAGGCGGCGGCCATGAAAAAAGCCCCTGCGCACAGGCGCAAGGGCAGAAGATTCTGCTGGACAAAGCCAAACCTTACACCTCGGCGGGCGGGAAAAATCCCATTACGCAAAGCACCCGCTGTCTACGGCACAGTACTCATTCAATTGACGGTTTATTATAGCATGCACGATAGACTTTGTCAAGCGCAGGCCCGGCCCCACAATCAGAACTTCAGGGTATTGAGCTTGACGCCCGGGCCCATCGTCGAAGACATGACGACGGAGCGCAGGTAAATGCCCTTCGCGGCGGCAGGCTTGGCGCGAACGATCGCGCCCATCAGGGCGCTCAGGTTCTCTTCCAGCTGCTGGGCGGTGAAGGACTTCTTGCCGATCGGGCAATGGATGATGGCCGTCTTGTCCAGACGGTACTCCACCTTACCGGCTTTGATGTCCGTGATCGCCTTGGTCACGTCCATGGTAACCGTGCCGCTCTTCGGGTTCGGCATGAGGCCCTTCGGACCGAGCACGCGGCCCAGACGGCCGACGACGCCCATCATGTCCGGGGTCGCGACGACGACGTCGAAATCGAACCAGTTCTCGCCCTGGATCTTCGCGACGAGATCTTCCGCTCCGACAAAGTCAGCACCGGCGGCCTCCGCTTCCTTCGCCTTGTCGCCCTTGGCGAAGACGAGGACGCGAACCTTTTTGCCCGTGCCATGCGGCAGAACGACGGCGCCGCGAACCTGCTGATCCGCGTGCCGCGGGTCGACGCCCAGACGCACAGACAGCTCGATCGTCTCGTCGAACTTGCACTTTGCGGTCTGCAGCACGAGCGCTACCGCTTCAGCCGGGTCATAGACCTTGGCGCTGTCCAGCAGCTTCGCGCTGTCAAGATATTTCTTGCCATGTTTCATGTTTCATGATCCTCCTTGTGGTCATAACGGCGTGATATCCTCCCACAATCGATGCCTTTTGTGAAAAGGCAGGGGCGAACTTACGCGTCGGCGACGGTGACGCCCATCGAACGGGCGGTACCCTTCACCATGCTCATCGCGGCCTCAATGTCGGCAGCGTTCAGATCAGGCAGCTTGGTCGTCGCGATCTCGCGAACCTGATCGAGCGTCAGCTGGGCCACCTTGTCCTTCTGGGGCTTGGCGGAGCCGCTCTCGATGCCACAGGCCTTCTTGATCAGAACCGGGACGGGCGGGGTCTTCGTGATGAACGTAAAGGAACGGTCGGAATACACCGTAATGACTACGGGGATTACCAGACCCGCCTGCTTCGCGGTGCGTTCGTTGAACTCCTTGCAAAAGCCGGGGATGTTCACGCCGTGCTGACCCAGGGCCGGGCCGATAGGCGGCGCGGGCGTAGCCTTCGCGGCCTGCACCTGAAGCTTGATCATAGCGGTTACTTTCTTTGCCATGGATTACACCTCCTCACTGGTATGTGGTCCTACGGAACAACAGTTCCTCCCACTCCCTGGGCAGCTTACGCCGCTTGCAGGGCTGTATTGCACGGCAAAGCCGCACAATCCAACGCCGCATGCAAAAGCATGCGACGGTGATGGCGAATAATTTAGACCCGTTCGACCTGGCAGACTTCCAGCTCTACGGGGGTTTCGCGACCGAACATTTCTACCTTGACGCGCACGGTCTGCGTGGCCGTGTTAACTTCCTCGACGGTTCCGACGAAGTCCTCAAGCGTACCGGACAAGATGCGCACCTGATCGCCCACGGCCAGATCGATCTTGACGGTTGAACCGCCCGACAGCATACGGGAAACCTCTTCCTCGGTCAACGGAATCGGTTTGGATCCCGGCCCAACAAAGCCCGTCACGCCGCGCGTGTTGCGCACGATATACCAGGTTTCATCCGTCATGACCATGTGCACGAGGACATAGCCCGGAAAGACCTTGCGGGGAACGACGCGCCGTTTGCCGTTCTTGATTTCGACGACCTCTTCCACCGGAACCTGAATGTCCAGCATCAGTTCGCCAAGGCCGTTGTTTTCGACGGTCTTGGCCAGGTCCGTCGCGACTTTGTTTTCGTATCCCGAATAGGTATGCACGACATACCATTGGGCTGCAGTATCAGACATAGTTCCTCCATCCGGCTCTGTTCCTGAGCCCGCCGCCTGCGCAGCGCAGGCAGGGGCGCACCCCTCTTCGCGGCGCAGCGGCGCTGCGCTTAAAGATTGATAAGCTGCTTGATCAGGAAGCTAGAACCCATGTCCAGCAGGCCGACAACGATCGCCATGGCCACCAGGAACACGACTACAACCACAGAGTAGTTGATCAGTTCCTTTTTAGAGGGCCAGGAAACCTTCTTCAGCTCCGCCACCATGTTCTTGAAGGAGTTGGCAATGCGCTTAGGCAGCGCCTTAATCCAGTTCTTGGCGCGGGTAAAGAAAGAAGGCTTGCCGGTTTGCTTCTTTTCAACGGGTTTCTTTTCAGACATCTTGTTCACATCCTCAGCCAATACTCGGTGCGGTGCTTAGCGGGTTTCCTTGTGGCTGGTATGCTTCTTGCAGAAGCGGCAGTACTTGCTCATCTCGATACGGTCGGGATCGTTTCTTTTGTTCTTCATCGTATTGTAATTGCGCTGTTTGCACTCCGTGCAAGCAAGCGTGATCTTCACACGCGCGCCAGTCGTCGCCATAGCAGACACCTCCTTGACCGAAATAGACAGAATTCTCCTGTCCTCTAAACATGCTTATATAATTTATCACAAAGTTACGCATCTGTCAACAAAATCTTCATCGGCAGCGCGCTTTATGCTTACAGCCAGAAAAGAACGGGGAGCGGCAACCCGCTCTCCGTTCTTTGCTAAACGCTTTTGAAAGCCTGGCCTCGCAAGAGGATTTTACTCGATGACCTTGGTGACGACGCCGGAGCCAACCGTACGGCCGCCCTCGCGGATAGCGAAACGCAGCTTCTCCTCGATCGCGATCGGGGTGATCAGCGTGCACTCCATCGTCACGTTGTCGCCAGGCATCACCATCTCCACGCCGTCCGGAAGCTTGATGTTGCCCGTAACGTCCGTCGTGCGGAAGTAGAACTGCGGACGGTAGCCGTTGAAGAACGGCGTATGACGGCCGCCCTCTTCCTTCGTCAGCACGTATACCTCGCCCATGTAGTGCGTGTGCGGATGAATCGTGCCCGGCTTCGCCAGTACCTGGCCGCGCTCGATCTCATTGCGCTGCACGCCGCGCAGCAGCACGCCGATGTTGTCGCCCGCTTCCGCCTGATCCAGCAGCTTGCGGAACATCTCGACGCCCGTGACAACCGTGGAACGCGGCTTGTCCATCAGGCCGACGATCTCGACGGTGTCCTGCACCTTGACCACGCCGCGCTCCACACGGCCGGTCGCAACCGTGCCGCGACCCGTGATGGAGAACACGTCCTCCACAGGCATCAGGAACGGCTCGTCCGTCGCGCGCTTCGGAGACGGGATGTACTCGTCCACAGCATCCATCAACGCGAAGATGCACTGGCACTCCGGCGCGTTCTTCGGGTCGGTGCCGCCGTTCTGCACGTACTCCAGCGCCTTGAGCGCGGAGCCCTTGATGATCGGGATGTCGTCGCCCGGGAACTGGTACGCGCTCAGCAGCTCGCGGATCTCCATTTCGACCAGCTCGAGCAGCTCCTCGTCGTCCATCATGTCCGTCTTGTTCATGAACACGACGATGTAGTGCACGCCCACCTGACGCGCCAGCAGGATGTGCTCGCGGGTCTGCGGCATCGGGCCGTCCGGAGAGGACACGACCAGGATCGCGCCGTCCATCTGCGCCGCGCCCGTGATCATGTTCTTGACGTAGTCGGCGTGCCCAGGGCAGTCGACGTGCGCGTAGTGGCGCTTCTCCGTCTCGTACTCCACGTGCGACGTGTTGATCGTAATTCCGCGCGCCTTTTCTTCCGGCGCCTTGTCGATTTCGTCGTAGCGCATCGCCTGCGCGTCGCCCATCGTCGACAGAACCATCGTGATCGCCGCCGTCAGCGTCGTCTTGCCGTGGTCAACGTGGCCGATGGTGCCAATGTTTACGTGCGGCTTGTTGCGCTCAAACTTTTGCTTCGCCATTGGATTGTCCTCCTTTATTCATATGCGGCTGACAGTTTCGGCCATGCCGAGCGTGTCGGTTGTACCGATTGGAGCGGGTGATGGGAATCGAACCCACGTAACCAGCTTGGGAAGCTGACACTCTACCATTGAGTTACACCCGCACGCCCCGCCTGCCATACGTCATGTATTTTAGCGAAACAGACGGGTTTTGTCAACATAGATTTTCCTTATTTAATTTTTTTCTTCGATCAGGCGTTCCAATTTGCGTTTGACGCGCTGCAGCGCATTGTCGATGGACTTGACGTGCCGGCCCAAATCGTCCGCGATTTCCTGATAGCTCTTGCCGTCCAGGTAGGAGGTGAGCACCTCCCACTCCAAATCCGATAGCGCCTCGCCGATCTTCCCCTCGATGGAAGAGAGATCTTCCTGACCGATGAGCAGTTCCTCGGGGTTGGTGGTATGTCCCTCCGTAATCACGTCCAGCAGCGTCCGGTCGGATTCCTCGTCGTAGATGGGTTTGTTGAGCGATACGTAGGAGTTGAGCGGGATGTGCTTCTGGCGCGTCGCGGTCTTGATCGCCGTAATGATCTGACGCGTGATGCACAATTCCGCAAACGCCCGGAAGGAAGAGAGCTTGTCCGGCTTGAAGTCGCGAAAAGCCTTGAACAGCCCGATCATGCCCTCCTGCACGATGTCCTCATGGTCCGCGCCTACGAGGAAGTAGCTCCGCGCCTTGGAGCGGACGAAATTTTTGTACTTGTTGAGCAAAAACTCACTGGCGAGCGCGTCTCCCTGCTGCGCGAGCACGGCGATTTCCTCGTCCGTCATGGTTTCAAGCTTTTCAAGAGATGACAACGTATCCTCCTCCCGCCCGAAAGCGAGCCCGCCCTGGACATTTGGCTGCATGGAGGACGGCGGCACACGCCGTCTGGCTCCGCGCCGTATGAGACGGAAGATGTAGTTTATAATTATACTTCCTAAAAGCCGGGTGCGTCAACTATTTTTGCCTTCGCATGCGCTCCAGCTGCTCCCGCTGCTGGGGCGGCAGGCGGCTGCCGATATCGCTGCGCCCGCCGGAAAAAGCGCCGTGCATCGTCCTTCCGCTGCGCCGCGTCTGGCTGATGTCCCGCAGCAGCTCCCGGGCCGAAACGCGCACCGCGCCCCGCCCCATCGTCACGATCTGTTCCAGACCGTCGCTGGTCGCTACGCGAAGCTCCCGGTACTTGGGCGCCGCGCCGGCCGCCGCCTCGATATAGTTGTCCGCGCTCTCGCCGTGCTTCGTGTACACGACGGTGACGCCGGATACCTTTTCCGTGGAGCGCTGGCGCCTCTCCTGGTAGTGCCCGTCGAAGACGAGCACGATTTCAAGATCCGCGTACCCCGCATAGTCGCACAGCCTGTGCAGCAGCTGGTCGCGCGCCTCCGGCATCGTCCAGCCGCGTTCCTTCGCCTCGCTCCATGCGCCGATCACGTTGTACCCGTCCACGAGCAGCAGGGGTTTCATTTCAGCCTCGAGCGCACGATTTCGTACATCAGGATGCCCGCCGCGACCGAAGCGTTGAGCGAGTCGATCTTGCCCAGCATCGGCAGCGCCACCCTGCGATCGCACTTTTCGAGCACAAGCCTCGAGACGCCTTCGCCTTCGCCGCCGATCACCAGCGCCGCCGGGCCTGTGAAGTCACAGCGGTCGTAGCGCTCGCCGTCCATGGCCGCTGCGTAGACCCAGATGCCCTGTTTTTTGAGCTCCTCGATCAGGCGGGAGATGTTCGTCACGCGCGCGACCTTCACGTATTCCACCGCGCCCGCCGACGCCTTAACCGCCGCCGGGGTGAGCCCGACGGCCCGGCGCTCGGGAATGATGACGCCGTGCGCGCCCGCGCATTCGGCGCTGCGAATGACCGCGCCCAGGTTGTGCGGGTCCGTCACGCCATCCAGTATGACGAGGAACGGCGCTTCCTCCCGCGCCTTCGCCGCCTCCAAAATCTCCTCGACCGAGGAATACCTGTAGGCGGACGCGAACGCCACCAGACCCTGATGGTTCGGCGCCACGGCATCCAGCCGCGCGCGGTCCACTTCCTGCACGACCACGTGCTGCTCCTTCGCCATGGCCACGATTTCGCGCGCCGACCCGATCAACTCGCCCCGAGCGACGAGCAGCTTCTCGATATCCCGGCCGGATTTCAGCGCTTCACGGATCGGGTTGCGGCCTACCAGCAGGTTCTCGCGCGGCAGCGCCTCCTCCTCCTCAAAAGGACGGGCGATGGGCGCCGGGCGCGCCGGCTGCGGGCGTTCCCCATACGGACGGCGCTCCCCCGGCTGCGGGCGTTCCCCGTACGGACGGCGCTCCCCCGGCTGCGGGCGTTCCCCGTACGGACGGCGCTCCCCCGGCTGCGGGCGTTCCCCGTACGGACGGCGCTTCCCCGGCTGCGGGCGTTCCCCGTACGGACGGCGCTCCCCCGGCTGCGGGCGTTCCCCATATGGGCGGCGCTCCCCCTGCTGCGGGCGTTCTCCGTACGGACGGCGCTCTTCCTGCTGCGGGCGTTCCCCGTACGGACGGCGCTCCCCTTGCTGCGGGCGTTCCCCGTATGGACGGCGCTCCTTTTCCTGTGTGCCCGCGCCGTCTTCATCCCGCTGCGGGCGACGCGTCCTGCCATCATCCCGCCAATCGTCCCGTTTGTTCGGACGCTTGTCCGAAAATTTGTCGTAATAGGCCATGCTGTTACTCCTTCTCGCTCTTCTCCGTCGATTGCTGTACGTTTTCGCCGCGGGCATTCAGCGCGGATGCGCGCCCGCGCATTTCCTCCATTCGGCCGCAGGAAGCTTTTCCTTCCGTGCAGGCGCCGTGCACGCAGGCCGGGCCCGCGTCCGCAAAGATTTCAGGGGCCGCCTGCTTGCAAAGCCCCAGCATCTCCCAAGCAAGCGTGCGGATCTCCCACTGCGCGCGGCTGCAGCAGCGCAGCTCGAAGAAATGCAGCAGCTCGCGCGCGTTCATCGTCACGAGCATGCGCGTGGCGCAGGCATTGGGCAGCACGAAGCGCGCGTCCTCATTGCTGCGTTCCCCCGCGTTCCCCAGGCGCTCCTGCCACGCCGCGTACCAGGCGCCCATCGTCTCCATCTGCCGCGCGAATTCCGCCGCCGCCTCCTCGCCCAGCGCCTCGATGGACGGGGGCACGACGTAATCAAACCCCGCCCCCATCGACACGTACCTCTGCGACTGCACGCTGAAAGAGGCGATGCGATGGCGCGTGATCTGCGCGAGCAGCGTGCGGCTCACGCCCTCAATGGCGAACGTGAACGTCGCATGCTCGATGACCGACAGATGCCCGCGCGCCATCACGCCCGCGATGAACGACGCCTGATCCTTCCGTGCGATGCGCTCCCGGAGCGTATCTACGTCCGCCTGCGCGTAACAAAGCCTTGCGCCCAGCGCCACGATCTCGTCCGGGTCATAGGTATGTCTGAGCAGCAAAACCTTCTGCTGTGCCTTTGCCATGTACTTCCTCCTGCTTCTTCGGTTAAGCCCCGGGCCCGGCGCTTTCAGATGCCGCCTCCAGCAGCAGCTCCAGCCGGTCGTCCCTGCCCGTAAGGTACAGATAGCCCAGCAGCGCTTCCAGTGCCGTCGCCCGGCTGTAATCGGCGGGGTCGGCGTGCTTTGGGGCGGCGTGATGCGCGTGGGCGTTTCGGCCCCGGCGCACGATTTCCGCCTCTTCCTCCGTCAGCAGCGGCTCGATCTGCCCCAGCAGCTTCGACTGCGCCGCCGCGCTCACGCACTGGTTTGAACGCCTGTGCATGCGCCCGACGTTTTCCCCGCCCGCAAAAAGACGCGTGCGCACAAAGAGCGCGTGCACCGCGTCGCCGACATATGCCATTTGCAGCGGATTCATCATCCGCACGTCCATTTCGCGCATAGGCAGGCCCATCATCGCCAGCCAACGATCCTGCAAGCGTTTCGCTCCCCTCGGCGCGCCGGGCCTTCCAGTCTCACGGCGCGCGCCTCCTAGCTATTCGATTTATTATACCAGACAACCCCCGCCTTGTCACGACCTTTCGAGCTTTTTCAGTGCCACGGGACGGTCCCCTGGAAGCGCCGCCCAATCCGCAATGCCGTCAAAGACCGCCTGGGCGATCCGTTGGCGGTATCCGGCATCCAGCAGCAGCGCTTCTTCCTCCGGATTGGAGAGGAACCCGCACTCGACCAGCACCGAGGGAAGGCCCAGGGTGAGGATGTAGTAATCCCCCGCCATGGCCTCCCGCTTCTTCTTCGGCGCCAGCCCCTCGACCAGGGACTCCTGGAGCACCCCCGCCAGCAGCCGCCCCGCGTCGCACCCCTCGCGATAAAAGACCTGGGGACCGGACTGATTTTGCCGGCTGTATTCGTTCATGTGGATGCTGATCAGCAGCTGCGCGTCGCTTTCCTCGACGATCTGCGCGCGGCGCTGCATGTCCTGCAGCTTTTTGCGAATCGGCGGGTTTTCGTCGCACAGCGCGTAATCTCCAGTGCGCGTCATGACCACCTTCGCGCCCGCCTGTTCAAGCAGACGGGCGAGGCGCTGGGAGACGTCCAGGTTGAGCCCCTTTTCCGCGACGCCGCTCTTTCTTCCGACCGCTCCGCCGTCATAGCCGCCGTGCCCCGCGTCCACCGCGATTACCATGCCCGAAAGCACGCCCTGCGTCGCCTCCACCGATGTCGCAATCAGCGCGTTAGAGCCCGCCGCCATGCTCAAGATCGCGATACAGAGGCCCGCCATCCCCAGCATCATCGCCGTATACCGCCTGATTCCGCGTCCGTTCACCTCGTCCGCCCCCTTTTAAAGTCCTTTTCAGGCAGATTTATGCGAAAATGTCCGTTCGCATGCGTGTGAATTTTTCCTTATGGCGCAATGGGTTCACGCCTATGCGGCGCAGGGCGGAATCATTCTGTTTTGAAATGATTTTCCTATCAGAAATGTTTCCACAAACTCCACAGGGTTATCCACAGGAAAAAGCACGATTTTCTGTCGAAAAAGCGTTTTTTCCACAGTATTAGGAGGATTTTCCTGTGAACAAGGCCATTTATCCACAAGACGAACAGGCTTTTGCACCGCCTTGAGCGGGCAAAAGTAAAGAGCAGACCAAAAGTCTGCTCAAGTCTGTTTTCGAGAACGCTTTCGCTGTGCAATCAGACCAATTTCAGGGACGGGTCGGCATTGAGCGTGAGGTCCGCGACCTCCCCGCGCATCAGTCTGTAGAACGCGGCGCTGCCGATCATGGCCGCATTGTCCGTGCAGAGCACGGGCGGGGGCATGCGAAGCGCGATTCCCTCGGCATCGCAGCGGCTTTGCAGCGTTTCCCGCAGGCAGGAGTTAGAGGCCACGCCTCCCGCCAGCGCGAGCGTTTTCGCGCCCGTATCGCGCGCCGCGAGGACGGCCTTTTCCACGAGCATGCTCACCGCGGCATGCTGAAAAGAGGCCGCAATGTCCGCCGCGGGCACTTCCTGTCCGCTCTGGCGCAGCTTGTGCACTTGGTTGATGAGCGCGGTTTTCAGACCGCTGAAACTGTAATCGTACTTTCCCTGCGTGACCACGTGCGGCAGGCGCAGCGCGCCGGGGTTTCCCTCCCGGGAAAGCTTGTCGAGCAGAGGACCGCCGGGATAGGGAAGCCCCAGCACGCGCGCAGCCTTGTCGAACGCTTCGCCCGCAGCGTCGTCCTGCGTCTGTCCCAGCAGGGTATAGACGCCGTAATCCTCCACGCGCACGATGTGCGAATGCCCGCCCGAGGCTACGAGGCAGACAAACGGCGGCTGAAGATCCGGATGGGCGATGTAATTCGCGCTCACGTGCCCCTCGATGTGATTGACGGGCACGAGCGGTTTTCCTGCCGCGAAGGCAAGCGCCTTGGCGGCGGAAACGCCGATCAGCAGCGCGCCGACCAATCCCGGGCCGTAGGTAACAGCGACCGCGTCCACGTCGCAGAGCCGCAATTTCGCCTGCAAAAGGGCCTGCTCCACCACGGGATCGACGCTCTCCACGTGCTTGCGCGAGGCAATTTCCGGCACGACGCCTCCGTATATCGCGTGCAGCGGAATCTGCGTGGAAATGATCGAAGAAATGACCTCGCGTCCATCCCGCACGACGGCTGCCGCCGTTTCGTCGCAGGAGGATTCGATCGAAAGAATCGTCGCGTGCCCGGCCTCTTGCAGCGCCCGCGCCTGCGCACGGGCGTTTTCAATGTATCTCATGTTCCTTCTCCCTTTTTTAACCCCTGCCCACTTCGCCGTCGGGGTACGGCCGGTCCATTGAAACGCCCGCTTACTCGGCCTTGCGTCCGCCCCGTTTGCGCGTCCACAGAACCCGAAGACCCGCCGCCAGCAGCAGCGCCGCCAGTACCGCGCAGGCCTTTACCGCGATGGACGCGGCGAGCCCGACAAAAAGCCCCTCCGGCATCATGCGGATGAGCAGATCCGTCGCGGGGTTCAGCAGCCACAGGTCGTTCGTGAAGGCCAGGCTGTGAAACGCCCAAAACAGCGACGTAAAATCGGCCGCGCCCCAGACGGCCAGCGCCAGCACGGGGACAGCCAGAATCAGAGCGCCCGCCCAGGTGCCTGTAAAACAGGCGCGCGCCGCTTCCCGCCCGTCCGACTTTTTCATCGCGATCTGCGCCGCCGTAGCGGCGATCAGAGCCGTCAGGGCCAGCGCACCCATCAGGCGCCCGGCGAGGTCCAGAAGCCCCCGCACATCGGCCATGTGCGCGCGTTCGCGCGCGTTAAACGCTGGCTGACGCCGTGTTTCCGCCGTGCCCAGATCCAGCACGTCCGTCTCCACGTCCAGCTCGGCGCGCTTGCCGCGGAGGTATTGCGCAATCTCCTCCGCGAGCGCCTCCTGCGCTTGCGCCGTCAGGCCCACGGCCTGCGTCACCTCTGCATCCGCGAGCCCATAGGCGGCCCGCGCCGCCTCGCCGTAGGTCGCCGGGTCATACGCCGCCGACAGCGTCAGCGCAAGCAGGACTACCCCCATCAGCGAAGCGACGGCGATGGCCGTGCAGATGACAATCCTCTTCTTCATTTTTCCTCTCCAACCAGCGGCTGAACGCACGAAATCCGCGGGAGGATGGCTCCCGCAGATTTTCTTGCTCTTCAATTTACTGCATCTGCAAATAAGCGGTGATGAACCCGCCAAGTTCGCCGTCCATGACCGCCCCTACGTCGTTGACCTCGTATCCCGTCCGGTGATCCTTCACCATGGTATACGGATGGAAGACGTAGGAACGAATTTGGCTGCCCCACTCGATCTTCTTCATCTCGCCCTTGATGTCGGCCATCTTTTCCTCGCGCTCGCGCTCGTGCAGTTCGAGCAGCTTGGACTTGAGCATGCGCAGACAAACCTCGCGGTTCTGCACCTGCGAGCGCTCGTTCTGACACTGAACCACGATGCCCGTGGGGATGTGCGTCATGCGGACGGCGGAGTCCGTGCGGTTGACGTGCTGACCGCCTGCGCCGGAGGCGCGATAGGTATCGATGCGCACGTCTTCCATGTCCAGTTCTTCCATGTCGTCCTCGATCTCGGGCGCGACGTCCAGCGAGGCGAAGGAGGTATGGCGGCGCGCCGCCGAGTCAAAGGGCGATATGCGCACCAGGCGGTGCACGCCCTTTTCCGCGCGCAGGTAGCCGTACGCGTTTTCTCCGATGGCCTCAAACGTCACGGACTTGATGCCCGCCTCGTCTCCCTCCAGCAGGTCTAGCACGTTGACCTTAAAGCCCATGCGTTCGCAGTAGCGCGTGTACATGCGGTACAGCATGCTGGTCCAATCCTGGGCCTCCGTACCGCCTGCGCCCGCGTGCAGGGAAAGCAGCGCGTTGCTGTGGTCGTAATCGCCGCGGAGCAGCGTTTCCAGCTGCAGCTTCTTGACGTCCTCGTCCAGCTCCTTCAGCTCATCCCCGGCCTCCGCGACCATGGACTCGTCGCCCTCCTCCTCCGCGAGCTCCATCATCGTGTCGATGTCCGCCGCGCGCTCGTTCAGCTTTTTGAACAGGGAGAGCTTATCCTCCAGCACCTTCACCCGCTGAGAGACCTTAGTGGAACGCTCCAGGTCATTCCAGAAGTCCGGTTCGTTCATCGTCTCGTGCAATTCCGCCAGCTCATTTTCCATATGAGCCAAGTTAAAGTGACTCACCTGCCTCAACGATGCTCTCACGGATGCGATTCAGGTCTACGCGGTACTGTTCCAGTTCGATCATGTTGACTCACCCCTTTGAAGGCCGATGGCCTCAGTAAATTTTATGGATGTATGGGAAAGAAAGCTGCTTAAGCTTCCTTGCCACAGCAATGTTTGTACTTCTTCCCGCTGCCGCAGGGGCAGGGGTCGTTGCGTCCAACCTTCTTGTCCGACTTCTGCGGCTGGCGGGGGCCATCCCCGGCCACCTTCGCCTCCACCGGCTGGGCGACCTGGCGGCGCTCCGGCGCGCGCTCCACCCTCGCCTGATACAGGCGGCGCAGCGTGTCCTCGCGGATCAGGCGCACCATCTCGTCGAACATCTCGTAGCCCTCGAATTTGTATTCGACGACCGGGTCCTTCTGTCCATAGGCGCGCAGGCCGATGCCATCGCGCAGCTGATCCATGGCGTCGATGTGATCCATCCAACGCCGGTCGACCGAGCTGAGCAGGATGACCCGCTCCACCTCGCGCATGTCGATGCCGTGCTCCGAAAGCAGCTGCTCCCGCTCCTGATAAAACGCCTGGGCGTCCTCTGTGAGCATGTCCTTGAGCGCCTGTTTGTCGAAGTTCTTGATCTGCTCCATGTGCGTCTCGATGGCGCCGGGACGCACGCAGATTTTCTCCAGGTAATCCGCGAGGCCGGTGAGGTCCCAGTCGACGTAGGCGTCGCCGTTGCCAGTATGCATGTCCACCGCGTCGCTGATGAGCTGACCCGCCATCTTCATGATCGTCTCGCGCATGTTCTCGCCCATGAGCACCTGGCGGCGCTGGCCGTAGATGACCTCGCGCTGCTGGTTCATGACGTCGTCATACTGCAGGACGTTCTTGCGGATTTCGTAGTTGCGGCCCTCGATGCGCTTCTGCGCGCTCTCGATCTGGCCGGTCAGCATCTTGGCCTCGATCGGCTGATCCTCTTCCAGGCCCAGCTTGTCGATCATGCCCGTGATGCGCTCGGAGCCGAAGAGGCGCAGCAGGTCATCCTGCAGCGACAGGAAGAACTGCGAGGAACCCGGGTCGCCCTGACGGCCGCTGCGTCCGCGCAGCTGGTTGTCGATGCGGCGGGACTCGTGGCGCTCGGTGCCGATGATGTGCAGGCCGCCGACGGCTACAACGCGGTCGTGCTGGGCGTCGGTTTCCTTCTTGAACTGCTCGTAGAGCGCGCGGTACTCCGTGCGCGCGGCGAGGACCTCTTCGGGCACGTTCTCATTATGCCCCATCGCGTCCTCGATCAACTCGTCCTCATAGCCCTTCTGGCGCATCGCGCGGCGGGCGAGGAACTCCGGATTGCCGCCCAGCAGGATGTCCGTGCCGCGGCCCGCCATGTTGGTGGCGATCGTCACCGCGCCGTAGTGACCGGCCTGCGCGACGATTTCCGCCTCCTTTTCGTGGTGCTTGGCGTTCAAAACCTCGTGCGCAATGCCGCGCAGGCGCAGCATATTGGAAAGGATTTCGCTCTTTTCAACCGAAACCGTGCCGACCAGCACGGGCTGCCCCTTTTCATGGCGCTTGATGATCTCCTCCACCACGGCGCCAAACTTGCCCTTGATGGACTTGTACACCAGGTCGTTCATGTCCTCGCGGATCATCGGCATGTTGGTGGGCACGACGACGACGTCCAGGTTGTAGATGCCGCGGAATTCGTCCTCTTCCGTCTTGGCCGTGCCGGTCATGCCGGACAGCTTTTTGTACATGCGGAAGTAGTTTTGGAACGTAATGGTCGCGAGCGTCTTGCTCTCGCGCTCGACCTTCACGCCCTCCTTGGCCTCGATGGCCTGATGCAGACCGTCCGAATAGCGGCGGCCGACCATCAGGCGGCCGGTAAACTCGTCGACGATGACGACCTGGCCGTTCTGCACGACGTAATCTACATCGAGCTTCATCAGCGCGTGCGCGCGCAAAGCCGCGTTGATGTGGTGCAGAATCTCGTTGTTCTCCGCGTCGGAAAGGTTTTCAATGTCGAAGAATTTCTCCGCCTTGCGGACGCCTTCCTCGGAAAGGTTGCAGGTCTTCTGTTTTTCGTCCGTGACGTAGTCGCGGCGCATCTTCGCCGCTTCCTCGTCGCTCATCAGCTCGAGCTGTTCCTTCTCCGGCTCCTTGCCCGCCTGCAGCGTGCAGACGAAGCGGTCCGCCCGCCCGTACAGGTCGGTCGATTTCTCGCCCTGGCCGGAGATGATGAGCGGCGTCCTCGCCTCGTCGATGAGGATGGAGTCCACCTCGTCCACGATGGCGAAGTGGTGCCCGCGCTGCACCATATCCTTCTTGTAGATGACCATGTTGTCGCGCAGGTAGTCGAAGCCGAACTCGTTATTCGTGCCGTAGGTGATGTCGCAGGCATAGGCCGCGCGGCGCGCCTCGTTCGTCATGTCGTGGGTGATGATGCCCACCGTCAGCCCCAGGAAGCGATGGATGCGTCCCATGTCCTCGCCCTGAAAGCGCGCGAGGTAGTCGTTGACCGTGACGATGTGCACGCCCTCGCCTGTGAGCGCATTCAGGTAGGCGGGCATGGTGCTCGTGAGCGTCTTGCCTTCGCCCGTCTTCATCTCTGCGATGCGCCCCTGATGGAGCACGATGCCGCCGAGCATCTGCACGCGGAATTGACGCTTGCCCGTCACGCGGTCAGTCGCCTCGCGGACGACCGAGAACGCCTCGGGCAGGATGTCGTCGATCGACGCACCCTTTTGCAGGCGATCCTTGAATTCCTGCGTTTTTTCGCGGAGCTGATCGTCCGTCAATTTTTTATGTGCTTCCTCAAAGGAATCGATCTCGTCGACGATTTTGCCCAGACGCTTGAGCTCAGAGCTATTCCCGTCGCCAAATATTTTCTTTAGAAACCCAGCCATTCCAGCCATGGTGTACCTCCCAATGCAACAATCGCTTCATTATAGCATTTTCTCAGATAAGACGCAAGGGGAGACGTTTGCCGGACGGCGGTTTACTTACACAACCACGCTCCCGCAAACCGGATGATAGAAGCAGGCTGAACCGTGGGGGCTTGGGCCACAATTTATCCCTCATTTTTCTTAATATATGTACATTCTTATCTTTAACACATTTATGGATGGCTCCCGTGTTAATATTAAGAAAAATTCTCGTCTGCACAAATAAGGAAGTATGGGAGGGACTTAACTGAAGATTTGTAATTATGATGTCGTCTGCACGAAGAACAGATCTCCTTATCCTCTATGACAGTGTACATCCATTCTAATAACAAAAAGTAAGCAGGTGTCGGACATGAAGTTCAGCATTCCAACTGTATCGGTTACGACGAACAAATGCATTCGTTTCCCCAACGATTTATTAGACCGGCTGGAAAAGATGATCTGTGGAAAAGAAACCACCTTTTCTGCCTTTGTCATACAAGCCGTGCGCGTCGCGCTGGACAGTTTGGATGAATACGAAAGTGATGCGCAGGACAGCGACCTTTAATATCCGCTTTAAATAAGCCTTTTATCATTCGCTCATTGCAAATATAATGCTTGTGCAGGCAATAAACATCAACGTAAGCTGGTTGCTGAATATCGAAGATGCGAAAGAATAAAGCGAAGCCCCCTCACGCCGTTCTGTGAAGGGGGCTCCGCTCTTTTCAGGGCCGCATTCGGCCCTTTTTTCGTTTACGCTGCCGTTCCATCGATCCATATCGTGACGCGGGCCCCGCCCGCCTCGGCGTTTTCCAGCTTCATACGTCCTCCGTGACGCTCCGCCGTCTGCGCCGCGCTGTAAAGGCCCAGTCCGTAGTGCCCGTCCTGCCCTCTGGCCCGCTCGTCCCGGAAAAAGCGTTCCTGCCCATGCGCCAGCGCATCCTTCGTAAAGCCCGGGCCCGTATCCTCCACGATGAAGACCGCGCCCGCGGCGAGCTGCTCCGCCCTCAGGCGCACCCGGCCGCCAGCGGGCGCGAAGCGCGCCGCGTTATCGATCAGGTTCATGACCGCGCGCTGCATCGCCTGCGCGTCCATCACGGCAAAGCCCGATGCCTCCGCCTGGAAGGAGAGGCCTGCGCCCTCACAGAGCGTCCGGGCCGACTTCAAAAAGCCCTGTACCCAGCCGGAGAGCTCCGTTTTTTGCCGGTTCAGCGCGCCCGTCTCCTCGTAGAGCGCTCCCCGCAGCTCCTTTACATACGCCCGCGCGCTCTCCGCGCTCTGCACGATCGCCTCCGCACAGCGGTGCTGCCCGGCATCCAGGGTTCCGTCCTCCTGGAGCAGCTCGGCGTTCCCTTCGATGACCGTGAGCGGCGTGCGCAGGTCGTGCACCAGCGATTGCATCTGCTCCCGCCGCTGCTGTTCAAGGCTCCACTGGCGGCTCAGCGACTCCTTTAAGGCGTCCTTCATCCGGCCCATCGCGTCGAGCACCTCGCCGATTTCCTGCACGCCGGAACGGGGCACCTCAAAGTCCAGATCCTCCCTTGCGACCCGCGCGGCGACGCCGGAGAGCAGGTCGATCTGCCGCTTGAGCCTGCGGCTGAACGAGAGCGCCGTCAGCAGGATCACAGTTCCCCAGCCGGCCACGAGCAGCACGAACATCGTCACCTGAAAGTTCGGCAGACGCCCCCGCAGGGCCTCGTTTCCGTAGGGCGTGTTGTAATCAAAGAGGAGCAGGCAGACGCGCCCCTCCGCAAGCGGCACGCGCATCTCGAAATCCGACGCCTCGCGCCCCTGCTCAAGGCGCTTTTTCACGCGCTCCTGCGCCCGCACCGTGAGCGAGGATTCGAGCATATCGCCCGATTCGTCGAGCAGGACGTAATCAAAGAACGACGAATGCACCGACTCGTCCAGCGCGCCCGTTTCCCGCATCCGTTCCGCCGCAGCGCGCGCTGCCCGCTCGCCCGTATACGCGGGCAGCACGAATCCCGCCTCGATGGCGTGCAGGATGCAGCCCCACCAGACGAGCGCGATGGCCGCCGCCAGCACGCCCGTTAGGATCAGGTAGCGCACGAAGAGCCCCCGAAGCGTCACGCCCTTTCCGCGCTCCACTTATACCCCACCCCCCAGACCGTTTCGATCGGTTCCCGGCCCACCGTCCGCAGCTTTGCGCGGATGTTCTTCACGTGTTCCGCGATGGCCGACGCGTCCGAGGCGCTCTCCAGCCCGAAGACCGCCTCCAGAATCTGCTCCTTGGAAAACACCTGTCCCCTGTGCTCCAGCAGAAAGACGCAGATGTCGAATTCGCCGCGCGTCAATGGGATGGGCGTTCCCGCGCACGAAGCCTCGCGGGCGGTGATGTCAAGGAGAAGCCCGTCCGCCGTCAGCGCATGCCTGCGAACGCGCGTCTCGCGCCGCAGGTGCGCGGCCACACGCGCCCGCAGCTCGGAGAGGCGAAAGGGCTTGACGACATAGTCGTCCCCGCCGATCCCCAGACCGTGCGCGACGGACGCCTCGTCGTCGCGCGCGGTCAGAAAAAGAATCGGGCAGTCTACCCGCTCCCGCAATCGGGCGCAGAGCGAAAAGCCGTCCTCCCCCGGCATCATCACGTCGAGCAGGATGAGCTCGGCGCGACGGAGCTTGGCCTCTGAGAGCTCCGCCGCGCTTTCCGCCGTCATCACGGTATGCCCCTCGCGCTCCAGCGCCGTCCGAATTAAGTCGAGCATCGCCGGTTCGTCGTCTACCGCCAGAATCCAGGCCATTTCATCACCCCATGAGCACATGATACACCGCGAAGGAGAGCGCATACAAGATGTAAACGTGCGCGGGATAGAAAATATAGAAGAAATTCTTGATGCCGCGCCCGCGCTTTCCGTTGTAGAGAAGCATGATCAGGGCCGCGCCCGCGCCCATCCACTCGTACGCCTCGCCAAACCAGAACGCGGCCGTCAACGGCAGACCGGGCACGAGGAAGTAAAGCCGCACCGTGTACCAGAAGAGATGGAAGAGCGCAAAGGCCGCCGC
This sequence comes from Beduinella massiliensis, assembly GCF_900199405.1. Lineage (NCBI taxonomy): Bacteria > Bacillati > Bacillota > Clostridia > Eubacteriales > Beduinellaceae > Beduinella > Beduinella massiliensis. Next base: position 2,843,445 of record NZ_LT963430.1, read on the forward strand.
CTGAAGCCCGCGCCGTTTGCGAAAGATGTAAAGCACGAGCCCCGAAAGCACGAAACCCGTGCCGCCCTCCACGCCCGGATGCATGGGCAGCAGCGTGTAGTTGAGCAGCAGCAGCCACTTCGCAGCCCCCGGCGCCATCTGGGCCAGCGCGCGCATCAGGTACGGCCAGCCGAGGGTGAGACCCAGCGTGATCGCGCCCCGCAGCCAGCGCTTCTCCTCGAGCCAGGCGACGCCCTGCATCATGACGATGAGGAGCGCAAAGGTCATGAACACGCCGTTCATGGGGATAAAGCCGTCCGGGCGCGCAAAGCCCGTCACGATCATTCCATATTGCACGAGCCCCATCGCGCCGCCGATGAGGTAAAGGCGCAGAAAGTATTTTTTGCGGCTGCGCGTATGGGTAAAGCCCTCCACCAGCAAAAAGAGAAAAAGTCCTCCCGAGAGGCGTCCCAGCCAACTGAACGCGAGCGGAACCGCGCCCGTAAACTCAAAGAAGTATTGAATGTGATCGAGCACCATCAGCACGACCGCGATGCACTTAAGCTGAAAGCCCGTAAGTCCCCCGAAAGCGCGTCTTGATTCCAAAGCTATCATCTCCTGTCCGTTTATGCCCCTATCTTAGCGCGCGTTTATCAGGAAACGATAAGGAACGAAAAAAGGCCGCGCGGGGATAAACCCGCGCGGTCTGGCCATCGGCAAAGCCGATGGCCAGGGCTTTAGAGGGAGGAAAACGGGATTTACATTTCTACGGGAACGGTCGCGCCCGCGGCGTCGATCGCCTGCACGTCGCCGTCCATGCCGTTGAGGAGGATCGCCTGCGCGTCGGCCAGGCCCGTCGCGCTCAGCACCTTGAGAATGTCGGCCACCGCGTAGGTATCCGTCGTGTCTCCGTTTTTCACGACGATGCTGGTTACGCCGCTGCGGCGGAAGACCTCCAGCGCATCCTGACCAATCTTCATCGACACCTGGCCGTACTGCTCATAGGCGTAGGAGGTCAGCACGAGCTGTACGTAGCCATTCGGGTCGTCGACCAGCTTTTCCTTGAACATGATCTGCTTGCCGCCGGCGTACAGGCGGCAGTCGAGCGGCAGGTAGGAGAGGTACACCTGCCTCAGCCATTCCGGGCTGCCCGCGAGGCCGCGGAAGTGCTGGCGGCGCGCCTCGCGCAGGTACCGCGCGTGCTCGTCCGAGAAGTACTCCAGGTACTTGCCGTCGAAGGGGTCGCTGTTTCCGGGGACCTCTACAATGCACACCGGCCTCATCTCGAAACCCTCTTCGTCACGCAGCCTCTCGCCAGCTTCATCGACGAGAAAACCGTCTACATCAATATACGCCTTGATGCCTTCCATCGGCTTAATCTTGGCCAGAACACGCTGAACGTATTCCTCAAATTCGCTTTGCGTTAGCTTAGACGGTGTGTAATTTCCGGATTCGTCCACATCCCACCTAGTTATGCTAACGTCTTCCCATCGATATGTCTCACCGTCGGGGTACGTGAACGTCCCGCCCTTGAGCACCGAACCGTCTATAACGATATCACTATTCGTAACCGTAACGGCAGTGCCTGTTTCGCTTTCGTACCTGCCGCCGTTAAGCGTCAAGGCGATTCCGTATGCATACAGGCCGTTATTAGGCCATTCAGCACCGTCAATGTTTATATAGGTTCCTTCGGACTTGACGATCACGTCATTGAGGTCGACGGCGCCTGACGTACCATCTGAAAAAAAGCTAAATTCACCTTTGAGCACGACGCCGTCTTTGTTCGTAATAACGATCGTGCGATCGTCCACCTGGATATAAGAGTCCTCTGCATCCCATGCGTCGTCTGGCTCGTCTTTCCCTCTGTACAGCTCAAAATCAAGCTTCGCGTTCGCTTCGCTTGCATTTACTGTATCGCACAGTTCACGCCAAGAAGTCACCTTCGTTGCGGCGAGTACCCCCCCCCCGAATAAACAGAGCGCCAAGGTTACCGCCAGGATCTTTTTGAACATATCCCATTCCTCCTCATCAAGAGATTTGATGACTTGATTATACACTTTCCTTCACTGCATTGTCAACAATTCCCATAATTTTTGAAATTTTTATGCATCAAAATTATCCCGTAAAAACGGAACCCTGCCTTTACAAGGTTCCGTTTGTGCGCTTTATTCCGTTTTCCCGTCTTCGTCCCAGGGGAAGTAGCACTCCCCATCCTCCAGCGTCTCCACCCGCCCGTCGCACACGCGCGTGATGTCCGCCAGAAGCTGCGCCTCGTCCCGCTTTCGCACCAGTAGATTCGTCGTCACCCGGTCGGTGAATTCCGTCCCCTCGATGCGGCAGGGCGCGCTTTTCAGGAAGTACTCCAGCCGCTGCCAGGTGGCGTAGTCCACCTCGGCCAGGTGCCGGCGGGACATCTCCATCGTCACCACGCCGCCGGCGTCGAGCGCTTCCTTGCTGCCCTGCGCATAGGCCCGCGTGAGCCCGCCCGCGCCCAGCAGGATGCCCCCAAAGTAGCGCGTGACGACCACGGCGCAGTCCACCACGCCGCGCGCCTTCATCACCTCGATGATGGGCATGCCCGCCGTGCCGCCGGGTTCGCCGTCGTCCGAATAGCGCATGATGCCCATGTTGCGCCCGATGATATAGGCGTAACAGTTGTGGTTCGCGTCCTTGTGCCCTTCGCGGACCTCCGCGAGGAATGCGAGCGCCTCCGCCTCCGTCCGACAGGGCGCGCCCTGCCCGATGAAGCGGCTCTTGTTGATGATGAATTCCCTTTCGCCGCGCCCGCGCAGCGTCTTGTAGGAAAGCGCCTCCATCCTATGCCTTCAGCACTACGCGATGGTAGCTCTTCTTGCCCTTGCGCAGCAGGACGCCCTCGCCGCCGATCTGTTCCGCCGTGAGCACCGCGTTCACGTCGGTCACCTTTTCCTCGCCGATGGTGAGGCCGCCGCCCTGCACCAGCTTGCGCGCCTCGCCCTTGGAAGCGCAAAGCCCGCACAGGAACGCGATGGTCGTGACGCGTCCGTCTTCCTCGAGCTGCGCGGCCGTGATCTCGGTCGTGGGCACGCTGCCCGAAAGCGCGCCGCCGCCAAACAGGGAGGCCGCCGCTTCCTGCGCCTTCCGGGCCTCTTCCTCGCCATGCACCAGCTTCGTCACCTCAAAGGCCAGCACCTTCTTCGCCTCGTTGATGCCGCTGTCCCTCAGCGCGCCCAGGCGGCGCACCTCGTCCATGGGCAGGAAGGTCAGCAGGGCCAGGCACTTTTGCACGTCCTGATCGTCCACGTTGCGCCAGTATTGGTAGAAGTCGTAGGGGCTGGTGCGCTCCGCGTCCAGCCACAGGGCGCCCGCTTCGGTCTTGCCCATCTTGCGCCCGTCGTGCGTGAGCAGCAGCTGGAAGGTCAGCGCGTAGGCGTCCTGACGTTCCTTGCGCCGGATGAGGTCCGCGCCGCCCAGCATGTTGCTCCACTGGTCGTCGCCGCCGAGCTGCAGCCGGCAGCCGTACCGGCGGTAGAGCTCCAGGAAGTCGTAGCTCTGCATCAGCATGTAGGTGAATTCCAAAAAGGTCAGGCCCTTTTCCAGGCGTTTCTTGTAGCACTCCGCCGTCAGCATGCGGTTGACGGAGAAGTAAACGCCGATCTCGCGCATGAAGTCAATGTAGTTCAGATTGCGCAGCCAGTCCGCGTTGTTGGCGATCATCGCCTTGCCCTCGGAAAAGTCGAGGAAGCGGCTCATCTGCTTCTTGATGCTCTCCACGTTATGGTCGATGTCGTCGACCGTGAGCACCTTGCGCAGGTCGCTCTTGCCGCTCGGGTCGCCGATCATGCCGGTGCCGCCGCCCATCAGGGCGATGGGGCGATGCCCCGCCCGCTGCATGTGCGCCATGGCCATAATCGGGATGTAGTGGCCGATGTGCAGGCTGTCCGCCGTGGGGTCGAACCCGACGTAGAACGTCGTGGGCTGCTCCAGCTGTTTGTACAAATCCTCTTCAAAGGTCACCTGGGCGACGAAGCCGCGTTCCTTGAGTACGTCCAGAATGTGCATGTTTCAAACCTCCATTGGTTTTATTTCAGTTCCCCTTCGACTACCTGGCGCAGGATGTCCATGCCCTGATCGATCTTTTCAATCGTGCTGTTGGAAAAATTCAGGCGGACGGTGTTCCGGTGCGTGCCCTCTTCGCAGTAGAAGTGCGTGCCCGGCACGTAGGCGACGCCCCGCTCGATGGCCTTGGGCATCATCGCCAGGGTGTCGATGCCCTCCGGCAGCTCCGCCCAGATGAACAGCCCGCCCTCTGGATGCGTAAACCTCGTGTCCGGGAAGTCCTTCAGGTGGGAGAGCATCCGGTTCATCTGCACGGCGTAGCTTCGGCAGATGCTCCGCACGTGCTCCGCCATGAGCCCGCGGTTCAGGTACTCCGCCACGATGGCCTGCGTCAGGTTGGAGGAGTGCACGTCGTTCGCCTGCTTGCCGAAGATCATCTTCTGGCGGATGGGCTCCTTCACGATCGCCGCGCCGATGCGCAGGCCCGGCGAGATCAGCTTGGAAAAGGAGGCCATGTGCACGACCCAGCCCGCCTTGTCGTAGCTCTTGATCGAGGGCAGCGCCTCGCCCGCGTAGCGCAGGTCGCGGTAGGGATCGTCCTCCATGACGACCATGCCGTACTTCTCCGCCATCTCGGCGATGGGCTGCCTTCTCTCCGCCGCGAGGGTGCGGCCCGTGGGGTTTTGAAAGGACGGGATGACGTAGAGCATCTTCGGGTGGTGCGCCTTGATGAGGCGTTCCAGGTCTTCCAGCACGATGCCGCCCTCGTCCGTCTGCACGGGCACGAGCTTCGCCTGATAGAGCTTGAGCGCCTGCAGCGTCCCCAGGAACGTCGGGCTTTCCACCAGCACCACGTCGCCGGGGTTGATCAGCGCCTTGGCCAGCAGGTCGATGCCTTGGGTGGAGCCGGTCACGGGCAGCACGTCCTCCGGGCCGCACTGGATGCCCAGCCCCTGCACCCATTGGGCGACCGCGTCCTTGTAGGGCGCGTAGCCGTCCGTCGCGCCGTATTGCAGGATGCGCTTGCCGTCTTTGAGCAGCACGTCGCGCGAGATGTCCGCGATGACGGTTTCCTCCAGCGCGGAAGCGGCCGGGTTGCCGCCGCCGAATGAAATCATGTTGGGCCGCGTCATGTACTTGAGGATTTCGCGGATCGCGCTGCCGGTAATGCCGTTAAAGCGCTCCGCAAACTGCACGTTCTCGATCGATGGCATGTAAAAACTTCCCTTCTTCTGCTGTGCCGTAAAACAAAAAACGCCTTCCGGCACGCTGCTGCGTACCGGAAGGCGTGTAACCGCTGTACCACTTCCGTTTAGCGCCCTCTCTCGAAAGGCGCCCTCATCGCCCGCCAACACGGGCCTGCGCTGTAAGCGGCGCACCGCCGAAGCCCTACTCGCACGCTTTCAGGCCCGCGCTCGGGGATGTATTCGCCAGACGCCGCCGCTTTCTTTCACCAGCCGAAAGCTCTCTTGAGGCCAGCCGCCCGGGTACTTCTTCCCGTCCTCGCGTATATGTTGGCATTATACTGCGCCCTTTTGTGCTTGTCAATCCCGGATTTGCAAACTTTCTTCTGATCGGTTTGTCTGCGCTCAGTCCGCTTCCGCGCCGGCCGCCTTCAGGCGGCGCTTCAGCCACGCGCCCCGCTTGTAATAGACGATGAACAGCAGCGAGGTCAGCACCCAGCTGATGGGGTAGGAGAGCATGACCGTAAACATGTCGGGCCGCAGCGGGACGACCGCCCAGATCCACACGATGCGCATCACGCATACGCCAACGCAGGTCATGATCATCGGCCGCACGCTGTCGCCCGTGCCACGCACCGCGCCCGCCAGAATTTCGATGCCCGCGTAGGTCCAGTACGTCGGCGCGACGACGCTCAAAATCTGCATGCCAAGCTCCACCACGTATTCGTCGCTGGTGAACATCCGATAGACCGGCCGCCCGAACAGGAGCAGCAGCGCGCCCAGCAGCGCCGTGGAGCCGACGGCCATCGCCATACAGGTGCGCACGCTCCTGCGGATGCGATCCATCCGGCGCGCGCCAAAGTTCTGTCCGACGAACGTGGTGATGGAGACGCCAAACGCGCCGTAGATCATCCACACGATGCCGTCGATCTTTCCGCAGGCCGTGAACGCGGCCACGGTGTCGGTGCCGAACCCGTTCACGCAGACCTGGATGATGATGTTGGAGATCGAATACATCATCGACTGCACGCCCGCGGGCAAACCAATTTGCAGGATGCTGCCCAGGATTTTCGGATCGAAACCGAGCTTTTTCCAGCTGAAGTGATAGCTCATGCCGGTTCGCATCAGCGTCACGATCACCAGCACCGCGCTCACGACCTGGCTGATCATCGTCGCCAGCGCCGCGCCGAACACGCCCATGCCCAATCCTACGACGAGGAGGATGTCCAGCACGATGTTCACGCCGCAGCATACGATCAGGAAGTACAGCGGGCGCTTGGAATCGCCCACCGCGCGCAGGATGCCCGAGCCGATGTTGTAGATGAGCACCGCCGTGACGCCCGCGAAATACACGCGGATGTAGGTAACCGCATACGGCAGGATATCCTCGGGCGTGCCCATCGCCTCAAGCGCCGCGGGCGCAAGCGCGATGCCCGCGACCGTCAGCAGTACGCCGAAGGCCAGCGAAAGGGCCATGGCCGTGTGCACCGCGCGGCTTACGCCGTCCCGCTCCCGCGCGCCGAAGAACTGCGCGATGATGACCGTCGCGCCGGAGGAAAGCCCCACGAAGAAGCCCACGACGAGGTTCGTGATCGTGCCCGTCGCGCCGCCGACGGCGGCCAGCGCCTCCTTGCCCACGAACTTGCCCACGATGATCGCGTCTGCGGTGTTATAAAGCTGCTGAAAAAACGTGCCCAGCATGATGGGGAAGAAGAAGATGAGCAGTTGCTGCCAGATGACGCCATCCGTGATGCCGTTTCCGCTCTCGATGGCTGCGCGCCTATGCATGTGTTGATCCGCTCCTTTGCACCTCCCTATATAGCATAAAACGCGCGCTTTGTCTATGACGATTTTCGGCGCGGGCCAGCGCTCATTCGAGCGATCCGTACAGAGCGCAGCCCATTCCCCCAGGAACGGCGGCAGGCACAAAAAGAGGCCGTTTTTTCCAGCGCACCGGGAAAAACATCCCGTGCCCGCAAAAAACGCCTCTTAAAAGACGGTAGGAGATTCAGTTCAGATGCGCGTGTGCACGACGCAGTCGCCCTCCGCAGAGCGGAACAGCGCCTCCATCAGCTTCATGCAGCGCAGCACCTGCGCGTGCGTGATCTTCTGCTCTTCCTTGCCCTGCACCGCTGCGGCGACGTTTCGGTAAAAGTCGCGCACGTCGGATTCTACCTTCGGCAGCGGGTAGGTCTTGATCGTATCCTCCGTGCGCGGGGCCATGGTCTTCGTGAGGCCTGCGGCGGTTACGACCGGCACGGCGTCGCGCTTTTCCCAGTCAGAGACCTTTACGACGCGGCCGTTCAGGGCAAAGTCGTCGATCTGGCAGGAGCCGTTCTCGCCCAGAACGTACCAGCGCGGCAGGCTGATGAAGTGGCTGGTACCGACCTCCACGTGCGCGACCAGGCCGCTGCCGAACGTGAGCTGGCAGATGAAGCCGTCGTCCACCTCGTCGTTGGTCACGTGCTGCACCTCGCAGTGCACGGAGACGATCGGCTCGTCCACGAGCTGGAGGATCTGGTCGAGCAGGTGCACGCCCCAGTCCAGGATCATGCCGCCGCCCTGGCGCTTGGTGTTGCGCCAGTCGCCCGGCACGCCGCGCGAGCCGTGCACGCGCGACTCGATGCGAAAGACCTTGCCCAGCGTGTTTTCCTGAAGGATGCGCCGGATGGTCAGGTAGTCCTCGTCCCAGCGGCGGTTCTGGTGCACGGTGAACAGCTTGCCCGTCGCGCGCGACACGTCGATCATCTGCTGCACCTCGTCGCTGGACAGCGCGACGGGCTTTTCGCAGATGACATTCTTTCCCGCCCGCAGGCAGGCGCACACCACCGGCAGATGCTGGTCGTTGGGGATCGCGACCGTCACGAGCTCCACCGACGCGTCCGCGAGCAATTCTTCCTGCGAACCGTAGGCGTGAATCCCCGCCTTTCGCGCCGCCTCACAGCGCGCAGGGTCGATGTCCCAAATGCCCGCGACCTCAAATTCCGGCATCGTCTGCACCTTGCCCACGTGCCAGCCGCCCATGCCGCCGTAGCCGATCAAAGCCCACTTCATACGTCATGCCTCCCTGTCTTTTGTCCCTAAAATTCTCTCTTTATGCTCCGCAAGAACAGGCCGTCCAACGTCTCCCTCGGCTCCGCCTGCTCGTACAGTACCTGATAGACCGCGCGGCAGATCGGCAGCTCTACCTCCTTGCGCTGCGAAAGCCTCATAAGCGCCGCCGCCGTGTAGTAGCCTTCCGCCAGCTCGTCGTACGCTTCGCCCTTCACAAACGCCTCGCCGAAGCGCCGGTTATGGCTGTAGGGCGAAAAGACCGTGGCCTCGTAATCGCCCAGATGACAAAGCCCGTAGGCCGAAAGCTCGCTGCCGCCCAGCGACCGGATCAGCCGCGCGATCTCGCGCGTGCCGCGGGCCATCAGCGCCCCCTTGAGCGAGGACAGCCCAAAGCCGTCGAGCATGCCCGCCGCAATGCCGATGACGTTCTTCGCCGCCGCGCCGATCTCGCTCCCGATCAAATCCGTTCCGTAGTAGAAACGAATCAGGCCGCCGGAAAGCGCCGCGACGAGACGCGATTTCACCTCTTCTTTTTCCGCGTCGATGACCATGCAGTTGGGGATGCCGCGCGCGAACTCCTGCACGTGCCCCGGCCCCAGCCACACCGCGACGTCGTTGTGCGCGCCGACGGCCTCCTTTGCAATCTGGGAAAGGCGCAGGCCGCTTTCCACCTCAATGCCCTTCATGCAAAGCACAAACGTCTTTCCCACGGGCCCCAGCGCCCGCACCTGCGCCATCACGCTGCGCAGGGCCTGCGAGGCGACCGAGATGCAGATCAGCTCCGCCGCAAGCGCCCCGGACAGGTCGCTCGTGAACTCGACGCCTTCGTCGAACGTCACCATGCCGTTCGTCCGGGTCTGCACAAGCCTTTGCAGGTGCAAAGAGCCCGCACGCCCGTAAAGCGCGCCCTGATACCCCAGCGAATGCAGATACCAGGCGATAAAGGTGCCCCAGCGCCCACAGCCGATCACCGAGAAGTCCATCCGCCGCCCCCCCTTTTGTCCGTGTGATTATACCATAAGCGCGTGCCGCTGTAAACGTTTCGTTCACGCGTCCTTCGAGGCGTACAGTGGGTTGGCGTCTCGCACCTCGCCCACGCCCTCCCGGCGAAGCGCCTCAAACGACGTGCTGACGTCCTGCGGAATGTCCACGTGGGCGATAAAGTCTTTCCCCTTCGGGCCGTAGCCATTCGCATCGTCCGTAAGTCTCGGAATTTCGCCCAGGAGCAGGCTGGCGTATCGCTCGACGCTCCACATGCCCCAGGGCGCGCGCTCGTAGGCAAGCGAGGCGCCTTGCGCGACGACGCTGACCGCATAGGTAGCAAAGTTTACGATCGTCATGTCCGCATCCGCGTGCCTTCGCATGCCCGCGTCCATGCGCCGCTGCATCGTCGCGTCCTGCGAGAGGATGATGGAGCGCGGATGAAGACCGTTTTCCCGCAGCAGCCGCAGAAGGTACGTCACGTTGTTGCCGCAGTTCGTCGAATCGCATTCCAGCAGGTCGGGCGCAAGTCCGTACCGCTCGCGGAGGTACGCGGAAAACACCTGCGCCTCGGGCAGGCCCTGCGTCTTAACGTCCGGAAAAGCCCCGTGCATCCGATCCCGCAGCGTCTGCGTGGTATGTCCCTCCCCGCCCACGATGACGTATTTCCTGGCGACGCCGCGCTTCATGGCCTCGGCGAGGACGTCGCCGCCGCAAAGAATGCTCCCGCCAAACAGGACCATCACATCCGCCCGGCGCATCCCGTATTTCTGCTGCAAAGCCTCCGGCGTCAGTTTCGGTACGTCCCGCATGCCGAGAAACGCCCCCAGCACGTTGAGACAATTTGCCTTCTGTGCAGGTGTCATGGCTTCTCCTCCTTCAAAAACAAGGAAGACCGCCTCTATTCAAGGCGGCCTTGCTCGTCTGTCAGCGTTCCTTCGGACGATCGGGCTTAGCGATCGATCAGGCTCACGCCGGTCATTTCGGCGGGCTTGTCGACGTGCATCATGTCCAGCAGCGTCGGCGCCAGATCCGCCAGGCGTCCGCCCTCGCGCAGCTTCGCGCCGACAAGCGCGTCGTCCACCACGATGACGGGCACCGGATTGGTCGTATGCGCGGTGAAGGGCTCGCCGGTCACCGGGTCGACCATCTGATCCGCGTTGCCGTGGTCGGCCGTGATGATCGCGCGACCGCCGACGGACTGAATCGCCTCGACGATGCGGCCCACGCAGGTATCCACGGTACGAACCGCCGCCTCCGCCGCCTCCATGACGCCGGTATGGCCCACCATGTCGCAGTTGGCGAAGTTGAGGATCATCACGTCGTACTTGCCCGCCTTGATGAGCTCCACCGCCTTGTCGGTCACCTCGACCGCGCTCATCTCCGGCTTCATGTCGAACGTCGCGATCTTCGGGCTGTCGATCAGCACGCGATCCTCGCCCGGATTCGCCTCCTCGACGCCGCCGTTGAAGAAGAACGTCACGTGCGCGTATTTCTGCGTCTCGGCGATGCGAAGCTGCGTGAGGCCGAGCCTTGACAGGTACTCGCCCAGCGTGTTCGTCAGGTGCACGGGCTTGTTGACGACCGCGATGTTCGTGAACGTCTCGTCGTACTGCGTCATGGAGACGTAGTACACCGGCTTGTAGCCGCCCTTGCGCTCAAAGCCCGCGAAGTCGGGCAGGATGAACGCACGGGTGATCTGGCGCGCGCGATCCGGGCGGAAGTTGAAGCAGACGACGGAATCGCCCGCATCGATCTTGCCGACGGGCTTTCCGCCCTCCACGACGACCGTGGGCTGCACGAATTCGTCCGTTTCGCCCTTGGCGTAGGAAATCTCCACCGCCTCGTGACCGCTCGCGGCCTGAAGTCCCTCGCCGCAGACCATCGCGTCGTACGCGCGCTGCACGCGCTCCCAGATGTTGTCGCGGTCCATCGCGTAAAAGCGTCCCATGACCGTCGCAATCCTGCCCGCGCCGATCTCGCGGCACTTCTGTTCCAGTTCTTTCACGTAGTCGATGCCGGAGGACGGCGGCACGTCGCGGCCGTCGAGGAAGCAATGAACGAACACGTTCTTCACGTCAAAGCGCTTCGCCATCTCCAGCAGCGCGTACAGATGCGTGTTGTGACTGTGGACGCCGCCGTCGGACACGAGCCCCATCAGGTGCAGCGCATGGCCCGGCTCCTTCGCGTTTTCCATGGCCTTCACGAGCTCCGGCTTCTTGAACAGCTCGCCGTCCTGAATGTCCTTGGTGATGCGCGTCAATTCCTGATAAACGATGCGGCCCGCGCCCATGTTGAGGTGGCCGACCTCGCTGTTGCCCATCTGACCGTCCGGCAGGCCGACGTTCATGCCGCTGGCGCCGATCTGCGTGTGCGGATACTTTGCGCTCAGCTCGTCCAGCACAGGCGTGCCCGCCTTGGTGATGGCGTTGTAGGTCGGATCGGGATTGATGCCGAAGCCGTCCATGATGATAATCGCGGAAATGGGTTTTGCCATGATATTCCTCCTGTAACAGTGCGGAGCTGAGGGCCGCGCCCTCAATCTCGCGCTTCAGGGACTTCATTCCCTCAGAAGTCCGTCCTTATTCAAAGTGAACGACCTTGGAAAAGTCCTCCGCCTTCAGCGACGCGCCGCCGATCAGGCCGCCGTCGATTTCGGGCTTCTGCATCAGGCCGTGCGCGTTCTTCGGGTTCATGCTGCCGCCGTACTGGATGCGCACCTTGTCCGCCGCGTCGCCGTAGACGCTGCGGATCGCCGCGCGGATAACGCCGATGGTTTCGTTCGCCTGTTCGTCCGTCGCGGTCAGGCCCGTGCCGATGGCCCATACCGGCTCGTAAGCGATGACGACGTTTTCCACCTCGGCAGCCGTCAGGCCCGTCAGCGCCGTCAGCGTCTGATAGGTTACCAGCGTGTCCGTGTAGCCCGCCTCGCGCTGTTCCTTCTTTTCGCCCACGCAGACGATCGGGATCAGCCCCGCCGCCACCGCGGCGCGCGTGCGCAGGTTCACCGTCTCGTCCGTCTCGCCGAAGTACTGGCGGCGCTCTGAATGGCCGATAATGACGTATTCGCATCCGGACTCCTTGAGCATCGCGGCGGAAAGCTCGCCCGTGTACGCGCCGGACTCCTTCCAGTGCATGTTCTCCGCGCCGAGCTTGACGTTGGTGCCCTTGATGACCTCGTACACCGCCGCAAAGTTGACGGCCGGGGTGCAGACGACCACGTCGCAGTTGGCGTCCGCGACCAGCGGAACGAGCTCCTGCACGAGCTGCTTCGCCTCAGAGGGCGTCTTGTTCATCTTCCAGTTTCCAGCAATAATCGGCTTGCGCATATTTATTTCTCCTTTACGTTATCTTGTCCTGCCTGCGTGCATGTCAAACCCCCGAACGGCCTGTTCATGCCGTCCGGGGATTGAAGGGGTATTTTACTTGTCGTCCAGCGCCGCGACGCCCGGAAGCGTCTTGCCCTCCAGGTATTCGAGGCTCGCGCCGCCGCCGGTGGAAACATGGGTCACCTTCTTGGCGAAGCCCATCTGCTCCACAGCCGCCGCGCTGTCGCCGCCGCCGATGATCGTCACGCCGTCGCACTCGGCCATGGCCTTGGCGATCGCGCGGGTGCCGGTGGCGAAGTTTTCAAACTCGAACACACCCATCGGGCCGTTCCAGACGACGGTCTTCGCGTTGGCGATCTCGTTGGCGAAGATCACCTGGGTCTTCGGGCCGATGTCCATGCCCTCAAAGCCGTCCGGAATCTCCTTGGAGTGCACGGTGATGCGCATCGTGTCGTTGGAGAAGTCGTTGCCCGCTTCGTTGTCGACCGGCAGCAGCAGCTTCACGCCCTTCTGCTTCGCCTTTTCCATCAGCTCCTTGGCCAGCTCCACCTTGTCCTCCTCCAGCAGGGACTTGCCGATCTTGCCGCCCAGCGCTTTTTGGAAGGTGTAGCTCATGCCGCCGCCGATGATCAGGGTATCGACCTTGTCCAGCAGGTTGTTGATGACGCCGATCTTGTCGGAAACCTTCGCGCCGCCCAGGATCGCGACGAACGGACGGTCCGGATTCTCCAGCGCCTTGCCCATGATGGCCAGCTCCTTGCCGATCAGGAAGCCCGCGACCGCCGGGTGCAGCAGATGCGCCACGCCCTCGGTGGAGGCATGCGCGCGGTGCGCGGTGCCGAAAGCGTCGTTCACGTATACCTCGGCCAGGGACGCGAGCTGCTTTGCAAACTCCGGATCGTTCTTCTCCTCTTCCTTGTGGAAGCGAACGTTTTCGAGCATCATCACGTCGCCGTCCTTGAGCTCGGAAGCGAGCTTTTGGGCATCCTCGCCGACGACGTCCTTCGCCAGCTTGACTTCCTTGCCCAGCAGCTGCGTAAGGCGCGCCGCGACAGGCGCGAGGGAGTACTTCATGTTGAACTCACCCTTCGGACGGCCCAGGTGAGAGCAGAGGATGACCTTCGCGCCGTGGTCGATCAGGTACTGAATCGTCGGCAGCGCGCCCTTGATGCGGTTTTCATCGGTGATGTTTTTGTTGGCGTCCAGCGGGACGTTGAAGTCACAGCGGACGAGCACTTTCTTGCCGGAAACCTGGATGTCTTCGATCGTCTTCTTGGCCATGATTACACTCCTCCATTTTTCATGCCGCAGCACGATGGTACATTATGGTTGCAGACGCTAAGGCATCTGTGTCCATTCTTCTTCCATTTTATCACGCGCCGGGGGGTCTTGTCGAGCCCTTTCCGGCGGCGAACCAGTTAAAAAAATATCAATTAGAATGGGTCAGCCTGGCCACTGTCAATCCGCCAGCAGGGCAAGCATGCGTTTGGCCGCGCCCTCGTCCGTCACCAGCAGTTCGTGCGGGTGTCCGCGCATGACGGCGATAATCGCCTCCGCCTTGCTGGAGCCCGCCGCCACGGCGATCATCGCGCGGATATGCGACAGCGACTCCAGACTCACGCCGATGTTCGCCGCCGCGTAGACCACCTCGCCCTGGGCGTTGAAGAAGTAGCCGTACGCCTCGGCGACCCCGCCGCGCCTGAACATCTCCGCCGCCTCCGCCTCGCTGAGGCGGCGATGGTGCGCCAGGTCGTCCGCACGCCCGACGCCGTGGAGCAGCACGTCGGCCCTCTCGATGATTTCCAGCACCTCCCGCACCTCCGGCAGTTCCATCACGGCCTGCAGCGCCCGTCCGTCCACGCGGTCCGGGATGTGCAGCAGCCGGTTGTGGCCGCCCAGATGCTGAGCGATCAGCGCGGCCAGGGTGCCCGCCTGTGTCTCCACGGCTCGTCCATTTCCGCCGCGCGCGGGCACGACGAGCACGTCCAGCGGCGCGCAGACCGGCAGGTTCCGCGCGACCTGGGCGATGGTCGTGCCGCCCGTGACCGCGAGAACGGCCCCGTCCCGCAGCAGCCCGCGCAGCCTCTGCCCGGCCGCGATGCCCACCTCCGTGGTAACGTATTCGTCCTCGTCCGCGTCGCCCGGCACGACCACCACGCGCGACACGCCGAGCCGCCTGGAAAGCGATGCCTCCAGCATCGACAGCGCACGGATTCCGTGGCTGATCTCGCGCGCTGCGGGCAACACGCCCTGTGCCGAAGGCGTCAGCGTCATGCCGGCTGCGTCCAACTCGACGAAACCCGCCTCCCTCAGCGCCGCCGCCTGGGCCCGCACCTCGCGTTCCGGCAGGTTCAGGCGCGAGGCAAGCGCACGCCTGCCGATCGGCTGCAGCGCGCCAATCCGCTCCAGCACCAGCGCCCGCACGCCCATCTGCTGCCACAGGTCCGGCGCGAGCCGCGCGACCGTATCCATCATCTCTACATCCATCTGTAACTGCGCACCTCTTTGCGAAGTCGCGCGGGCATTATTTGTCCCGCTTGCCAATTTTCGTCCCACTCGTTAGTATACCATAGGCTTCCAAAAGGGCACAAGCGGAAAAACGCACAAAAAGACTACAGGAAGCTGAACGCGGCGAGCAGCAGCGCCCCCGGCACGCCCAGCACGGCGCTCACAGCCACCGTGAGCAGATTGAGCCCGACGGCCAACCCCGCTGCCCGCCCGATAAACAGCGCCGCGACCCCCGCCAGGCCGTACACGAGCCGCCTCCAGCCGCGTGCGCCGACCAGCATCCGTCCCGCGGCGAACAGCGCCGCCATCCCCAGCCCAAAGGTCAGCGTCCATACGATTGAAACGTTCATTTGATCTCCTCCATACTCCTTTGCGCAACCTCCGCTTCGGGCGCTTCGCGCGTCGCGTCCATCTCCCGCCAAAGCCGCGTGTAATAGGCGTGGCGCCGCCGCGCGGCCTCTGCCTGCAATGCGAGCATTTCCAGCGCCTCCCGGTCGAGCGTCCAATCCATCGCGTCCTCGGCCTCCCGCTCGTCCTCCGCCGCGCGCCGTGCGGCTTCCCACAGCGCTTCCGCTTCGCCCGCGGGGCGCAGCCCGAACAAATCGAGAAAATCCCGCATCTCTCCCGCCTCCACTTCCCGTATATGCCATTGTATCGCCGCCCCGCCGGATGCATGACACAAATGCGTCCGCAGGCGAGCGCTTTTCCGGCTTTCGTTTCGCCGCAGCGAAAAAAGAACCGCGGCAGGCTCCCATTGCCCCTGCCGCGGTCCCTCTGTTACCTTTCGTCCGGCACGATGCGGTCCGAACGGCCGATTCCCATGATTTCCGTCGTCGTCCGCGCGTTCGTCTTTCCCCCGTCGTACTTGCCGATGCGCGTGATTTGCCTGCCCATGAAGACCATGACCGCGGTCTGTCCGCCGTCCAGGTTGAGCGCCTGCTTGCAGCCCGCCGCCTTCATGTGCTCTGCCAGGAACATGACGGTGACGCCGACGCTGACGTTACGAATACGCCCCTCGCCCAGAATTGCAAAATAGTGTCCCGGCTCCACCATGCCGACCGCGCAGCGCGGCTGCTGGCTCGTGAGGTTGGCCTCCCTCTCCGCGAGCGCCGGATTGATCTCCCCATCCCGAACGAGGTAGGGGCCGAAGGAAAACACGTCCACCGCGCCGCGCGCGAGGTATTCCGCAGCCGTGAGTTCGTCCGAATGGTAAACGCCCCAGCTGCCGTCCTCGTACATCGCCAGGGTATCCAGATTGGGAAACTTGCTGCGGTTAGCGGGCGGCACGCGGTCAAAAAACACGCTGCCTCCGCGAATCACCATGCCGACGATCGCCTTGCGGCCCATCCGATAGGTGTAGTAGTCCGTATTCATGGCGAAGACGACCTGATTCTCCCGGGCGATCAGCGCCGCCTGCACGTGCTTTTTCTGCGGCTTTTCCGGATCGTAGAGCACGGAGCCGAAACGCTCCTGCCGCGTGTCGCAGAAGACCTGCGCCTCGTACCAGGTAATCACCGCCTCCGGATCAAAAATGCGGTCGATGCGCACGACGAGCGAAGGAGAAGCGTAGAACCAGACGCCCGCCTCGTCGTCCTCAAACACAGTTTCACCCCGGAGTGGATGCCCCTGTGCATCCAGCTCCGGCGCGAAAACGGGCCATTCCACCTTTGCCGCGGGCTTTGCATAAAGCGAAGACGCCTCCGCCGGCGTCGCCTCCATGGCGCTTGACGCGGGAACCGCCCGCTCGCAAAGCGCCGCGCACGGCGCGATCAACGAAAACGCGAGCGCCAGCGCGGCAATGCGCCGCCTGCATTCCGTCTGTTTCACCCTGCCTCGCCTCCTATGCCGCTTTCGCAATCCTCGATATGCTCGAAGAAATCGTCCTTCTCCTCGTCCGGCCCTACGCGCGAATACGCAAGCCCGAAGCGCGCGCAGCTCGTCCTTCCCTCGTCCGTCACCTCGAACTCCGTCCGCTGCTGGGTGACGTGCATCCGGTATGCCTCCTGGGCGACCTCCAGCCCCGTCCTGCCGCCAAACGCCGCCAACGGCTTTCGCCAGTCCATCTCGACGGTGTTTTCCCCATAGAGGTGCAGGTAAAGCTTCTTGACCTCCCATACGCCGAAGCGCTCCGCCAGTTCGGGCAAGACCGCAGCGTCGCCCGCCCGCTCTACACAGTAGCGCGCCGCGTCCGCGCAGAGTTTGTGCGCGCCGTGCCCGTATTCGCCGTTCACGTCGTGGGTGAGCACGACGTCGGGTTTATAGCGCCTGATGAGCTCCATCACGAAAGCGCGCGTATCCGTCTTGCGCCAGCGCGCGTAAGCGTCCTCCAGCTCGCGCGTATACGTATCGTAAAACGTCCCGATGACCGGGTACTGCCGAACGCCCATCTGCCACAGCGCGTTGAGCAATTCGCTCCGGCGCGTGGTGTTGGAGTACGTCATGTACGCGACCACCACGTCTTTCCCCCGCTCGGCCGCATAGGTCGGAATCGCGCCGCCGAAGAAGAGGATTTCGTCGTCGGGATGCGCGGCAAGCACCAGCAGGTCGGCCTTCTCCGGTGCCGGCTGCCACCGCTGCACCCAGTCCGGGAGCCGGCCCGCCGTAAAGACGAAAATCTCGTTAAGCTTCAGGGCGGCCTTCTTGCCGCTCGTGTCGATCAGGCGAAGGCGTCCTTTCCCGTCGAGCTCGACGACGACGTGGTGGTACGCCTGCCCGCCTTCGTACAGCGTGCGCCAGGCGCCGTCCGCGCCTTCTGCCTGCGCCTCTACCGCCCAGGATTTCGGTAGGTCGGCAAAACAGATGTACAGGTACGCTGCCTCCCGCCCTTCGGGCAAGGTGATCTCAAGGGAAGCGCCCCGTTCCTCACCGCTCTTCCAGAATGTCGTATAATCGCGGTCATACAGGCGCCCCGCGCCGTTTTTGCTGCTTCCCGCGAATTCACATTGCGCCGTGATGTCCTCCGCGGGCGTCTCGGCCAGCGCCCCCTCCGCCAGAGCCACGCCCAGCAGGAGGAAGAGGTACAGGAAAGAGGCGCGTATTCTCTTCGTCATTCCCATCACCTGTCAAATGCGTAGGGAAACTCATAGCTTCCATCCCCGCTGATGGGTTCAAGGCCCGAAAGCTTCAGGCGCACTGCCGGGCGGCAGCCTTCGTTCATGACCACGCAGCGGATGTAGCCGATCTTGCCGCCCACCTTCGTGCAGCGTGTGCCGTACCGAAAGGACGTAGACTGCGTGCGCGTCCAGTAAGGGCTGGAGCCGTTGCCGTAAAGAAAGAGCCCGTTCGCCAGCGCATAAGGCGTTCCGCAGGCCCGGCGCGCCCTCTCCGTCCCGAAGCCGTATGCCGGGTTGTTCAAATCGTCCGACGCGGGCAGGAAGATCATGCCGAGAGCCTCGTCTTCCTCCAGCATCGACCGCTCCAGCGGCGTGAAGGCCTCGTCCTTAAAGCACGTTTCCGCGATGTGCACACGCCCCAGACGCTGTTTTTGCAGCAGCGCCTCCCGCTCCGCATCAGGCAGCGGGTCCCCCACAAAAGGGCCGTTGAGCAGCCCGAACAGCTCCGTCTGATTCCACGCGCCGCCCGAGGCAGCGTAGGCGTCGTCATCCGGGTGCACCCGGTTGTTGAACAGAATGTACTCGCTCAGAAGATACGCTTCTCCCCGCTCCGCGCTGAGCACGCGCCATAGAATGGGACGCTCCGTTCCGTCCGCGTCCTGGCTGAAGCTGCCCAGCTCCACGTACTGATACCCGTCCTCGCGGTCGTACCCGCGCAGCGCAAAGCCCGCCAAACAGTCAAGGGGAGTCAGCAGGCACATGAGCACCACGACCGCGTACCATAGCCTCCTCATCCTCACAACACGCTCCTTTTTCTGGGTTTTATCAAATGTTTTCCAAATTTACGCTCTATCATAAGCAGAATCAGGTCAAAAGTAAAGAGATTTTTCATTTTTTATGAAATGTGCCTGCCTCCATCGGCATGTATCGCCGGTTTTTTGCCGCTTCGTATACAAAAAACGCCCGCTCAGCAAGACAGGCGTTTTCTTCTGTAAATCGGATTCCCGGATTATTCAAAGCGAAAGCAGACGTCCCTTGGATCTGCTTGATAGTGCTTATAGGCATTATGGCAGGCCCGTGCCCGCGACCGCGCATCGTCCGGGGACACCCGCGGAAGGTAGACGTAGATAAAACCTTCCGCCCGCTCGCCCCGCCGCGTCCTGATACCGCCCTGAACAATGCCGTAATCGACCAGCACGGCAGTTCCGGCAGCCTCCACACAGCCGTCGATGCGGCCCTCATTTTCAATCGTCACGGCTGCGTAATCCCCTCGATAGTGGTTCGCCCGGCAGATCACGTCGCCCGCAATCACCGCTTCCTGCGCATTGCTCAGCGTCACGCCGCCCTCGCTGCCGGAGGCGGAAAGGTATACCCCCTCCTCGACCAGCCCGGTATTGGCAAAGCGCATCCACGCATCCCGGCCGCGCAGGGAAAGCCGGCCGATCCTGCCGGGGTTTACGACGTTGACCTGCGCGCCCGGGCCGCCTGAGGCATTCACGGTTCCCATCACGCCGCCGTAGCACCTGAGAAAGGCCGTCTCCTCGCTCTCCATCGAAACATCGCCCTGAACGAAAGCGTTGTGCCGGATCGTCACGTCCGCTTCCCCGCGAATCGCCAGCGCGGTCTTGCCCTCCTCGCCCTCCGGCGAGGGCAGCATCGCCGCGTTATCGATGTAGAACGTCCCCTGATCGATCGAGAGCCCGTATAGGCGCACAGGCTCGTCCGACACGCCCTGCAATGTGATTTCCGCCCCGTGCGCGTTTCGCAGCACCTCGGTCATTTCCAGATCCTCGCTCAGCTCGATGACCGTATTTTTGTCCGCCTCTTCGATCTGCCTGAGCACTTCCTGCGCATTCTGCGCCCGCGCGAAAAGGGGCAGCGCCATCAGCAGCGCCAGGGAAGCCAGCACTCTCATCCGCATATTCCGCACGCCCCTCCTCCATACCGATGCGTTCTTTTTCTGTAAACTGGGCAGAAAACCCTTTTTTCTGCGTCTTCTTTCCGCATTCTATCACGGTTTTGGGGAGATTGTCAATTTTTAATATCATTTTTGATAATGCTATATCATTCGTAATTGGGTATGCTGAGCGCAGAGAGGTGAACAGCATGATCGCAGAGCGCATTGCGGCGCTGCGCCGGCAGAGCGGTTTGACCCAGTCCCAGCTCGCCAAGCGCCTCGGCATCTCGCGCAGCGCAGTCAACGCCTGGGAAATGGGGATTTCCTGTCCGTCGGTTCTCTATCTCATGGAACTGGCGGACATTTTTCACGTGACGACGGATTACATCCTCTGCCGCGAGGTCGGCGCGGTGCTCGTCATGGAGGGCCTTGCGCCGGACGAGCAGGAAATCCTCATACGGATGGCGGATTGTCTGAAGCGCAAAAAAATGTGAATGCCCAGCTTCTTTTGGGCATGGTTTTCCATCGCGCAAAAGGGCGCGGGCGGCAAGCTTCCCCTATCGGAAGCGCCGCCCGCGCTTTTATGGATTTTTTATGGATTATTCGACCGTCACGGATTTGGCCAGGTTGCGCGGCTTGTCGACGTCGCAGCCCTTGCTGACCGCCATATAATACGCGAGCAGCTGCATCGGTATGACCGCGAGCATCGGCATCAGCAGATCCGGCGCGTCCGGGATGAACCAGGTCTTGTCGGCGATGTCCGCCTCCGCCTTGCCGTCGCTTTCGCGCTGTACGCACAGCACGCTCGCCCCCCGCGCGCGCACCTCCTTGATGTTGGAGCGCATCTTTTCGAGCAGGGCGCTTTGCGTGCACAGGGCGACGACCAACGTTCCCGGTTCAATCAGGGCGATGGTTCCATGCTTGAGCTCGCCCGCCGCATAGGCCTCGGAGAAGATGTAGCTGATCTCCTTGAGCTTGAGCGAGGCCTCCATCGCCAGCGCCCAGTCCATGCCGCGTCCGATGTAGAACACGTGCCGCAGATCGAAGTGTCGCGCCGCGAAGCGCTGCATGCGCTCATGCGTCTCCACCGTCTTCTGCGCTTTTTCCGGCAGCGCCTGCATTTCCCGCAGGAGCTCCCGCGCCGCTTTCTCGTCCATCTCGCCGCGCTTGAGCGCAAGGTCCACCCCCAGCAGCGTCAAAAGCAAAAGCTGCGTGATGTATGCCTTCGTGGAGGCCACGGCAATTTCCGGCCCCGCCCAGGTGTACAGCACGCGATCCGCCTCGCGGGCGACCGAGGAGCCCACGACGTTCGTGATTGCCGCCACCTTCGCGCCCTGGCGCTTGGCCTCGCGCAGCGCGGCCAGGGTATCCGCTGTCTCGCCGGACTGGCTGATGACGAGGAAGAGGTCGCCCTTGCCCAGCTTCTGCGGACGATAACGGTATTCGCTGGCGATGTCCGCCGTGACCGACAGGCCCGTGAGCTGCTCGAGCGCATACTTGCCCACGACGCCCGCATGATAGGCCGTGCCGCAGGCTACGATGAACACGCGCTTAAGCGCGCGGGCCTCCTCCGCGTCCGGCATGCCTTCCTGCTGGATGGTAAGGCTTGTGAGATCCACGTGCGAGCGAAGCGTCTCGGAGAGCGCACGCGGCTCCTCCATGATTTCCTTGAGCATGAAGTGCGGATAACCGCCCTTTTCCGCCGACGCCACGTCCCAATCGACGTGAAAGGGCTGCAGATCCGTCCGTCTGCGCCCATAGGCGTCGTACACGGCGACGCCGTCCGCCTTGAGCACGGCGATCTCGCGGTCGTTCAGGAAGTAGACGTCGCGGGTATGAGAAAGGATCGCCGGGATGTCCGAGGCGATGAACTGCTGCTCTTCTCCAAGGCCCACGACCAGCGGGCTGTCCTTGCGCACACAGTACAGGGTGTCCGGCTCCCGCTGGCAGATGATGCCCAGCGCATAGGAGCCCTCGATGCGGTGCAGCGCCTGTTCGATGGCGCGCCGAATGTCGCCCTTGTCGTAGTAATTGATCAGGTGCGCGATGACCTCCGTGTCCGTCGAGGAGACGAACGCGCAGCCCTCCCGCTCCAGAAAGCGCTTGAGCTGGGCGTAGTTTTCGATGATGCCGTTGTGTACGACGGCGATCTCGCCCTTGACATCGGTATGCGGATGCGAGTTAACGTCCGAAGGCTCGCCATGGGTTGCCCAGCGCGTGTGCCCGATGCCGAGCGTCCCGCCAAGCGGCCTTTCCTTCAGGCGCCCTCGAAGGTTGTCCAGGCGCCCTTTTGCCTTTTCGACGCAGAGCTTTCCATCTTGCACCACCGCGACGCCCGCCGAATCGTAGCCGCGGTATTCGAGCCGCGACAGGCCTTCGAGCAGGATGGGCGTCGCGTCGGCCTTGCCGACCGTTCCGACGATTCCACACATATTCAGTTCCTCCGAGCTTTCGGTCCGCGCGACGGGCTTCACGGGCACCGGGTTCTCCGGCCCCGCCCGGGGCAGACCGTTATTCAGACGCCGCCGTTGGGCTGTGCAGTTCGTGCACCGCGCGCCGGCGTCCGGTTCCTATTATACGTGAAAACGCCGCGTCATGCAATTTCCGTCCGCGCAAATGCTTCACGAATCCGCCAGCAGCGTGCGCGGGTCGACCGCCGCTCCGTCCTGCAGCGTTTCAAAGTGCAGGTGCGCGCCGTCCGCCTGCTCGCAGATCGGCGCGGCGCCCAAGGGCGAAAGCATCTGGCCCTGCTTGACCGGATCGCCCTCCTTCAGCAGCGTCAACGTCTCCAGCCCCATGTAGCGCGTCGTCAGCCCGCCGGGGTGCGAGATTTCCATGACGTTTCCCCAGAGCGGATCGACGTAAAGCTTTTGCACGGTGCCGCTCAGCGGCGCCTTCACCGCGTCTCCCGCCTTGCCCGCGATATCCAGCCCCGCATGTGTCCCCCACGTTTCCAGCGTCGGCAGATAGACGATGCTCTTGTCGACGTGCTCGCGGGACACCTCGCCCTTCATCGGCCAGCTCAGCTTCGTGTCCGCGAGCAGCGATGCGGCGGGCGCGCTCGTCGCGAGCGGAATGACCGTCGGCATCGGCGCCACCGTCTGGGACGGCGAAGCGCTGGGCTTCGTCACGTCGTCCAGCGTCTGCACGTTTTCGTCCCGCGCTCCCGCTTCGGAAAGATTCTGCTCCTCATATCCGGGGGGCGGCGTCACCTCGGGCGTCGACGTACGTGTGTACACGGCCGTTCCGGCGATGACGGCCACGCAAAGCGCCAGCATACAATAAAAACCGTTTTTTTCAAAGAACGCGGCCACCGCCTGCGCCGCCTTGCCCGCGCGCTCGCGGGCCTCGTCCCATTTGTTCATCTAAACACCTCCGCCGCTATTGTGCCCCGGCGAAGGGCCGATATACAAATCCGAGCCGCCGCAATGCAAAGTGAAAAAAGCGCTCCTTTCTGAATGATGTCAGAACAAAGCGCCTGTAAGCCTTTTCACTTTTTAAGGATCCTCTTCAAACTCGCGACGTCCAGCAACAAATTCACCGTTTCAAATTTCCCCTGGTAAAACACGGCAAAGTTATTGAACACACAGGGCAGTTCCTTGGCCTTTTCCAATGTGTCTACCTGATGGAAGGATACGGGGACGCCGTTTACCTCGCAATACCCGCGGATCGTCTCGATGTTTTGCCAGGCATAGGGGCACTGCACGTCATAGAAAACCGTCAGCTCTTTATCCGATATTCGTCCGCTTTTCGCTTCCGGCGTAAACTGCGGCTTTGTTCCGTCTAAGGAGAGCGCCAGCAGCTCATATCCGTAATCGGTGGTGTCCACGACCTCAAAGCCATACTTTTTGACAAACGACTGGTCTGTCAGCCAATGCTTTTGTTTGTCAGCGCCGAGCACACATACGCCGGATTTTCCATTCGCCCTGGCTTCCGCCAGACAGTATTCCATCAACGCCTTTCCATAGCCCTTGCCTTTATGCGTACCGGATACCCACAGACAGTAAATATAGTAATAATTATCTCCGGCGATAGGAACCCAGGCCGTTTCCAACGGAGCGTATTCGATAAAAACCGTAGCCTTTTCGTTCAGCTTCCTGAATACATGCCCCTCGGCGAGCCGAGCTGATAGCCACTTCCGCTTTGCCTCGACCCCGGGATGGGGCTTTTTGCTGCGGATAATGCAGCATAAATGTTCGCTTGCGAGGTTATCCGCCGTCAGGTTTATAAATTCCACGCTCATATACAGCCTCATTTCAGCTTCCGGTTTGCCGATCCGCCCCCGTTTCATTCGGAAGTGGACCGACGCGACCGTTTTTATCTTCCCAATTCATACGTCAATTCGCTCAGATTGCGCGCCGCGTTCAGCACGTTTTCCTCGCCATTCGGCCGAAACCCGAATCGTTCGTAGAACGCGCGCGCCTTTGCGTTGACGTTCAGCACACACAGCCGCACGGCCGTCTTCTCCGGAAAGCGAGACAGGCCGTAGCGCAGCAATGCGCTGCCGGCGCCGCGCCCCTGGCTCGCGGGCTCGACGTAGAGCTTGACGATCTCCGCCCGTTCCCGATCCACCATAAGGATGCCCTCCGCGCGCCCCGACTTCATCAAGACGTATGTCTCCCGTCCGGGCTTCGCCGCCTCCTCCCGAAGCGCGCGCAGCATGCGCTCCTGCGTATGCGCCAGAAGAAAGGCCTCGCTCACGACGCCCGCATGCGCCGTCTGCCAGGAAAGCGCATAGGCGCGCGCCGCCTCTCCTTCGTTGTCCTTCCCCAGGGGAACGATGGTTCCGCGCATAGGCCCCTCCTCAGAGCTTTTTCACAAAGCAGACGATGCGATTTGCCTCCGCAAAGCCCGCGCGCAGGTGAAAAGAGCGGCTCTCCTCATTGCCAAGCTCGCAGTCGCTCGCAAATTCAACGCAGCCCCGATCCCTCGCCCAGCGCTCGCAAGCTTCCAACAGTCCTCGGGCGATACCGCGTCCACGGAGGTCTTCCGTCACGAAAATCCCCTCTAGATAGCCGACCGGACTCGTATCGGTTCCTTCGACGTAATCGCTGCGCAGGCTGCACTGGGCAAACCCAATGGGGGATTCCTCCTCAAACGCCAGGAAGACCGCGCCCTGTGCCATGCATTCCGCCATCTCTTCGCAAAGCGCCTGCCGCTCGTGTGCGGGCCAGAGGCGCAGCGCCAGATCCGCCACCGTATCCGCATCCGCCCTTCCGGCGCGCCGCACCCAGGGATGCAGCGCGCATTCCAGCTGGCAGTCGCACGGCTCCTTTTCGTGCAGCTCTTTGTCGTAGTGAACCGCCTCGACGCAGCCCATCGCCCGGTAGAAGGCCTGCGACTCCTCACTTGAATGGGCGGAAATGTAGAGCTTTTGCGCGCCCAGCCGAACAGCTTCCCGCACCGCGCGGGAAAACAGCCGCCGTCCCAGTCCCTCGCCGCGGCTTTCGCTTGAGACGTGCAGGCAGGAAAGCTGCGCGTACTGCGCTTGCGGGTCGAGGAGACGCCCTTCCACGGAGGCAAAGCCGATGAGCCGCTCTCCCGAAAACGCCCCGAACACCGCACCGCCTGTTTCGACCGTGCATGTAAGGCACCGCACAAGCTCTTCGTAGTCCGCGCGGTTCCACCGCTCCGTAAAGGCGATATCCCGAAGCGTCCAGCGTCCGCCTTCCTTGCGCCAGCAGCGGCGTACCTCCTGATAGCGCTCAAAGTGGGAAAAGAGGGCGGGCGTGATCTCTTCACCCCGTATCCCGCGCAGCCGTATGTCTTCCATCCGAATGCTCCCTTCGCGTCTTTTGGCTTCAGTGTAGCATAAAAACGCCCGGCAGTCCACCGCGTCCGGCAGGCAGCGAGCTGAAACAGCAGCAAAATGCCGCAGGCGCCCGCCTGCGGCATCGTATTTCGTCAAGCCCGTCTGACGATTTCCAGCATGTCGTCCCAGCCCCGCTCCATGCTTCGCACCAGGGCAAACTGTGTGCGCGCGCGGTCGAGGTTGTGGCCTGCTCTGTGAATTTTGAAGTACTTGTCTCCGTTGAGATAATCCGCCAGAAAGCGCATGCCGCATTCCAGCGTCATGAGTTTCGCGCCCATGGGCAGCAGCTCGACCTCGCGCTGCGTCAGCACGCCGCCCGCCTCGCGGATGTAACCGCGCACAAACGCCTCGAACATCTCCAGAGAAAAGTGCACCTTCGCCAGGTTCTGCTCGTCCTCCGCCGCAGTGTTTGCGCCAAAACGAATCGAATCCCCGAAGTCGTACGCCGCAAGCCCCGGCATGACCGTATCCAGATCGATCACGCATACCCCGCGCCCCGTCTTCGCGTCGAGCAGGACGTTGTTGAGCTTCGTATCGTTATGCGTCACGCGCAGCGGGATTTCGCCCGCGCCCAGCGCGTCAAGCAGCGCGTGCACCTCCTGCTCGTACTGCGCGCAGAACGCCAGTTCCTCCGCGACCTCGCCCTTGCGGCCCGCGGCGTCGTGCACCGCAGCGTCCATCAGCTGCGAAAAGCGCGCGGGCGTATTGTGAAAGTCGTGAATCGTCTCGTGCAGCGACTCCGCCGGGAACCCTTCCAGCTGGCGCTGGAACCTGCCGAACGCGACGCCGGAGAGCTCAAAGAGCGCAGGCGTGTCGGGCAGGTCGCGAGAAATCGTGTCTTCGATAAACAGATACATGCGCCACAGCTCGCCCTCGCTGTCCTCCACGTAGGAGGTGCCGCTCACGGTCCGCACGATCGTCAGCGTCTCACGGGCCGGGTCCCCGCCGTCCCGCAGGATGACCTTGCGCAGATAATCCGTCACGCGTTCGATGTTTTCGATCACCTCGACAGGCCGCTTGAAGACGTAGCGGTTCACCCGCTGCAGGATGAAACGCGAATCCACCCCGCCGTCCGGGTGCACCGTCACGCGGAACGTGTCGTTGATGTGCCCGTTTCCATACGGCTCCGCCTGCACCTCCCCTTGCGGGAGCATAAACCGGCGCGCGATTTCAATGATTTTGTTCTCCATAACATCTCTCCGTCCGTTTGCTTTATCCCTTGACGCCGCCGCCGGTCACGCCCGCGATGATCTTCTCGGACAGGAACAGGTACAGGATGAACGTCGGCAGGAACACGATGATGACCGCAGCGAACATGCCTGCCCAGTCGCCCGTGTACTTCATGGAGTTGATCATCGTATACAGACCCACCGCAACCGGGCGCGTCTTGTCCGAATTGGCGAAGATGAGCGACATGAAGTACTCGTTCCAGACGTTGATGAAGTTGAAGATCGACACCGTGATGATGCCGGGCTGCGCGAGCGGCAGCATGATCTTCCAAAACGTCTTCATGGGCGGGCACCCGTCGATGGCGGCCGCCTCCTCGTAGGAGCGCGAAAGGTTGGAAAAGAACGTGAGCAGGAAGATCGTGGTATACGGCACGTTGATGCCCACGTACAGAAAGATCATCAGCAGGCGCACCGTGATGTCCTGCTTGAGCAGCTGCATCTGCGTCACGACGCCGAAGAGCGGCAGGATGATCATCACGACCGGCACGCCCATCGCCGCTACAAACCCGTTCTGAACCGGTCGGTTGAGGAAAAACTTGAACCGGGACAGCACGTATGCGGCGGGCGACGCGACGAGGATGAGCAGCACCGTTGAAATCGACGCGTAAAACAGCGAGTTCATGAAGAACGTCGACACGTTCTGGCTCGTCCACGCCTTCACATAGTTCTCAAAGTGCAGGCCGGAGGGAAACCTCAGCGCGTTGCCCTTGAAGATGTCCTTCGTGGTGGAAAGGCTCGCCGCCAGAATCCACCCCAGCAGCACGAACGTGAACAGAATCCACAGCGTGAGCAAAATGTAGCCGGGCGCGAGGCGCAGCTCCTTTTTCCAGTTGACCTTCTCGTGAATCTTCTTTTCCTTCGGTTTTTTGATATTCGCCGTCGTCATTTTGTTCACCTCCTCAGAATTCCAATTCGTCGTTCTTGATGCACTTGTTCGTCACGATGAACACCGCCACTACGCAGATCGCGAGCAGCACGCCGATCGCGGCGCCCAGGCCCGCGTTGCGCTCGGTCACGGTATTGCCCGCGCCGAAGATCATCTGGTACATGTAGACCATCGGCGTGATCGTCGTCACCTCTGCCGTCACGTTCGAGAAGAGCTGCGACCAGACGAAGAATCCGACGGACGTAATCGACCACATGGTGATGTTCGTCTTAAACACCCCGCGCAGCAGCGGAAGCGTGATGTAGCGGAATTGCTGGGGCTTGTTCGCCCCGTCGATGGTGGAAGCCTCGTAGTATTCGAGCGGAATCTTTTCGATGCCGCTGGAGAAGATCAGCATGTGGTAGCCCACCATGCCGAAGCAATACGCGAACAGCAGCGCCCAGAACTTGTGGTCCGCATCCGTCCATTGAATCGCCGCCAGGCCGTCCAGATGCAGCGCGGAAAACACGCTTGTCAGCAGGCCGTAGCGCGCGGCGTACACGAACTGAAGCCACATCGTCGCCAGCGCCACCGCGCTGATCAGGTTCGGCAGGTAAATGATGGCCCGGAAAAACTTCTTGAACCGGATCCCGCTGTTGAGGATGACCGCGAACAGCAGCGAAATCGCCATGACCACGATGCCGCCGACCAGCCAGATGCGCAGCAGGTTGTACATGGAGATACGGAAGAGGCTCGTGTCGATCAGCTTTTGAAAGTTATCCAACCCCACAAACCGCCACTGATCCATCGAAGAGGTGACGTTTTCCACGTAAAACAGGCTCATGATGAGCGTCCGCAGAATCGGATAGACGAATATGATGGCAAAGAAGAGCAGTGCCGGGGTCAGGAAGGCGACGATCATCGTCTTGCTTTTCTTCATGTCGATCCCCCTTCGAGGTTTACGTTTTTTGAAGGGCGGCGGGCTCACGCCCGCCGCCCTAAAAGCCCAGTCATTTTTTCAGCTTACTTCGCGGAGGAGGCAGCCTCCATCGCGTCGACAAACTCCTGCGCCGTCATCTGTCCGCCAAACAGCTTCTGCACGTTGGCCTTGATGATCGGGGTCATGTCGACGTTGTCCTCGATGCCCGCGCCCCAGGAATAGCGGGTCGTCAGGCTGTTCATCACCGGCTGCACGCCGGCCAGCATCGCGGGCCACTCGGTATTGGTGGTATCCGCCGGGATGCCGATGGAGTCCTGGGAAAGCTTCTGGTCGAACTCGCCCTTGGTGATGTACTGAATCAGCTCAAACGCGGCGTCGGCCACCTTGGAATCCTTGTTGATCGCAAAAACCTGTGCGCCGTAGTTCGCGGCCTCCGGGCCATTCATGCCGCCCTCGAGCGCCGGATAGCCGAAGCAGCCCCATACGAAATCCGGGCCGGTCATGCCCTTGACTTCATTGGGCAGCCAGGAGCCGTTCAGGTACATCGCGGCCTCGCCCAGCGCAAGCTCGCCGTTCTGGTTGGCCGGCCACACGGAGGAAGCGATCGTCGGGGAGAAGTAGCCCTTCTTCGCCATATCCTCAAAGTCCTGCGCGGCCTTCAGCACCGCCGGCTCCTCCGCCCACTTGCCGTTCATGACGACGTCGTGCGTGCCCGCCTCGCCGATCAGGTGAGAGAGGTGATAGCCAAAGTTCTCGATGATGTACGCGTCGTCGCTCGTGACCGGCACGTAACCCGCGTCCTTTACCTTTTGGCAGACATCCAGGAACTCCGCCCAGGTCGTCGGCAGCTCGGTCACGCCCGCTTCGTCGAAGATCTCCTGATTGTAGAAGAACGCGAAGACGTTCGGCTGATACGGAATGGACTTGAGCGTCCCGCCCGCAACCTCGCGGCAGGCGCTCATCAGCCCGGAAATCGCGGTCGCCTCGTAGTCGTTCTTCTTGGCGAGCTCCTCCAGGTCCATGATGTAGGCGCCCCAGGTCTTGTTGACGCGGTCGATGTCCTCGTCGAACAGGTCGATGACCGTTCCGGCGTCCAGCGCGGGCTGCAGGCCCTCGCGGATGCCCGTGCGGCCCTTGAACTGCACGTCTACCGTATTGCCCGTCGCCGCCTGATACGCGTCGATCGCGGCCTGAATGGCCATGCCCTGCGGCTCGGTGGATTCCCACATCGACCAGTACACAACGGTGTCCGCGGACGCGGCGGCAACGCAGCCGAGCAGCATCGTCGCGGCAATCAGAATGGAAAGCAGCTTTTTCATGAAAAAACCTCCCTGTCGTCGTCCCCCCGCGGCAAAACCCACGGGGCTTCCTTTGTTGATTTCATTGTATTCTTTTCTTTTTTGATGGACTAGGAAAAATTTTTCCGAAAATTAGAAATATCTTTCAAAAATGTAGAAAGAATGCTATAATAAGGTCAATTCTTCTAAAATGTTTTCAGAAACGGTGGGAGAAATCACCGATGTTTCATGACGAAAGGCTTAAAAGTCTCGCCGCTTTACTGGACAATATGCACCGGATCACCGGGCTCAAGTTTGCGCTGCTCGACGAGCAGGCGCGCGAAATCTACACCGCGAGCTATCAAACGGGTTTTTGCATGCAGCTCAAGCGTGCGCCGGGCGGGTTTCAGCGCTGCACGACGTGCGACCGCGAAATGATCCTGCGCGCATCGGACGGCGAGGGCATGTACCAATACCGCTGTCACGCGGGGCTCATCGAGGTCGCCGTACCGGTGACGGAGGGCGGGCGCACGGTCGCGACCATCCTGTTCGGCCAACTGCTGGACAATACGCCCATGGAGCTGCAGTGGCAGCACACGCGCGATTGCTGCCGCTGGCATCCGGCGCCCGACACGCTGCGCTCTGCCTTTTACGACCTGCGAACGCTTTCGACCGAAGAGATCCGCGCCTGCGCCGAGATCGTCCACGCCTGCGTCAGCGAGGTGCGCCTGCAGGGGCTGCTCGAGCAGGTTGCTCAGACGGATGGCGACCGGCTTCTGGGCTACATCGACCGCTATTATGCGACGGACCTTTCGCTCGATACGCTTTCCCGCGCGCTGTCCATCGGCAAGACAAAGCTCTGCGCCATCGCCGCGAGCGAAAGCGGCATGACCGTTTCGCGCCTGATCGCCTCTCGCCGCGTCGCGGTCGCCTGCCGTATGCTGGAGCTCTCGGACGATTCCATCCAGCAAATTGCGGAAGCCGTCGGCATCCCGGATTACAACTACTTCTCCAAGGTGTTCAAGTCCATCGAAGGGGTGACGCCCAGCGCCTACCGAAAAAAGAAGCGCCAGCGGGCCGGCGCGCAAAAAGTCCAGCCGTAAAGCTGGACCTTCTTTTTTGCGTTTTTCTATTTCTTTTTGAGCGGCAGGGTGACGAAGTAGATGGCGGCGCAGATGAGCACGACCGCCGCGCCCGCCGAAGTATTCAGGTAATACGAAGCGATCAGCCCGGCCACGCCCGCGAAGAGCGCGAAGATCACGGAAAGGCGGATGTACCAGGCCGCGTTTTTTGCTACGTTGCGCGAAGCGGCTGCGGGCAGGATCAGGAGGGAGTTGATCAGCAGCATGCCGACCCAGCGAATGGAGAGCATCACCGTCACCGCCACCAGCACGACGAACACGTACTCCACCGCCCGTTCGCGAACACCCCGGCTGCTCGCAAGCGAAGCGTTCACGCTGGTGAGGAGCAGGGGGTTAAAGACGTAGGCCCAGATCGCGAGCGTCCCCAACAGCGCCGCCGCCAGGTACAGGAGATCCTGCGGCGTCACCGCGAGGATGTCGCCCACCAGATAGCTCGAATACTTGGCAAACGCGCCGCCCCTGGCCAGAATCACCAGGCCCAGCGCGATGGATGTGGACGAGAACACGCTGATGACCGTGTCCGCCGAAGCAGTGTTGCGCTGCTTGATGCGCGTGATGAGCAGCGCCCAGACGATGCCGAAAGCGAGCATGGAGGCCTGCTGGCTCGACACCCCCAGCACCACGCCGATCGCGATGCCAGTGAGCGCGCTGTGGCCCAGCGCATCCGAAAAGAACGCCATCTTGTTGTCCACGGCCATCGTGCCCAGCACGCCGAAGAGCGGGGTGATGAGCAGCATCGCAAGCAGCGCGTTCTTCATGAACGCATACGAAGCCCACTCGAACGGGAGCAACGTGTCCAGTACCGCGTACAGGATGCTCACGCTTCATTCCCCCTCGCATAAAACACCCGGGCAAACTCGGGCGAGTCGAATACGTCCTTGGGCCTCCCCTGGCGAAGCACTGTGCCCTGCATGAGCACCACGTGATCCGCGTAGCGCCTGACGACGTCCAGGTCATGTGAAACGAGCAGCACGGCCATGTGGTTGTGGCTGCGCAGCGCAGCGACGGTCTGATAAAAGGACTCCAGGCCGTTTTGATCCACGCCGGATACCGGCTCGTCGAGGATGAGGAGATCGGGCTGCGGGCAAAGGGCGAGCGCAAGCAGCACGCGCTGCAGCTCGCCGCCCGAAAGCGCGCCCAGCCGCCTGTCCGCCAGCTTTTCGCACTCCGTACGCGAAAGGGCCTCCAAAGCGGTCCCGCGCATGCGTTTGGAAACGCCCAGCCAGACTGCGCGCCGCGACAGCGCCGCCGCCATGAAGTCCAGAACCGTCACCGGAGAACTCCTGTCGAACTCCAGCTGCTGGGGCACGTAACCCGTGCGCACCGCGGCGGCGGGCTTTCCATCCTGCGTGAGGTGACGCACCGTGCCCGTGAAGGGAATCTCCTCGAGCAGCGCGCGGATCAGCGTCGTCTTGCCCGCCCCGTTGGTGCCGATCAGCGCCGTCAGCTCGCCGCAGTGCACGTGCAGATTCACGTCGTGCAGCAGCGTCTGTCCGTCGCGCACGACGGACAGGTCGTCCACCTCGATGCGGCAAAGCCCGCACGCCTTGTGCTCCGTATGCTCGCTCATCTGTTCAGCGCCTCCGCCAGCGTGTCCGCGTTTTCGCGCATCTTCTTTTCGTATGCGTCCTTATCAAGGTCGCCTGTGACGATCGGGTCGAGCGTGTAGATGCCGGCGCCCGTCTCCCTTGCGATGGTTTCCGCAGCGCGGTCAGGATACTGCGGCTCCACGAACAGCGCTGCGATACCCTTTTCCCGTACGAGATCCACGGTGTGCGCGATCTCCTGCGTCGTGGGCTCGCTGCCCGGCTCGCGCTCGATGACGGCCGCGACGTGCAGATCAAACGCCTCCGCAAAGTACGGGAACGCCTCGTGGAACGTGATGATCTCACGGCTCTTCACGTCCGCGAGCTGCGCGCGCAGATCGTTCCCAAGCGACGTAAGCCTGGAGGCGTAGGCCTCACCGTTTGCTTCGTAGGCCTTCGCGTGTTCAGGGTCGGCCTGTGCCAGCCCTGCCGCGATGTTTCGCACCTGCTGCGCCGCGCGCACGGGATCCAGCCACACGTGGGCGTTCTCCTCGCCCGACGCGTCCTGAATCATTTCGACGCCTTCGGAGGCGGTGATTACATGAAGCTCCGTGAACTGCTCGCTCACGCGGCTCATGAAGCTTTCCATGCCCGCGCCGTTGATGACGAATACGTCCGCCTTTTCAAGCGCCTTCATGTCCGCCGGAAGCAGCTGATAGTCGTGCAGGCAGCCGGTCTGCTGCTCGGCCATGTTCGTCAGCGAAATGCCCTCGACGCCGTCCGTGACGTTTGCGGTCAAGACGTACATAGGGTAAAACGATGTGACGATCGCCAGCGTCGCGCCACCAGTCTCTTCCGTCTTCTCCGGGGCTTCAGCCGCGCATCCGCCGAGGCAGAGCAGGGCGGCCGCAAGCAAAGAGATAAGCTGAAATCTTCTGCGCATGATGAACCTCCTGTTTGGCGGGCAGTGCCCGCATCGTTATTATAGCGTAGATTGTACGTTTGTCAAACGCGCAGACTGGCCGCCCGGCGGATGCGCATAAGCCCCGTATACGACAAGAAAGCCCCTCGAAAACTG
Source organism: Beduinella massiliensis (assembly GCF_900199405.1). NCBI lineage: Bacteria > Bacillati > Bacillota > Clostridia > Eubacteriales > Beduinellaceae > Beduinella > Beduinella massiliensis. The sequence continues at coordinate 2,877,337 of NZ_LT963430.1, forward strand.
CTGTCTTCAAGGGACTTGCTGGTAGCGGCAATGTGATTCGAACACATGACACTTCGGGTATGAACCGAATGCTCTGGCCAACTGAGCTATGCCGCCAAATGGTTGCGGGGGGAGGATTTGAACCTCCGACCTTCGGGTTATGAGCCCGACGAGCTGCCAGACTGCTCCACCCCGCGTCATTTATGCGCCGCATCAGCGACAGAGACTATAATACACCATACTGCGTGGAATGTCAACCCTTTTTTGCAACTTTTTTGCGCAAATACCCATCCAGATTGCCGTGATCCGACACGACGATGGACTCAATGGCGAGAGAATCCATGCAGGCGGCCAATATGGCGATCCCGTGCACCACGATATCCGCCCGCTGCGGCTGAAGGCCGGGCAGGCGCTTTCGCTCCTCCACGCTCATCGGCGAGAGCTTTTCACCCCACGAGAGCACAATTTCCCGCGTCAGCGCGTGCCCTTCGACCAGCGCGCGGTCGAACGATGTGATCGCCCGATCCATTGCGCCCAGCGTCGTAAACGTCCCGCCGACGCCAACCCAGGTCTGCGGTCTGGGGCAGGCCAATATACCGCCCGCGCCCCGCACGAGGATATCCTGCGCGAGCTCGATGACAGCGTAAAAGTCGTCCCGATGAGCGATCCTTCGCTGGCGTGCCAGCCGCACCGCACCCATCTGCAGACTGACCGCAGCCATCGCCGCGCCGTCCTCCCCCACGGTCAGCTCCGTCGAGCCTCCGCCGATGTCGATCATGCCGCACAACCCGGGCTTTGCCGCGCCCGCGTAGGAGAGCAATGCTTCCTGTTCGCCGGTGCAGACGTCCAGCGTGAGTCCCGTCATCGAACGGATGCGCTCTATGAATGCATCGCCGTTCTTCGCGTCGCGCACTGCGCTGGTCGCAAAGATGTAAATCTTGCCCGCCCCCGCTTCGCGCGCCTTTCGTTCCAGCTCGCGCGAGGCCGAGGCGGATACCTCCATGCTCTCCTCGGTCAGCGCGCCGTCGACGAGGCCCGCGAAAAGGCGCGTGCCGCATCGATCGCGCAGAACCGGGGTGATCGCGCCGTTTGCCGCGGCGTCCGCGACGAGCAGGCGAACCGAGTTGGAGCCGATTCCGATGGCTGCCAGACGCATGGTGTCTTCCTCCTTTGTTATGCCGGTTTCAGGGGAACAAAAAACCCCGCTCAAGCTGCGGGGACATAGAGCGGGTCGGGGTTGGGCTCCTGCTGCGCGGGCGCAGAGGTATCCGGCGCGGGTTCCGCCATCTCAGGCGATGCCAGCGGCAAATCCGGTTCGGTTTCCGTCTGCTCGGGCAGATTGGTCACGACAAAGCGCGCCTCGCCCGGCATCATATAGCCGTATTCGCGGCGGGCCGTACGCTCGATGAACGCTTCTGTGCCGACGGTTTCAAGCTGCTGGCGAATCTGCACGCCCTCCATGCACGCCTCGTAATAGCTGTTGCTCAACTCCACGAGCGTCAGCTCCTGTTCGTTGATGCGCGCTTCCCGCGCGCTGTAACGCCAGGTGATGAGCGCGATGGCAGGCACCATCACGATGATCCAGAACCTCGGAGCAAAGCGTGCGCGGCGGCGACGGCTGGAAGCCATGGGAGTCCCCTTCTTTCCGGTGAAACTATGTCTGTCTATATTCGCAGCGAAAGGGCAATTTCCTTCCGGCTTCAGGCGGTTCCCACGTTTTTTCCGAAAAATTTTTTACTTCCCGATTTTCTGCCCTATATGTGCGATTGCCCGTCCTGGCCCGGTCTCGAGGAAGCGTCGTCCGGCTCGCCCGAGCAGGCGCAGCAGCGCCTGAACCGCCCGGCTGATCCCGGCCAGATACAGCAGCAGGCCGCTCGCCATGCCCATCAGCATGTACGGACGGAGCCCCTCGTGCGAAAGCGACCCCACCAAAAGCGCCGCAGGCAGAAGCGAAAGCAGGCCAAAAAGCACGTCGAGCACGCCTGTCAGCACGGGCCCTGCGCGAAGAAGGCGGCGAAAACCGCGCAGGATGTCATATAGGATGCCGGCGGCGAGCCCTGCATACAGCATCGCGAGGAACACGCCGCTCTGGCGGGCCGCCTCTTTCATCGGAACATGCGCGAGAAAAATCCGCCCCGCGCCGCCTGTGCCTGCGGTTGGCCGTATTCGATGCCCGTGATGTCCCCTTCAACGATGAGCTGTCCTTCCTCCAGATGCAGCCGCGCGATGTGCAGGCCGTCGCCCAGCAGCGTGATCTCCCCGCCGCTCGTCGACAGAACGACCTCCTGCTCGTCAAAGCGAACCACGTCATTTACCCCTGTCACGTTTGCGCGGCGCCTGTTTTCCAGCGTCACCGCGTGCGTGCGGGGCGTCTTGGGCTGTTCCCTGGCTTCCTTTGCCGGTATGACTTCCTTCGGCGTTTCAGCGCTCATGGTCATCCCTCCTCGTGGAAAGATATGCCCGCCCCTTTGCCAATATGACAGACGCGCGCGGGGCCGAAACCCCGCGCGCGACGACTGATCGCTCTTCCTTTCAGATGCCCATTTCCTGCTTGACCTTCGCAAAGCATTCTACAGCGAAGTCGAGGTCTTCCTTCGTATGCGCGGCGGAAATCTGCGTGCGGATGCGCGCCTTTCCCTGCGGCACGACCGGATAGCTGAACCCGACCACGTACACGCCCAGCTCCAGCATGCGGGCGGCGAAGGCTGTCGCGACCTTGGCGTCGTAGAGCATGACGGCGACGATCGGATGATCGCTCTCGATGATGTCAAAGCCCACGTGCCGGATCTTCTCGCGGAAATAGCGGGTGTTCTCGTGCACCTTGTCGCGCAGCGCGGTGCTCTCCTCGAGCATTTCAAACGTGCGCAGCGCGCCGCTGGCGATCGAGGGGGCGAGCGTGTTGGAGAACAGGTAAGGCCGGCTCTTCTGGCGCAGCAAATCCACGATTTCCTTTCGCGCGCTGGTGTAGCCTCCGGAGGCGCCGCCCAGCGCCTTGCCCAACGTGCCCGTGATGATGTCCACGCGCCCCACGACGCCGCAATGCTCCGGCGTGCCGCGCCCGTGCGCGCCCATGAAGCCGACCGCGTGGCTGTCGTCCACCATGACCAGTGCGTCGTAGCGGTCCGCCAGGTCGCAGATGCCAGCGAGGTTGGCGACGATGCCGTCCATGGAGAAGACGCCGTCGGTCGCGATGAGCTTGACGCGCGCGCCCGCCTCCTGCGCTTCCTTCAGGCAGCGCTCCAGATCCTGCAGGTCGTTATTCTGATAGCGATAACGCTGGGCTTTGCAAAGCCTGACGCCGTCGATGATGCTCGCGTGGTTCAGCGCGTCGGAGATCACCGCGTCCTCCGGGCCGAGCAGCGTCTCGAACAGGCCGCCGTTTGCGTCGAAGCAGGAGGAGTACAGGATCGTGTCCTCCATGCCCAGGAAGCCCGAGATCTTGCTTTCGAGCTGCTTATGAATTTCCTGCGTGCCGCAGATGAAGCGCACCGACGACAGGCCGTAACCCCAGACGTCATAGCTTTCCTTGGCCACCCGGATGATCTCCGCGTTGTCTGCAAGGCCAAGATAGTTGTTGGCGCACATGTTGAGCACGTGCTTCGCCTGGGTGGTGTCGATACGGCTCGCCTGCGGGGTCGTGATGATGCGCTCTTCCTTAAAGGTGCCGTCCGCCCGGCTCTGCTCCACCGCCTGGCGGTAGAGATCCAGTCCCGTCTTTCTCATGCTCCGCTTCCTTTCGTTCCGTCACTCAGCGTGCGTCCAGTCGAGCACGACCTTGCCGCACTGGCCGCTGTTCATGACCTCAAAGCCCTTCTCAAAGTCCTGATACCCAAAGCGATGGGTGATGATGCCGTCGATCTTGAGCCCGCTGTTCAGCATCGCCATCATCTTGTACCACGTTTCGAACATCTGGCGGCCGTAGATGCCCTTGATCTCCAGGCAGTTCCAGACGATCTTGTTCCAAGGCACGACCGTGTCGCCGCTCTGGATGCCCAACACGGCGATTTTTCCGCCGTTGTACATGTTGTCGATCATGCTGTTGAAGGCCTTGCCGCTGCCCGACATTTCCAAGCCGACGTCGAATCCTTCCGAGATGCCCAGCTCGTGCATCTTATCTTCCAGCCGCTCGCGCGCGACGTTGACCGTGTGGCAGGGGCAGAGGCTTCGCGCGAGGTTTAGTCTGTAGTCGTTCATGTCCGTGATGACCACGTGGCGCGCGCCCACGTGGCAGCAGATCGCCGCCGCCATGATGCCGATGGGGCCCGCGCCGGTGATGAGCACGTCCTCGCCGATGAGGTCGTACGTCAGCGCGGTGTGCACGGCGTTGCCCAGCGGGTCGAACGAGGAGCAGAGCTCCTCCGGGATGCCCGGCTCGCACTTGATGACGTTGGTGTCGGGGATCACGAGATACTGGGCGAACGCGCCGTCGCGGTTGACGCCCACGCCGCGCGTCTCCTTGCACAGATGGCGCTTGCCGCCCTTGCAGTTGCGGCAATGCCCGCAGACGATGTGCCCCTCGCCCGAGACGATGTCGCCCACATGATAGCCGCGCACGCTCTCGCCCATTTCCACGATTTCGCCTACAAACTCGTGCCCGATGGTCATCGGCGGCTTGATCGTCGCCTGCGACCACGGATCCCAGTTGTAGATGTGCAGATCGGTCCCACAGATCGAGGTATAGTGGATCTTGATTTTGACGTCGTTCGTGCCGACGTCGGGGATGGCGACCCTTCGCAGTTCAAGTCCCGGCCCGGCCTGCGCCTTCACCAGCGCGGGCATCGTTTGTGCCATATAGATACCTTCTTTCTGTACGCAGGGCCATGCGCCGCATTGCGCGCGGGCCCCTCATTCGACAAAATCATCATAGCATAATTGTGCGCTTTTTTCAACATCGCACAATGAACGCAAAAGCCGCCGGAACGCGTCCCATTGGGGCGCGTTCCGGCGGTCCCGCATTTTAACGTATGGCCTGCAGCGCCTCATTAAAGATGGCGGCGAGGCGCTCGCCGTCCGGTCGGACGCTCTGGACAAACGCGTCGAAGCTTTCGTCCGTCAGTTCTACTTCGCCCGTGGCAAAGCGCCCGATCGCAAGATCCACCGCTTCGCCCAGGCGAAGCTGCAGCGTCTCCACCTCTTCCGCCTGCTCCCGCGTCAGATAGCTTCTTGCAACCGGCATCGTGGCGATCGATTGCAGCCGCTCGCTCTGCGCGCGGTTATAGCGGTCCACGTCGCTGTCCACCTCGCCGAGGAAGTCGTAGGGCGTCAGCCCCGGCGTGGGAATCGCGCCGGAGGTCGCCATCAGGGACTGCGCGTTGAGCATGTCGATGGTCGTGTAGGTATCCACCTTCCACGTCCATCCCGCCTCGCCCGTGACGTAATCCTCGTCCTCGACACCCGCCGCGGCGAGAATGCCCCCCGCCTCGCTGTAGAGATAATCCACCCAGCGCAGCGCGGCGGCCGGATCCTCGCAGGCGCTGGTGACGGCAAACGCGCCGCGCGCCACGGTGCCGATCATGTCGCGCCACAGGCCGGTCGCGGGCACGATCACCTCGTAGTCCATGTTGGCGTCGATCCCGACCGACGCATAGGGGGCCAGCGTCACGATGCAGCCGGAGGTCACGGCCGTGTTCGCGTTCTGAGAAGATGAGGAGGACGCCTCCAGCGCCTGCACGGCGTTCAGCCCCGTGAACGCGTCCTTGCGAAGCAGCCCCTCCGTGTACAGTTCGTGCAAATACTCGATAAAATCCCTGTAAGCGCTGAGCGTCGGCGCAAAGACGACCTGGCCGTCCACCGTGGTCAGGTTGTAGTCGTCCGCGTTTATGCCGAAGAGCGGCAGCAGCCACTTCATCGCCCAGACGCCCGTCACGTCCAGCCCGACCTCGTCCGCCTTGCCGTTCCCGTTCGGGTCTCCGTCGCGGATCGCGATCAGCGCGTTCTTCAGCTCCTCCGGCGTCGTGGGCACGTTCATCCCCAGCTTGGCCAGCCATTTGCTGTTGATCCACAGGCCCACCTGCCGCTCCTTCTCCGTCAGCATCGGCAGCGCCGCGATGCGCCCGTCCGGCAGGGTGATCTCCGCACGCCATTGCGGGTTTTGCTCAAGCAGCGCCGAAAGGTTCGGCGCGTTCGCCTCAAGCAGCGGCGCCAGGTCGATCAGCGTCCCGTCATCCAGCAGCTCCCGCTCCTGCGCGGGGCTCAGCGTCGCGCGAAAGAGCACGTCCGGCATGTCTGCTTTCAGGTTTTGCAGCGCCTTTTCGTATTCCTCGCGCTCCGTGTATTGGCGCAGCTCGAAGGACACGCCCGTACGCTCCGCCATGCGGGAAAAGAACTTGCTTTGGCTCCAATCGCGCCCGTTCGTCTCGTCGTAGCCCATCATCGTCATCGCTTCCGCCTGCGCCGTACTCACGAGCAGCAGCGCCATCAGCAAAAGACACAAGATTCGTTTCATCCAGTCATCCTCCCTGCACGTTCTAAGCCTCATTATAACACATCACAGGGATCCCTGCCAACGTGATTCCGCGCCGGTCAGCGGCCCCCGAAGCTCTCTCGGTGCTCGTTCCGCGCCGGCCGCAAGCGCGCATGATTCCACCCTCCGACGCATAGCTTCTGCGGGAGGGATACGATGCGTGCACTTTTGGAGGAAACCTTCCGCGGCCTGCGCGCCGTGGTGATCGGCGGGGACTATCAGCCCGCCGTATGGATGCGTGCGCTTCTTGGCGTCTTGGGCGCACAGACGGCTCAGGTATCCGGATCCGCGCTGCTCAGCGCCGACGCGCTCTGCGGCGTGCTCACGCATGAACGGCCGCAGCTCGTCATCTGGGCTTCTCGCCCGCCGCAGGATAAGCGCATGGACACGGCGGAGTGGGTGCGCTGCGCGCAGACGCTGGTCACGGAATCGCGCGAGGCGGGCGTCCGGCTCATCGTCCGCTGCTCCGACGCGTGGGTGTACAGCGCCTCGCCGCCCGCCTTTCCGCCCGACCAGACCGACGCCACCGGCGGGCGCAACGTCAGCGGCCTTTGCGAAAGCCTCGTGCAGCAGGTGCTCCTCGCGGCCAGCCGCGCGCTGATGGGCGATCCGGTCAGCGCCGTCTGCGCACGCCACCTGCCGCTGCTCTACGGTGCCGCCTCCGACGATCCTTTGGACGAGTGGATGCGCCGCCTGCGCCTGAACGAGCCGCTGCATCTGGGCGGCTCCGGCTGCGCGGCAGTCTTCATGCATCCGCTCAACGCCTACGCGGGCGCGCTGAGCGCTGCCGCCATGGTGCTGCGACACGGCGATGCCTACACCGGCGCATGGAACTTTTCTGCGCCGCCGGAATGCGTGCTTTCCCGCCGGGGCGCGGTGCGCGTGCTGCGGCGCACGCTGAAGAGCGATTCCGCCATCACGGAGGACGCCCTGCCGCTTTGCCCCTACCCCGCCATGCTCTGCGACCGGCCGGCGCGCGAGCGGCTCGGCTGGCACGTCGTCTGGGACGCGGAGGAGGCGCTCGAAAGGTACTGCGCCTACCGTCCCGGCTGCGAAGAAAAGCAGGCGGAGCGCTTCATGGAGCGCATGGACGAGATGGAGAGGTGACGATGCAGCCAGGTTCCCGGCAAGGGCGCAAAGCCTTCCGGGGACCTGGCCGCATACGGTTTTGCCGTCTCACGATCCGGTCGACTTGTAATGGCGAAGCCCAAGCCGAAAGAGCGCGTAGCTGGGTGCGAGAAAGAGCATCCCCACCAGGGGAAGAAGGGCGAATAAGGCGCTCTGCTCCCTGTCCAGCAGGTACAGAAGCGGATAGTATTGAAACAGCGCGAGCGGAATCACGAACGTCAAAAAGAACAGCGCGTTCTTCCCGTAGATCGAAAACGGATAGTTGCCGAACTTCCGGCCTCCGTAGGTAAAGAAGTTGAAAAACTCCAGCCCCTCCAGCGTGAAGAACGCGCAGGCGGCGTAGATCAAAAAAAGGCTGAAGAACAGGATGCTGCCGCTCAGGATCATCGTGCAAAGCGTGAGGGCCTTCCCCCACGTCCACGCGACCCCACTCTTCGGCACGGCGTAGCAAAGCACGAGCACCGCCTGCAAGAGCAGGCCCAGCCGCGTAAAGTCCATCTTAGGCGCCAGCACCTGCATTAGCAGGCTTCGCGGACGCACGAGGGCGCGGTCAAACTCGCCATTTCCGATCATGCTCGGAAAAGCGGCGAAGCCTCCCCCCGCCATCTCCCCCAGGGAGAACGCCATCACCACCACGGAAAAGCAGAGAAGCACCTCCTCGTACGTGAATCCTTCCACCGCGTGAAAACGCGAAAACATGAAGGAAATGCCAAAGAAGGCGGTAAACGAGGTGATGAACTGGCCCAGCGTAGTCAGGAAGAACGACAGCCTGTACTGCATCTGGCTCTTGAGGTGAACGCCGGTCATCTTGATGTAAAGCATGTCAGCCTCCCTGCACGACCACTTTTTGAAGAGCGCTGCGCATCGCAAGCTGCCCGACGAGCATCAGCGCCGCAAGCCAGAAAACCTGAAAGGCAATGCCCTGAAGCGCCGCCGCGCCCGCGATATGGCCGCTGTAAATTCTGAGCGGCATGTTCTGCATGGCCGCGAACGGCAGCCGCTCCACAACGGCCAGCACCGGGGCGGGAAAAAACGGAAGCGGAATGACGGCTCCGGACAGAAAGCTCGTCAGGGCGCTCACGATGATCTTGACGCCCCGCTGTGAAATCGTGTAAAACAGCGAGATGTACATCAGCATCGCAAACGCGACCACCACGCCCAGCGCCAGCACGGTGGAAAACAGAAAAAGCAGAAACTGCAACGCGTCCGGCGGTAGGGACATGCGGTAAGGCGCGGGCACGACCAGCGCCAGCAGGAATGCGGGGGCGCAGTTGAGCAGCGTAAACGATATCCTGTTGGCGGCGGACTGGGAAAACCAGCGGCCGTACAGACTCATGGGCCGAACAAGCTCGTAAGCGATCGACCCGTCCCGGAGGGACGCGTAGATCTCGCCGTCCTGAAAGACGACGGAAAAGAGCACGAGCAGAATTTCCTGCATCCACAGGTAGGAGACGGTCTGCGAAAACGTCATCGGAAACGACTCCGGGCTCGCGCGGTAAAACGCCGCAAACGCCAGGATCTCCATGATGCCCCAGCCAAACCTTGCCGCCATCTCTCCAAAGAGGACGGCGCGGTACTGCAGGTTGTTGATAAAACGTATACGGAACACGGAAAGATACTTTTTCACGCACATGCCTCCTGCCGCCCGCTCATTTCTATTTCATATTTATTCAGCTTTTATCATAGCGTAAAAAGCGCGGGAAGGGAAGCCCGAACGCCCCCTTTGCGCGGCAGGAACAAAAGAACGGCAGAGCCGCAGGCTCCGCCGCCGGTCACCGGCAAAGCCGGTCCATTCGATTTCATAGAAGGGGTCCTCTTCGTACATTTCCCCCGCACCTGACATGGTTTATCCGCATCGAAACGCAGGCGAGCGCCCGGGCTTACTTTTCAAACGCCGCCTTCGCCCTTTCCAGTTCCTCGATGATGTGGATGTGCTGGGGACAGACGCTCTCGCACTGGCCGCAGGCGATGCACTTGGACGCCACGCCGCCTTCGCGCGTTTCCCATTCGTAATCCCCCTGCGCGCCCGCCTTGTTTCCGTACACGAGATTCGTGTTCATGGCCTTGAAGATGCCAGGAATGGCGATGCCCTGCGGACAGCCCTTGACGCAATATTGGCAGTTCGTGCAGGGGATGCGCGGGCTCGTGGCCAACGCGCGCTGCGCGCGGGCCACGGCCTCGCGCTCGGCTTCGTCCAGCGGTTTGAAGCGCTCCATGAAGGAGACGTTGTCCTTCATTTGTTCGAGGCTCGACATGCCGCTGAGCACGGTGACCAGTCCCTCCAGCGAGGCGGCGTAACGGATCGCCCAGGAGGAGAGCGAGGCTTCGGCATTCGCCGCGCGCAGCTCCTTCGCCACGTTGTCCGGCAGGTTGGCGAGCGATCCGCCCTTGACCGGCTCCATCACGATCACGGGCTTGCCGTGCTTTCGCGCGACCTCGTAGCACCTGCGGGACTGGATCGATTCGCTCTCCCAGTCGGCGTAGTTGATCTGAAGCTGCACAAACTCCATCTCCGGGTGCCGGGTCAGCACCTCGTCCAACACGTCCGCCTTGTCGTGGAAGGAGAAACCTACGTGGCGGAGAAGGCCCTTTTCCTTCTGCTCGGCCACGAAATCCCAGATGCCGAAGCGGTCGAAGAACTCCGTGCGCTTGTCGCCAAGGTTGTGCAGCAGGTAAAAGTCGAAGTATCCCGCGCCCGTGCGTTTAAGCGAGGTGAAGAGCATGTCCTTCGCCTCCTGCGCGTTCTTGGGGCCCGCCCAGGCCGGCAGCTTGGTCGCGAGCTGAAAACGGTCGCGCGGATAGCGCTTCACCAGCGCCTCCCCCGCGGCCAGCTCTGACTTGCCGCCCAGATAGCCAAACGCCGTGTCGAAGTACGTAAAGCCCTTCGAAAGGAACAGATCGACCATCTGCTTGGTCTGCTCGATGTCCACCTCTTCCCCGATCATCGGCAGGCGCATCAACCCGAACCCCAGCTTGGGGATGTTTTCTCCTAAGTATCCCATGTCGCTTCCTCCTCCGCAATATACTGCACCTATTATAATCCCTGGAGTGCGCTCAAGGTCAAGGGGTTTTCCCCAATCTGCAAAAAAGTTTCGCGCGCGCCGCGTTCTTCGCTTCCATGTCAGCGTCCGCGTCGTCCACCCGCGCGCTCAAGGCAAAGACGCATCCGCTCCGCCGCCGCGCGAACGTCCGCCTGCGCGAGGATCGCGGATACGACGGCCACGCCCGCAAGGCCCGCGGGCAGCAGCGGCACGGTATCTTCGCGGATGCCGCCAATCGCCACCACCGGCAGCCGAACCGCCCCGCAAATGCTTTGAAGCGTCTGAAGGCCGACCGCCTTTGCATCGGGCTTGGTGCTCGAAGGAAAAATTGCGCCGACGCCCAGGTAATCCGCCCCATCCGCCTCGGCCCGCACCGCCTCTTCGACCGTCGTTACGGAAACGCCTAAAATTCGTTTTGAACCCATCAGCCGTCTCGCCGCAGCCGCGGGCAGGTCGCTCTGCCCGACATGAACGCCCGCCGCGTCGGATGCCAGCGCGATATCTGCCCGATTGTTGACGATGAGCGGCACGCCGTATCGGTCCGTGACGCGCTTCACCTCCAGCGCCCGCCTGAGGAAGTCCGTGGACGGCGCGTCCTGCTCCCGGATCTGGACCATCGTGCAGCCGCCGCGAATCGCGCGCTCCACCGCATCCGGCAGCGTCGCATCCCGAATTACGTCCCTGTTCGTGACCAGATAAAGGGTATAGTCAATCTGCATGCTGCGCCTCCTGTGAAATCCCCGCGCTGTACAGGGAATAAAAGTGATTCGTCGGCCCATTTCCATGACCGATGGACAGGGCGTGTTCGATCGCCCCCTGTACGTATTCCTTCGCCAGCCTCACCGCTTCTACCACCGTGCATCCCCCGGCGAGCCGGGCGGCGATCGCCGAAGAAAACGTGCAGCCCGTGCCGTGGGTGTTCTTCGTCCGGATTCGTCTGCCGGGAAAGCGATGGATCTGTTCGCCGTCGAACAGGACGTCGACGGCCTCTCCGCAGGCATGTCCGCCCTTCACCACGACCGCCCTGCAGCCCATGGACCGGATGCGAACGGCCGCCCGCTCCATGTCCGAAAGGCGCTCAATCGTCATCCCCGTGATCGCCTCCGCCTCCGGAATGTTGGGCGTCAGCACCTCCGCGAGGGGGACGACCTCACGGATCAGGCAGCCGATGGAGGATGGCTCCATCAGGGGGCTGCCGTTCTTCGCGTACATTACCGGGTCTACGACGATGTGCCGCGGCCTGTATGCTTTCAGACCCGCGACCACCGCGCGCATGCATGCAGGGGACGAGAGCATGCCAACCTTGACCGCGTCCACCTCGACGTCCTCGAACACCGCGTCCATCTGCTTTCGGATCATCTCCGGCGTGATCTCCTGTACATCCAGCACACGGCACGTGTTTTCCGCGACGACCGCCGCAATCACGCTCATGCCGTACACGCCGTGCGCGGAAAACGTCTTCAAGTCGGCCTGCACGCCCGCGCCCCCGCTGCAGTCCGAGCCCGCGATGGTCAAAACCTTTTTCATGTGGGTTCCTCCTTTTCATTTGCGCGATGGATCACGCTTTTGAATCTGCCTCGCGCGGCCCCGCCATCCGAAAGAAGCCCCACTCCAAAAGGCTGGCCTTGCGAAATGCGGAAAGCTGACGCGCCATCTCCCGCGCATCCCGCGGGCAGCAACGCTCTTCCGCAAAGGCGCTCCACTGTCCGCACCGCAGGGCGTATTGCGCGTCCGCGTAATCCTCGATGAAGTCCCAATACCGCGAGGCCTTCGCCCCTTCATCCTTCGCGACAACGCGAAAGATGTAGCTGTAGCTGAGCATGCAGGGCAAAAGTGCCGTCAGGATTTCGCCGCCGTCCCCCCGCTCTGCCACCTCGGACAGAAAACGGATGTATCGCCGCGCCGCCGGTTCCGGCGTCATGCGCTCGACGTCGCCGTCCGTAAGTCCATAGCACCTCAGATAGCTCAGGCGGACGGCCGACTCTCGATCCGTCACGAAATTCAGCATGTCATAGTAGACCTGAATCTCGCGAAGCGTACGCGCGTGATAGATGGCCTTGCCGTACGCGCGGGCATAGTGCTTCAGATAGATGCTGTCCTGGATCATGTACCGCCTGAACGCCGCGTGCGGAAGATCGCCCCGCGCCAGCCCCTGTATAAACGGCGTTTCCAGGCAGCTGTTCCAGACGGGCAGTGAATCTCTGACCGCGCACTCGATAAACGACATATTCACCCTCCAAACAAAGAAAGAGCCTCCGCCGCCCGGAAGCTCTTTCATACGCGACAAAAATACCGGCGTAAGAAATTGCTTCCCTACGCCGGTATTAACCGACAGGTCAAGAGGTCAGGTCTTACCTTTTTCAACTTATACAGTTCCCTCGCAACACGATGTCTATGAAATTTTCGTCAAACCCTATCCTGTATGAACCTGCGGGCAGTATAACATGCGGCGGCGGACGGTGTCAAGAGGGCATTTCGGAATCTTCCCAGTCCGCTTTTTGTCATGCCCTTTCTTCGCCGCAAAGGGGAGCTGAACCGGATAAAACGCGCCTTCTTCCGGTAGGCTTTCGGGGTACGCCGTACAGGCTGCGAAACGCTTTCGTGAAGGCCTGCTGATTTTCAGCGACGTCAACGAGCGCCTCCTCCGTGCCGACGAGGCGTCGCACGCCTCCATCAGCGGCCTGCGGCGCACTTGCAGATAAACCGCACAGGCTACCCTAGCCGTGAACATTCGCTCAACGTGGTACTTAGCCGCATGCCGCCGCCGCGTCGTCGAGCCGAAGATTCTTCCTCAGACTGCCCTCTAAAAAAGCGGCCGCGCGGGCGGTGCCCTGCGCGTTAAGCTCCCTCATGTTCTTATCCTCTGCGCCCCGTATAACAACGCGGCGGACAGATTTCTTATCCAAAGTTGCGAAAGTGCGCAAACCCCGGCTCTTTCCCCTGTTCAGGCGCACGGCGCGGAGGGATCTTTGGCGTGCCTTGTCATCAGCTCCAAAAAGCGTTCCATTTGGGGCGTGATGCACTTGTGCCGATGGTAGACGAGCTGGCTGTACATGCAGATTTCAGGGCACGTCGTGTCCAGCGCGGAAAGGCTGCCGTCGCGTATAAAATCCCGCACGACGAACTCCGGCAGAAACGAAACCCCGTGGTTTTGCAGCAGCAGCTTCGTGATGACGCCGGTGTTGCCGGTTTCCAGAAACGGATGCAGCTCGGCGCCTTCCGCCGCCAACGCCTGCTCCATCGCGTAACGGTAGCTGATCCCCTTCTCCGTGAGCACGAACGGTTCCCTGAGCAGGCGCTCCAGGGGAATTTGTCTTTCCCGGGTCAGCGGATGCTCCGACGACGCGACGAATACCGCGGCTTCCGGGCGTTCTGCTACCTTCACCCACTCCGGGAAGTCGATCTTTTGATCCAAAAAGTACAGAACGTCGATGTCGTTGCGCCGCACCATGTCAAACAGATCGGACACAGGGGCCGTGTGCGTGCTGACCTCCACGTGCGGGCAAATCCGGCCAAACTCCATCAGGATCGGCGGCAGCACGCTGATCAGGAGGGATTCGGCCGTGCCGATGCGCAGCCTGCCCGTGACGTCCCCCGGCGTACGCGTGACGTTTTCGGCCCCGCGCACCGCGTCTAAAATCTCCAGCGCACGCGGGAGCAGCCGCTCTCCTACCTGCGTCAGCTTGACGTGTTTGCCGATGCGCTCAAAAAGCTGCGTGTGCAGCTCCTTTTCGAGCTGCTTGATCTGCATGGTGACGGCGGACTGCGAGTACCCGAGCTGCTCCGCAGCCTGGGAAAAATTTTGCAGCTCCGCGATGCGCACAAAGGTCGCGATGTTTCTGATTTCCATAAGCTCTCCCATCAATTATTTTGAACCATATCATAAAAACAATGAATTTCACAAATCGACGGGTTTTATGGTACAGTAATGCCTGAACAATGTCAAGCGTACGAGGGAGGCAGAACCATGGAGGCAGCGATGGAAAGACAGATCGACAGCGCCGGAGAACTGATGAAGGAATTTATCGATACGGTTCTCGGGCTTTACCGGCATATCGGCGAGGAAGACGTTCTCCGTCAGGCGGACGGTGAAACGCTCCAGCGTCTCCTGTCGCGCGGGATTCCGCGGGAAGGCCGTCCGGTCGACGAGGTCTACCGGGAAATGCTCAGCGACGTGTACACAAAGAACGCACTGGTGCAGCATCCCCGCTGCTTTGCGTGCATCCCCAGCCCCGTCTCCCTCTTTTCCTGGATGGGCGACGTCATGACCAATGCATTCGACCCGCACGCAGGGTGCCGGATGAACGCTTCCGCCGCTGGATGTGTAGAGGAGGCGCTCGTTCGCTGGATGTGCGGACTCGCGGGCTATCCCGATGGATGCGGCGGGCTCTTCGTCTCCGGCGGCTCCATGGCGAACCTGACCGCGCTGACCGCCGCGCGGGACGCTAAGCTGAGCGATGCAGAGCGGGCGTCCGCCGTCGCCTACGTCTCCGATCAGACGCATTCTTCCATCGCCAAGGGGCTGCACATCATCGGCTTTCGGGCCGATCAGGTGCGAAAGGTCCCCTCGGACGCGGCCTTCCGCATGGACGCGGGCGCGCTGCGCGCCGCCATCGCGGAAGACAGTGCCGCCGGAAAGAAGCCGTTCGCCGTGATCGCGACCGCCGGCACGACGAACACGGGGAGCATCGACCCGCTGCCCGAAATCGCCGCGATATGCCGCGCGTATGGCCTGTGGATGCACGTGGACGGGGCCTTCGGCGCGTCCGTCCTGCTGTCAAAGCGCTACCGGCATCTGCTTTCCGGGATCGAGCTTTCCGACAGCCTGAGCTGGGATGCACACAAGTGGCTGATGCAAACCTACGGGTGCAGTGTGGTGCTCCTGCGCGATCAGGCCCACCTTCTGCGCAGTTTTGCCGTACATCCGGAATACCTGAAGGACGCGGGTGCGTTTAACCAGAGCCCGGACTTTTGGGACTTGGGTCCCGAGCTGACGCGCCCTGCGCGAAGCCTGAAGCTGTGGCTCACCCTGCAGGTCATAGGCAGCGAGGGCATGGGCCGGGCGATCGAGCATGGATACGCGATGGCCGATTTCGCCGCGCAGCTCGTGCGGCAGCAGCCCGACTGGGAAATCGTCTCGCCCGCGCAGCAGGGGATCGTGTGTTTCCGCTTTGCCCCCGCAGGCGTGCCCGCCCATCGGCTCGACCGAATCAATCAGGAAATCGCCCATGAGATCACGCAAAGCGGTTATGCGCAGGTACTCACCACCGAGCTGCGGGGCCGGAAGGTCTTACGCCTGTGCACGCTGAACCCCGAAACGACGCCGGAGGACATTCGCGCGACGGTCGCACGCCTCGTAAAGAGCCGCGCGGCCGCAAAGGGGCGCGGCTCTGAAGAGGCGCATGCGAAGAAAAAGGTTTCGTAAATACGCCGATTTCCCCCCACGGCACATCAAAAAGGAACCGGAAAATTCTCCGATTCCTTTTTGCATCAGCCGCCGAGGTACGCTCGCTTGACGCCCTCATCCGACAGCAGTTCCTGCCCTGGGCCGCTCAGGATGATGTGGCCCGTTTCCAGCACGTAGCCGCGATCCGCGACAGACAGGGCCATGCGCGCGTTCTGCTCCACCAAAAGGATGGTGACGCCCGCCCTGTGCAGCTCCTTGATGATGTCGAAGACCTGCTCGACCAGCAGCGGCGCGAGGCCCATCGAGGGTTCATCCAGCATGAGCAGCTTGGGCTTGGACATCATCGCACGGCCCATGGCCAGCATCTGCTGTTCGCCGCCGGAGAGCGTGCCCGCGATCTGCCTGCGGCGCTCCTCCAGCCGGGGGAAACGCTTGAACACGTCCTGAATGCCCGCGGCGATCTGGCCGCCGGGCTGCGTGTAACCGCCCATCTCCAGGTTTTCCTCCACGGTCATCTGGGTGAAGACGCGCCTGCCCTCCGGCACCTGCGCGAGCCCCTTTTCGACGATCTTGTGCGGCTGAACGCCGCCCAGCTTCTCCCCCATGAACTCGATGGAGCCGGTCTTGCTGTGCAGCAGGCCCGACATCGTCTTGAGGATGGTCGACTTGCCCGCTCCGTTCGCGCCGATCAGGGTGACGATTTCGCCCTCTTCCACGTGGAAGGATACGTCCTTGATGGCATGGATGGCGCCGTAGTAAACGTTGATGTTATCGACATTCAGCATCATGGCGTCATCCCTCCTTGCCGCTGCCCAGATAAGCCTTGATGACCTCCGGGTTGTTCTGTATGTCGTCCGCCGTGCCCTTGGCGATGATTTGGCCGAAGTTGAGCACGCAGATGCCCTCACAAATGCCCATGACGAGGTTCATGTCGTGCTCGATGAGCATGATGGCGATCTGGAACGTATCGCGGATCTTGACGATGTTGTCCATCAGCTCGCTCGTCTCCGATGGGTTCATGCCCGCCGCCGGCTCGTCCAGCAGCAGCAGCTTGGGCCGGGTCGCCAGCGCGCGCACGATCTCCAGGCGGCGCTGCGCGCCGTAGGGCAGGCTTCCGGCCTCGTGATCCGCCAAGTTCTGCATGTCGAAGATCGACAGCAGCTCCAGCGCGCGCGCACGGGCACTGCGTTCTTCCTTCCAATACGACGGCAGGCGCAGGATGGCGCTGCCCAGGTTGTACTGCATGCCGCCCTGCATACCGATGAGCACGTTGTCGAGCACGGTCAGGCTTTTGAAGAGGCGGATGTTCTGGAACGTACGCGCGATGCCCGCGCGGTTGACCTGGATAGTGTTCATGCCCGCCGTGTCGCGGCCGTCCATCAAGATGGTTCCGCGCGTAGGCTGATACACCTTGGTCAGCAGGTTGAACACCGTCGTCTTGCCCGCGCCGTTAGGGCCGATCAGGCCCGCGATCTCCGTTCGGCCGATGGCCATGTTGAAATCGCCCACGGCCGTCAGGCCGCCGAAGTCGATGCCGAGGTGGCGGCACTCCAAAATGGGCGCCTTGTCCACGTCGCGCTCCGGGATGATGTTGGGATTCGGAACCGGCACCAGCTTGGGCTCCGGGATGCGTCGATAACTCACGGTTTAGCCGCCTCCTTCCCCTTCTTAAAGCCGCCGTTCAATGCCTTCTCCAGAATGCGGGAGAGGGAGAAGTCGTAGGTTCCCAGCAATCCCTTCGGGCGGAAGATCATCATGACGACCAGCAGCAGCGAATAGGCGACCATGCGGTATTCCGCGATGCCGCGCAGCAGCTCCGGCAGGATGGTGAGCACCGTCGCCGAGAGGACGGAGCCGAGCATCGAACCCATGCCGCCCAGCACCACCAGCACCAGAATTTCGATGGATTTCATGAACTTGAAGGTCGAGGGGTACAGGGACCCCAGGTACCCCGCGTACAGGCAGCCGGCGATCCCCGCGAAGAAGGCGGATACCACGAATGCCATGACCTTGTAATAAGTGGTATTGACGCCGCAGGCCTCCGCGGCGATTTCATTTTCGCGGATGGAGAGAATCGCGCGTCCATGGCGAGACTTCATGATCATGTGGATCACGAGGCACGTCACCGCGACGCAGATGAACACCAGCGTGAAGGAGGAGGTCTTGGGGATGCGCTTGAGGCCCGACGCGCCGTAGGTGAACTTGAAGCCCAACACCGAATCGATGTTGGTGAGGATGACGCGGATAATT